>JAEXOD010000041.1 GCA_023447335.1 Bacteroidota bacterium
AACTCAATAGTTGTTTGTCCGTTGAATGGATTTGGAAAGTTTTTAATTTCTAAATCATATTCAATTGGAATATTTTCATTCTCAACATCAACAAAATCGCCGTATTTAATCCCGTTTAACTTGCAACCCGTTAAATTTGTAACTTCTACTTCAAATAAATATTCTCTGGTTAATCCCAATCCCTTCATTACTGTCATTAAACAATAATAATCAGGTGCACCGGAAAACGTTCTTGTTTTATAATAATTTGCCGTAGAATCTAATGCGCCCCAAAGAGTAGGAAGAGACGTTGTATAAAACGCGAAAGTGAACCAACTATAGCTATCAGGTGAATAGTCCCACTTATCCCCCGGTTTTACATTAAGCTTGTATAAAGGATAAAAATTTTGCGGGTTACTCGTCTCTTGACTTATAAATAACGTATAAGGATCTCTCTTGTCGGTCTTATAATAATAAGTTTTCACCGTAGTATTTAGGTTTGAGGTTTTTTCAACTTTATAGATTGAAGAATTACTATCCGGTTTATATAAATCAACTATCTTTTCATACAGAATTTCAAAATACATCATCGTATGCCTATGATATTGACGTTCATCTCCGACTTTTAAGGGGAAATATTTTTCTATTTGAGCACCAATTTGTACTGAAAATAAAACAAAGAAAAAGATAAAAAATAACTTGCGCATAATACTCTCCTTTATTTAGAGTAAATCATTTTTTTTACCGCATAATTGTTTTTTGTTATTAATTGATAACAATAAACACCGCTTGCCAATCCATATTTTTGCGGTTGGAATAAAACAGAATATTCTCCGATTGACTTATACTCGTTTATTAACTCTGTTATTCTTCGTCCCAATACATCGTAAATAATTAATTTAACATTTCCGCCTTCCGGTAGGGAAAATTTTATGATTGTACTTGGATTAAAAGGATTTGGATAGTTTTGTGATAATTCAAATTTAGTTACATTTATAGGTTCATTAACAGATACTAAAGTAGTATCACCATACAAAGTACCGTTAATAACACAACCCATTAACTTTGTTGAATCATATCCAAAATCATACGATTTATAGGAATAAATAAGACCGAAGTTTTGTAATAATTCTTCTTTCTGAATAAAAAGTGAGTTATAATTAAATCTTTTTTTAATCAAGTGATTATTAAAATATAGTGTATCATTTATGTTAATACTATTTAATATTCCTCTATCATTATCAATATTTATACTATCACCGTCTTCGGCATATAAATCATATAAAAGCTGTTCGTTAAGATTTGCAGAACCTTTTTTATAAACCCTTCCGTTAAGTGAATCAATTCTACTATAAGTACCGTCTGAAAACTTAAAATATTTAATATTGTTGAAATATTCTTCGCCAACAATTTTTGTTTTGTTGTAATATACATATGTGTGCCAATCTATAGGATCAAAAAATTCGCCTTCAGTTTTATAAACCCAAGTATTTCCAACTTGTAGGGGGTACATTGATAAATATTTATTTAGATTAAATGACCATGAATAATATGGGTAATTATTTCCGTATTCGTCAATAGCAATAATTTTATTTTTAAATGCAATAAAGATAACTGAAATGCCGGGCTTTTTATAAATCCCTTTTATATTTCTTTCAAATCTTTTTAATAACGTAAACGACTCGCCGTAATTACTGCTTATAAATAATTCAGAACCGCTGGCTATACAAAGTTTACCGGACGTGCCTCCGTCCGTTGCTATTTTAATCGACTTGGCAAATGTCCTTTTCCATTGCCACGAGCCGTCATTCCCATAATTATCCGAAACATATAAATTAAAACCGTTAGTTGCATAAATCGTTTTTTTGTTAATATCATAATATATTTTTGTATTTCCACCCAAATTACTATTTAATACAATATTATAAGTTTTACCGGAATCAACAGAACGGCATAGATGATTATAATTATCCAAACCAAAAATCATTGCCCCGTTATAAGGATTACCGGAAACGAATTCAAAAGATAATTGAATTCCGTATGAAGGAGTTGAGTTTGTTCCTCCCCAATCATTCCCCCTATTGGTACTCTTTATTACAAAATTTTCTGTAACAGTATAACAAATATTTTGGTCATTCTTATCAATCCATAAATGTTGCAAAGGATAGAAGCTTGAATAAGATGATGGATTATCATATTTAATAATTTTGCCGTGTACATCCATATCATAGTAGTTTTTAATATATATGTACTTACTTGGGTCTTTATCAAAAAATCCGAATTCACCTACTAATTCACCAACTTCTATGGGATAACTAGGCGGTTGAGACATAAATCCGCTAAATATTACAGAATCTGTACGATTTGCAGTATTATAATGATGATAATCAAATTGCGTAAGTTTAGTTGAATGAATATACCCACCATTAGTTCCATAAATTAGATGTGTGACTCCGGTTTCAGACTCAAACCCACTTAAACTTACTATTTCCTTTTCAAATAAATTTTGTGAAAATATCCCGCTTGAAAAAGCAAAAACTAAAACTAATAGTAATTTTCTCAAAATGACCTCCGAACCATAATTAATAATTTTATATGAGTAATAATATATTAAAATATACTCGAAAAAAAAAGAAAATCAATTATTATTTGTAAATAAAAAATTTCAATTTTTGTTCATTAATAAAATTAGTTTTCATTTAATATTTTTTCATAATATTGTATATACTGAGGAATTATTATTTTTTTATCAAACACACTTACCGCTCTATTACGAGCATTTTTAGAAAAAGCTGAGTATTTTTTTTCGTTTCTTAATAAATCTATACTATACTTTGCCATTCGTTCAACATCACCTATCTCACAAATAAAGCCGGTTTCATTATGTAAATTTAACTCGGGCAAACCACCTACCGAAGTGCTAATAATTGGTAATCCACAAGACATTGCCTCTAATGCTGCAAGTCCAAAACTTTCAGATTGTGACGGCATAATAAATAAATCTGACGAGCTTAATATTTCAACAAGACCGTCTTGTTTACCTAGAAATAGAACATCGCCTTGCAAATTTAATTCACGTGTAAGCCTTTCACATTCACCTCTATCGGGACCGTCGCCAACAAGTAATAGCTTTGCAGGCATTTCTTTTTTTACAATTTCAAAAGCTCTAATTGCATCGGAAACTCTTTTTACTGCTCTAAAATTTGATGTATGAACCAAAACTTTTTCATTGTTCGGGGCAATATGTTTTTTGAATTCACAACATCTCCCTGATTTAAATGTTATAGGGTCGATAAAATTATAAATTACTTCAATATCTTTATTTATTTGATAATTTGTAATTGTTTTTTCTTTCAAAAATCGGGATACTGCAGTAACGCCGTCGCTTTCTTCAATACTATATTTAACTAAAGGCAAAAATGAAGGTTCTAATCCAACTAAGGTTATATCGGTTCCGTGTAAAGTGGTAATAATTTTTAAATCTTTATTGTTTTTTTTCATTATTTGTTTTGCCAAATAAGCACTAACCGCATGAGGAATTGCATAGTGAACATGAATTAAATCTAATTTTTCATATTCCATTACTTCTGTCATTTTACTTGTTAAAGCCAAAGTATACAGTTGACCGTCAAATAAAGGATATGCCGTGCTTTCCACCTCGTGAAAATATATATTTTCGACAAAAGATTTTAACCTATAAGGCAATGCACTACTAATAAAATGAACTTGATGTCCTAATGCCGCTAATTCTTTACCTAATTCTGTTGCTACAGTACCGCTTCCGCCGTAAGTAGGATAACAAGTAATTCCTATTTTCATTTTTGTCTCAAAATTAATATTTATTATATTTAAACATATAAATATAAATAAAAATTCATCACACTATATGAAATTATTATTAATTGGCAGCTCAGTATTAGATTATATTCACGAAGGGACATCCTGTATAAATAAACCCGGCGGAATTTACTATTCGTCTTTAGGCATTTCGGCAATAAATCCTAAACATTTTGAAGTTTATTTACTTTCGAACTTCACAGAAAGTTATTACAATTTGGTAAAAAACATTTATTCCAATTTCGATCTTACATTATGTAGTTATACCGAAGACATCCCAATTATTCATCTTTTAATAAACCCTGACAAAGAAAGAGACGAATGTTACCAAAATTTATCCAAATCTTTATTAATCTCCACTGACGTTAATTTTGATCAATTTGACGGTATATTACTAAATATGATAACCGGTTTTGATGTGTCGATAGAAACTTTAGAAAAAATAAGAGAGAATTATAAAGGAATTATTTATTGTGATATACATTCTCTTGCAAGGGGAATTACAAAAGAAAACAAACGAGAATTCAGAAATATTCCCGATATAAATAGATGGTTGAACTGTTTAGACATAATTCAAGTAAATGAATCAGAATTATTAACTCTATCAGAATACAACAAAAAAGAATCGATAATTGAGGATGTTTTTAAATCATCCATAAAAGGATTAATTATTACAAAATCAGAAAAAGGAGTTGAAGCATACTATAGAAGTATTGATACATTAAATAACATCCGACTGGATGCAAACAATGTAAATAGTATTAATTCGGTTGGATGCGGAGATGTTTTTGGCTCAGTATTTTTTTATACTTATATTTGGAAAAATGATTTTGAGTTTTCTCTAAAAACTGCAAATTTTTATGCGGGAATATTTTCTGCAAGCACAGATTGCAATAATTTCAAAATTAATATCGAATAATAATTATGAGTAAAAGAGTATTGGTTATAGGCTCTAACGGAATGTTGGGGCAAGTCCTTGTAAATTTATGCACTGAAAACAACTACACACTATTAGCAGCATCGAACGAGGATGAATCATACAATAAAGAATTAATGTACGTAAAAATTGATATTTCGGATGAATCCCAAGTAGCTGATTTAATATTAAATACAAAACCCGAATATATAATAAATACTGCTGCATACACTAATGTGGATAAAAGCGAAACCGAACGTGAACTTGCAGATAAAATTAACGTAAAAGGAGTTGAATATTTAGCAAAATATTCAAACCAAGTCTCGTCTCATTTAATTCATATTTCCAGCGATTATGTTTTTGACGGAACTAATGGTCCTTATACCGAGAACGATACTCCTAATCCAATTGGCTATTATGGTTTAACTAAGTTATTAGGTGAGAATAAAATTATAGAATATACTTCGCTTTATTCGATAATTAGAACCAATGTATTATATGGACCAACAAAATTTGGTAGACCTGATTTTGTTAAATGGGTTTACAATAATTTAAAAGATGATAAAAGCATTAATATTGTAACAGATCAAATTAACAATCCGACATATTTAAAAGATCTGGCGAAAGCTATAATTAGTTTAATGGAACAAGACATAACCGGATTATTTAATATCGGCGGTAAAGAATTTTTAAATAGATATGATTTTACATTAAGAATAGCCGAATATTTTAATCTCAATAAAAGTTTAATAAATCCTATATTAACATCAGACTTAAAACAACCGGCACCGCGTCCTTTAAAATCAGGATTAATCACAAATAAAGCCGAGGATGTTTTTAATTATAAACCAACCGAGATAGAAAAAACATTTTATGAAATGAAGATAGAGCTAAGCTTATAATAATTATAAGCTTTCTCTTTTATTTTTAATAAACTGAACAAATGTATTAAACTTTTCTTTTTGATCTAAAGACAAATAATCATTAATTACATCAAAAGCTATATCCAAATATCGTAAGTTTAAATTTCTAACAGCCCTATTTATCTCAATTTCAAATTTCTCTTGTTCGGGCATAACAATAGAGGCGAATTGTAATACGGCAAGTATATTTAGACTATTATGTATAAGATTGTTATTAGCAATCTGGATTAAATAATCAACAATTTCTTTATAAGACGAACAAACTTCAATTGCTTTTTTACCCGCTTCGTTCATCATATCAAATTTTTGTAATATTTTCAATTTATCGTCAGATGCAACTTTAATAAGATTTTTAATTTTATCTTCAACATCTAATCTATTTGTATTTGAAGGAGCACCGCATTTTTTAATTAAATTAGCAATTGCCGTATTTAAATTATCAGTTGCATATTTTGCTAATTCACCGGCATACCTAATATCTTTAATTATTTTAATTAACTCCTCATATCGCCCGTCTTTTGTCAAATTATCAATTAGTGCAATTGATACTTTTTCCCCCATATTTTTTTTATTCTTATCTAAACTATCCCAAGACTCCTTTTTATAATACATATCACTAATTTTATTAAAATCAGATGTGATTGCTTTTGACAGCATCAAGATTTTAAATCTGTTAATATTTAGCTTATGAACAAAATCTTCATAATTTTTTTCATCAACATCAAACGAAATAATTGCTTCTCCACCAAGGCTACCATATTTAAAGTTTGAAACCGATAATCCTTTCATGGTAGATTGAAGGAATTCGATCAAAACTTTAAATCTTGCAATTTCGTTTGGTTCAACTTTTACGGTAACCTTTTCAGTTTTCATATTTTACTCGGAATATTTGACATTCATATTATAGTCCCATTTATCAAAATACAAATTTCCTCCTCGCCATTCAACTTCTCCGCGCTGAAAATCTACTGTTTCGCTTCTAGGATATAATTTTGCAGGAAATAAAGGAGTAGATATATCATCATTCACAATTAACCTATACTAATCCATTCCGCCCAAATAAAAATAATTAACATTTTGGTCATTTGATTTTGTTATGCCGAATGACTGATCAACCGGTAACCATCCGTATCCTTCTAAATAGAATTCTGCCCAATCATGTAAATTTACAGCCCCCGGATGTAACATCCATCCGCTTTGCCATTTTGCCGGAATACCATTATATCTGCACAATGTTATAAATAGCAATGATACTTGACCACAATCCCCATGTTTGTTTTCAATAACATACTCAGGGATATTATAAATAGTTGAATATTCTCTTGCTCCCGCCCAAGGAATGTTTTTGTCAATCCAAGTAAATATTTTCTTTGCAACAATATACGGATTTATTTCATCTCCCACTATCTCTTTTGAAAGATTTTTAATCTTGTCTGAAAAGATTATGTGAGGGTAAACTTCTGCAGTGTAGTTTTTATAAAGTTCGGAATTCTTATCATATGCCTTAACTTTAACATCATCAATTTTATTATACTCTGCCGAAGCGAGATATTCTATCTCAGTATTAAATATAGTTGGTTTATCTTTTTCGGATATTTTTTCTAGATAAATAGTTCTCTGTAAATTATTATTTCCTGAAATTATATAATTATCACTATTTACCTGTAATAATTTTACAGCGTTTTGACGTCTGTTGTCTTCTCGGGGAAAAGGTAACCAACAACGAATTACTTCGCCTTCAGGAACAGCATTTGCTTCAACTTCAAGGGTATAGTTTAAGGTAATTTTTACCGGATTAATCAATGTGCTTTTATTGTTATTCCCCTTTTCGATAACTTTTGGGATGTATTTTGAAAGGAATAATTGTAAAGTGTTCACATTTGCACCGTCAATTTTTTCCTTTACTAATTTTGAATCTTCATCCAATAAAAACAAATTTGTATGTGCCCTATTAAAATAATATTTTTTTCCGTTAATATATTTATATTCAAGTTTTTTTGTTTTTTCCCATTTTTCCAAATCTTTACTCGTTATACCGGGATAGTATTTATCAAGATATTTAATGACATCGGCTTCTGTTTTCTTAAAATCTTTAGAAATCCTATCCATTCTTTCATGTTCAAACTTTAATTGTTCTCTTTCGGTAGTTGATAAATTTTTATCTTCAAGAAAATTTTCAATCATCTCACCGGCATTCATAAAATTGCCCTTTTCAATTTGTGCTTGAACCTTTTCCAAATTTGTTTGTGCAAACATATTAATTCCTAAAACTAAAAACAAAAAAACAAAAACTCTTAACATCTTAATCCTCTTCATATTTATGCTTAATCACTAAATCAGCCAATTCTCTAAAAGCACCATTACCCCCATCTCTAACACAAATATAATCTACCATATCAATTATTTTATCAACAGCATCACCGGGAGCGGCAGAAAATCCTACAGCACTAATAATTCCTACATCGTTAACATCATCACCTATAAAAGCGACTTCTTCCGGAAGTATATCATACTCATCACACAATTCAAGCATCTTAGATTTTTTATCATGAATCCCGATAAAAGTAAAATCCAACTTCAATCGTTCGCCTCTTTTAGTAATAACCGGTGAAACATCTGTTGAAATAATACCACAAATTATTCCCTTTTCTCGCAACAAAACGGAACCCATACCGTCTTTTACGTTAAATTTTTTCATTACTAAACCTTCTGCCGTATAATATAGCCCGCCGTCTGTTAATACCCCGTCAACATCGGTAATCACCATTTTTATTTTTTTTATTTTTTCAACAAAAGATGTATTCAAGTTAACCATAATAAATTATTAATAACATTTATAAAATACAGAAATTAATAGAAAAATTCAAAATTTGGACAAAAAAAAACCTTCGGTTTGCACCGAAGGTTTAATTTTATTTAATATTCATTTAATTAGAATGAATATCTTATACCTAACTGCATTGCCCAACGTGAGTTGATATTATCTGCAGTGTAAGGATCTTTAGCATTATTTGTATTCAATGAATAAACCATACGACCGGTATTATCACGTCCTACCATTTTAACAGGTGCATAAGTACTGTATACGCTCTTATCCCATCCTGCAGTCGGATCTAATAAATTTAATACGTTTAACACATCTAATGTAACTTGGAATTTACCAAAGCCAAAATAGTCAGGTATATCTTGAGCTATTCTTAAATCAAGGATATTTCTCCAAGGATTACGTGCACCGTTTCTTTTTGACATTTTACCACGATTATCGTTTAGATATTCGTTATCTTTAATGAATTGGTCTAACGCATCTAACCATTCTTCTTTAGCTGTATAAACGCCGCCTGATAATGTACCTAACTGTATGTCGTTTCTATCTTTTGGAATGTAGAATAAGTCGTTCCAATCGAAACCGTCATTATTTACGTCACCTTGAACTACAAATGAGAAAGGTTGACCGCTTTGACCGTTAAAATACAACGATATAGTTGTTGCAGCACCCTTTAAGAATTCTTCGGTATATGATACAGATCCAAATATACGATGTTGTATTTCATATAATGAAGTAGTTAATTCAGGATTATTAGGATCATTATCTATTGGGTTATATCTCATTTGTGAACGAGCCTGTGAAGAAGCAACACTATTCTGATCCATAGCTTTACCAAATACATACCCTGCATTAACAGATAAACCGCGAGCCATGTTTCTTTGAACTTGGAAACTTAAGTTATATGAATAACCTTTACTTGTATTTTTAAGAACTAATACATCATAAAAGTTTTTGTTATAATCATATGTACCGCCCCAAATAGTTCTTCCTTCGAAAGCATCAACACCTGTAGAAGGTTTTAAGTTTTCTTTAGTATAAACTAAATCATTTATTGATTTTGAATATACAAATTCAACTGTTCCGATAAAACCGAAAGGTAATTGTTGATCAACTGATGCATTGTATCTTAAAATTTGAGGCATTTTAAATTCTGTATCAGTTAAGTTGATTTCTGACTGAACTCTCGGACTGCCTGTTCCCGGATCTCCCGGTAACCATTGTTGATATGGATTTACGCTAAAACCAGGATAACTTGTTGCTGAGAGATTTCTAACTTCGGCATAGAGCATACCGCTGTTTGTATAAGCATTTGAAATCCAAACATAAGGAATACGTCCGGTAAACAAACCAACACCGCCACGTACTTGAGTTGTTCTATCTCCAAATACGTCATAATTAAATCCTAAACGTGGGCTGAATAAAATATTACCGCTCGGAACTTCATCAGTTTTAAAGTTTGGTAAATATTTTGAAACAGAATCGTTTTTAGCAGGAGCTTCAGGAATAAAAGGTATATCAATACGTGCACCGATAGTAACTTTTAACTTAGGCATAACCGACCATTCATCCTGAACATAAAATCCTAATTGGCTAACTTTAAATTCGGCAGCTTGCTGTGGATCGTTTGTTCTAGAATATTTATGAGAATAGAAGGAAATTTTTTCGTTTTGTAAATCAACTAAATTTTTGAATTCATAATAACCATGGAAAGCACCAATAAATAAATTACGGAACGAGAAGAATTCGTTATGTGTTCCGAATGTAAATACGTGGCTACCTAATAAGTAAGTAAAGTTATCTGTGATTTCAAGAATGTCTTGATCTAATTCGTTGGCTGATGAATACTGATCAACACCGGCACTCATTGACAAACCACTCTCTAAAACTTTAATTTCGGGAGATGCTGCACCAACACCGCTTCTTCTATCACGAATACTAGTAAAACCAATAATTAATTCGTTAGACATAGCATTTCCAAAGTTGCTATTAATTTGAGCAACTAAGGAGTGTGTTTTGTTTTTGATTCTATAAGCATATGAATCAAAACTCATAGCGTTTGATGACGATCTATTACCCAAAATATCTTGGTATGAATCAACAAAGTTATAACGTAATGTAAATTTATGTTCGTTTGATAAGTTGTAATCAAAACGAGTAAACAATTTAGTGCTCGGTCTTTCTATATCAAATGAACCGAATGAACCCGGATCAAATCCCTTTGAAACTAATATTTTACGCATAGAATCTGCTAATGCAGTATTTTTAGCAATATTGGTACCTTGGGTCATAGATAAGTTTTGAGAAGGACGAGTATCCTGAGTTAATTCACCGTTAACAAAAAAGAATAATTTATCTTTCATAATCGGACCGCCTACGCGGAAACCATATTGATACTCGCTAAATTTATCCATTTTTTTACGCAAAGCTTCATCTTCACTCGGGCTTTTACCCATCATATCTTGGTTTCTACCGAAAAAGTAAGCAGATCCTGAATATTTATTTGTACCGCCACGAGTAATAGCATTAATACCGCCGCCTGTAAAACCACTTTGACGAACATCATAAGGAGCAATAACAACTTGAAATTCTTCAATAGCATCCAAGCTTATTGGGTTTGTTCCTGTTTGACCGCCCGGTGTTCCTGAACTTCCTAATCCAAATAGGTCGTTATATTGCGTACCGTCTATTTGAATATTATTGTATCTGTTGCTTCTTCCTGCAGCTTGCAAGTTTGTGCCTGAAAACAACGGTGATAGTTTAGCAAAAGATTGGAAGTTTCTTGATACTGTAGGAATTTCTTCAATTTGTTTCAACGAAATGTTTTGTGAAGAACCTGTGCGACCTTCACTCATAATTGAATTTTTTTCTGCAGTAACAGAAATTTCGCCTAGTTGAAGTGCTTTTTCGCTTAACACAAAGTCAATTCTTAAATTTTGACCTAATGCCAAGTAAACCTCTTCAACGGTTTTTGACGTATAACCAACGAAAGAAACTGTTATTTCGTATGGTCCGCCTGTTCTTAAACCGTATAGGTTATATTTACCGTCTGTACGTGTGGTAATACCATATTGCGTACCGGTTGGTAAGTGTACCGCAATAACGTTTGCTGCGGGTAATACTCCGCCGTTTTCGTCAGTTACAACACCGTTTAACGCAGCTGTGGTAACACCTTGTGCATAAACTTGCATAGTCGAGAAACTCAACAATGCCAATAAAACAAGTGTTAAAAAAGATAAAGAAGCAGTTTTCATGCTCTTCTCCGATTTGTTGATTGATATGTATTTAGAAAAAAAATATTTCATTTTCAAATATTAACACTTATTAAGACTTTATCAAGTAATTTTATATTATTTAATGATTTAATAATATTTTATTAACTTGATTTTAAATTCAAACTTTTTAAGATAACAAATATTTTTTTATTACCAAAATGCTAATTTAATTTTATTATAGCAAAACCTTTTCCAATTAATTTTATATTAATAGAATTATTTTTTAATTCATAGCTTGCATTATTTATTAAATCAATTCCTTCTCTAATTTTATCATAGTTTGGAATTTTAACGTTTACTTCTTTAGACTCCAAAGATTTATTGAGAACAACCAAATATTTTTCGTTAAAATCTGTTCGTAGAAAAGCAAATACATCATTTTCAACTAAAACCGGTATTAAATCACCATATTTTAATGCGGTTGATTTTTTTCTTATATTTACTATTTTCCTTGTTGTTTCCAATAACTCTAGCTGATAGTTATCTAAAGAACTTTCAAACTTCATCATTCTTCTGTTATCCGGATCACTTGCTCCCGTCATCCCCCATTCTGATCCATAATAAATTACCGGCAATCCCGGAATTGTGTTCATAAACGCATAATATAAAGCCGGATATTTATAACTTTCTGCATTATCAACTACCGGAGGATTTGACCACCCCATTTCAGAACCTAAATTTTCACCTCCCGGGATAATATCTTTGTCGGCGTAACTCATAAATCTAACTTTATCATGACTATCCATTATATTACCCATAAAATGCGGGTTGCCGTAAACTCTTTCAGTTTGTTTTAATTCACTGGCTAAAACACTAAATGAAACTTTGGGATCAATAAATACAGGAATTGTAGTATCAAATAAGTTAAAGTTAAATTGTGAACTTAACTGTCCGTTATTTACATACGAACTAATTAATCCGTATGAACCAAAAGTCTCCCCTATTTGGTAGGTCATTATTCCTCTTTCGGGTTCAAGTTCGGTTTTAAGTTTTTTTGTAAGTTCTCTCCAAAATTCGTTTGGAACGTGTTTTACGGCATCATGTCTAAATCCGTCTGCTCCTGTTTCTTTTAACCACCATACAGCATTACTTGCAACATGTTCTAATGCTTCTTTCGACCCTAGATAATCATAAGAAGGCAAATATGGTTCAAACCATGTTGTTAATCTAAATTCATCCCAAAAACGTAGGTTTAAACGTCCATCGGGTAATTCTAGTTTTCCGTACCACTCAGGATGATTTTTAAAATTATCATGGTCTATATGTGTATGATTTGATACAAAATCTAATAATACTTTTATTCCGTTTTTATGAGCAATTTTTACTAGTTCTTTCAATTCGTCCATTGTTCCAAAGTGCTCTTCAACTCTTGTATCACTTATGGGCCAATAACCATGATATCCGGAATACCATCTATGCGGAGCAGGATACTCTCGATAAGGAACATTCGGATTATCATATACCGGGGATATCCAAATTGCATTTACCCCAAGTTTAGTAAAATACCCTTCATTTAGCTTATTAATTACACCTTTAAAATCTCCGCCTTGATAATTTGCAGGTAAAAACAATGAATCATTTATAATAGGATTATCATTTGACTTATCGCCGTTGTTAAATCTATCTGTCAATAAAGAGTATATTATTCCGTCATACCAATTGAACGGGCTATCTAAATTTCGAACGTCTCCGTTATAAAGTAAAACTGTTTGTATATTACTAAGTTTATTATTGTTATCAACCATAATTCTTAGTCTTTTATCCCCTTGTAAATCTAATTTCTTTAGTGTTACTACAACCCTATTATCCTTTACGCTAATTCCGTTTGTAATTTCAAAATTATCTAACAACGCTCTAATGTTTTGCTCAGTAATTTCCTCTTTTAAATCACCTTTGTCATAATTAAAACATAACTTTAAATATTCATCATTATTTTTTTTCTCACCGATATATAAATATGATGTATTATCTTGTGCGTCCCTAATTATCAAAGATGAATTAAACCCTCCTATTCCGTTTGCAATAGAATCTCTGTTTATTTGGTCTAAAAACTCTTTTCCGTCCACATAAAATTTGTATTCATATCTGCCCGGATCAAAATTAAACGTATATGAATAATAACCGTCTGTATCTTTTATTAAATACAAATCGTTTCTATTCCAACTATTAAAGTTTCCAAATACCGATATGTGTTTTGGTGAATTTTCCGGTTTAAATTTAAATGTATGAGGATATTTTAAACGACTAATTACGATAACTGAATAAGTTTTATTATTGCATTCAAATTTTAATAGATCAGCACCGCTAAAAGTTTTTATTGGCTTTATATATAGATAACGTTTTTCTAAATTAATTCTAGCATCAATATTCTTATTTGGCACTATTTTAATATCATAAGTCGGATGGTAAAATAAATCATCAATTATTAAAGAATCTTCTACACCGGCATAAGCGTTAATAGGCGATATAATATCCTTTATATCTTGTGAATAAATTGTTCCGACAAAAAAAAGTAGTATTAATACTAAAGATATCTTCCGCATAATTTTCTCCAAATATTCAAAATTATATATCCTTTAAGTTACTAAATATTTTTAAATTATTCGATAAAAATTTTGAAATAGTTGATTAGTAATTATATTGTAAATTATGACAAAATATCTTATATTAGGAAAATCAATTTTTGATAGAAATTTGAAAGCTGCGAACAAACTTTTTACCTTATTTTTGATTGCCAATTTTCTTATGGCAACTATCGGAGTTCCGATTTATGTTCACATTTGTGAAAAATCAGGGACTTCTTACTATTCTTCTTGCGAAGATTGCAGTCATATGGATGAAAGTGAAACGGATTGTTGCGGTAATCCTATTCACTCTTCTACCGAAGACTGCAAAATATCCTGTTGTGCTGATGAAATACTTATATCAAAAGCAGACATTACACTTAATACAGAAAATTTATTCGAACACACCAAATCTGAAGTAGTTGTAATTGTAGATTATGTTAATTTGACTGCTTCGATAAATATCAATTACCTAAAAATTATTTATCCTAATATTCCCCCACCAGATTTTGGCAAAAAGCTAATTATAAAAAATAGCGAATTAAAAATAGACTTTATATCTTGTTAAAATATATTTTCTTATAGTTGGATTCATTCTGATAATATTAATTTTAACGAGGTACAATATGTATTTTAAATATTTTTTCTTAGTTTTATTGTTTTTTTGCTCAGGTTTGTATTCGCAAAACCTAATTGGATATGTTTATGAGCAAAACGGTAATAATAAAATTCCTCTTAGTTCTGCAAATGTGTATTGGGAAGGAACAAATGTTGGAGTTGCCACAAAAAATGACGGAAGTTTTTCGATTTCAAAATCAAAAAACGACCATTCTCATTTAATTATAAGCTACATTGGATATAAACCGGCTAAAATTGAGGTTGCTGCTGAAGACGATACAGTCGAAGTTGTTTTAAGCTTAAATAGAGAGCTGAACGAAATAATTGTAACTGCCGCACGCTCTTCAAAATTTATTGATAATATCTCTTCTTTGCATAAAGAAGTTTTAACAAGTAAGGAATTAGTTAAAGCAGCTTGTTGTAACTTGGGTGAAAGTTTTACCACAAATGCTACTGTTGATGTACAATATCAAGATGCGGTTACCGGTGCTAGACAAATCCAAATGTTAGGGTTAGCCGGTCTTTATTCTCAAATTCTTTTTGAAAATGTTCCGTTATTTAACGGATTAGGAAAGAACTTTGGTTTAGGTTTTATTCCGGGTCCTTGGATTTCCGAAATAAGTATTTCAAAAGGATCGGCATCAGTTGTAAACGGATATGAATCAATTTCAGGTCAGATTAACATGGGTTTTAAAAAACCCACTGATGAGGAAAAATATTATTTGAATATTTTCCAAAGTTCCCATCTTAAAACCGACATTAACGCAAACTACAAAGTTAATTTTTCCGAACACTTTAGTACATTGGTTTTAGCTCACTCTGATTTTAATACAAAAAAAGATGATAATGGAGATCATTTTACGGATCAGCCAAAAACTACACAATTTAATCTTTTAAATAGATGGAAATACGATAATCACGAGAATTTTGAATCAGATTTTGGCTTCAATTTGCTGACAGAAAAACGAGAAGCAGGTCAAATGAATGTTCATGTGAATCCATACAAAATAAATATCGAATCAAACAGATTTATGTTTTATGCAAAAAACGGCTATATTTTTAATAAGGAACCTTACACTAGTTTGGGATCTATGATAAGCGGCCAATTTCATGAGCAGAAATCAAATTTCGGCAATACGGTATATAATGCTAAACAAAGTACATTCAATGCTAAATTGATTTTTGAAACCGAAACCGAGGATGAAATTCATCATTTTATTTTAGGAGGCAGTTTTAATTACAACAAATTAAACGAAGATTTAAACTTAAAAAATAATGTCAGAGAAGAATCCGTTCCGGGTATTTTTGCCGAATACAGTTTTATGCCTACTTCCGGATTTACTTTTGTCCCTGGAGCACGAGTAGATTTTCATAACTTATACGGAACATTTTTTACTCCGCGTGCACATGCAAAGTTAGATATTACTGATAATACCACTTTTCGAGCTTCTATTGGTAAAGGTTTTAGAACAGTAAACATTATTGCAGATAACACAAACTTATTACCAAGTTCCCGAACATTTGAAATTATCGGAGAACCAAGGTATGAAGAATCCGTTAATTACGGTTTTAATGTTACACAATATTTTACAGTTGCCGACAGAGATTTAATGATAACTGCCGATTATTATCACATTGATTTTATTAAACAGACCATTGTGGATTTAGATTCGGATATAAACAAGGTTATGTTTTATGAATTAACCGGCAATTCATATTCTAATACTTATCAATTAGAACTGAGTTACGAATTAATTCCTAGTTTGCAGTTTAGTTCGGCTTATAGATACACTGACGTAAAGATGCAAATAGGTAACCAACAAAGAGAAAAACCTTTGCTGAGTCGTTATAAAGTTTTAGTTACTTTATCTTACGCTACGCCTGATGAAGATTGGCTGTTTGATGCTTCGTTTTTAGTTAACGGTCCAGGAAGAATTCCAGCAACAAATAATAATCCCGAGCAATTCCGTAAACCTGAAAGCTTTAAATCTTATTTAAATATTAATGCTCAAATAACTAAAAAGATAGACTATTTTGAGTTGTATATCGGCGGTGAAAATTTAACCAATTATAAACAGACTAATCCGATAATAGATGCCAATAATCCGTTTGGTGATTATTTTGATTCATCTTTAATTTACGGTCCTATAGACGGTAGAAAGTTTTATGCCGGTATTAGAATAAGCGTTAATTAAGGTTAAGTGTTAGATGTTAATTGTTAAATGAAAAGCTAGTCACCCGTTACGCGTTACTTGTTACTAGTCACTGGTAGCTGGTAGCTAAAAACAGTAGAGTGTTTCATAATAATAAATATTGATGACTGCGATAAAAACATCGGAGTTGAATTTTTAATAAAAAAAGGAAAAAGTAAAATGAAAAAGTTAATATATATATTTGCCATATTAGTTTTTATAACAAGTGTTAATTATGCACAAGATAGCACCGAAGTAAAATCGTGTTGCCCTACTATTGCCGATTCGGTGAATTGCGATTCTTTAAGTGTTGAGTTAGTTGAAAAACCAAAAACTCCATGGAATAAAATTTGTCCGGTAATGGGGAATCCTATTAGTGACACTGCTCCGACTTATTATTATGACGGTAAATTATGGGGTTTTTGTTGTGCCGGTTGTGATGAGAAATTCGCTAAAAATCCGGATAAATATATTAAAAATTTAAACGAGGCAGGCACTAAGTTTAGAGGAAAGAGATAACCGCGAAGCGGAATTTTAAGTGTTGAATGCTAAATGTTAAATAATTTTGAATGTTGAATGCTTAATTTTGAATGATTGTTAGCCGCTTTGCGGAATGTTAAGTGTTGAAGGTTTAATTTTGAATAATTGTCAACTCCGATAAAAAACATCGGAGTTGATTTAATACGAACAAATATTTTGTTTAAAATGAAAAATCCCGCTTTATTTGCGGGATTTAATTTTTAGTGGGCCTGCACGGAATCGAACCGCGGACCCTCTGATTATGAGTCAGATGCTCTAACCGACTGAGCTACAAGCCCTAAAAATTTAGAATGTAAATGTAATACTTTTTTTGTTTAAATGCAAGATAATTTTAAAGTTCCGAGTTCCGAAGTAATTATGTTGCTTTGGTCTAATATCTATACTCTGAAGTCTGTTATCTATATCCCATAATAAAGCATAAAGCTAAAAACAGTATTATCCCCTAGCATAAAACTTTGTGTACGTTTTGTGTCTTCATCCGTAATTTTGGTATAACTTAAGTCTAGTTTGGTAAATAAATCATGCAACACTTCATACCTTGCAGAAAATCCAATTCTGCTCTCTTTACGTAATGGGGAGTATAAAAATTCCTGCTTTTCAAGATTTTTATAGGCATATTTTATTACATCTTTTAATCCTCCGTTTCTAACTCTCTCAAAAAATAAAGATACGTGAAGATTTTTAATAACATTATAATCAAATTGTAATCTTAAATGGTCGGCATTCTGTCCAATCCAATGACCTAATGGATAATCCAAATGTTTATAAGAAGTAGATTCATCGTTATTTTCATAAACCCATGGATTTGTTTTTGTATATTCTAGTGATATATCTAAATTATTAATGCCGGCATCAACATATTTACCCCCAATAGTGTAGGCAAACCAAGAAGTCCACCAAGTGTTTTTCAATATTTCTCGTATTTCAAGGACATCAATTAACAAAGATGAATAAATTTTTGCATTCTTAAAATAACTAACTTTGAAATCAGCAAATATTTGTCCGTTTCCATCATCCCAGCCTTCTCTCCCGGTATTATGATCCATCACTTTGTAATACATAAAAGGGATAAACATCTCAGGTCGTAATTCTCCGCTATAAACATATGAGTTTCCTATAGATAAACTTAGCCAATCAATAGGTTCCACTGTAAGCATATTTGCAACTATGTGCTTTGAAACATAATGTTTCCTTAAGAATGGATATTCACTTTCTGTATGATTATAATAAAATGAATTCGAATCCGGAATTAATGAATTAAGCCAACCATGCATATAATAAAACCGAATCCAATCAGTCGGCTGAAGTGTGAATCGTAAATGAGGATATGAAGCCGGTTTATCCGATATAAAAATCTGTCCGAATTGGCCGTGTCCCCATTTTGAATAATCTTTTATTAGAGATACAGACCCCCAATCCCAAGTGAAGCCAATACTTCCTTTTACATCGCTATATTCAATTCCATTTGGTGCAGATTTATAATTATGACCGGTTAAAACAGTGTTATTTTTTAATTTATCAACATTTTCACCAAATTCACCGAAGTCAACGTACTCAAGATGTGAAGCAAACCAGTTGGAATAACTTCCTTCTATTCTTGCACCACTCCAACGAATATGCCCGTTTTCACCTCCGAATGAAGAAATACCATATCCTAACAAAGGAGATACCTTAACATTAAAATTTGGTCTTTCTATACTAATCAACCGCCACCTTGTATTAGTAGTATCTTTTACCTCGTATGAATAATTTTCTAGATGCCAATCCAATTCTTGTAATTCTAATGAATTTAATTCACTTCTTTTATTTTTCAGTTCTATAAGCTTTGAAGAAATTATTTGACGAGTGTATGGTTTAAATTCATCATTAATTTTAATTACTCCTTTCATGGCAAGCCTATCAAGAAAATTTATTATGTTATCTCCTTTCGGGACATAATTGGATTGTGCTAACGCAAACGAACATACAAATAAAAATAGAAAAAAATACCGCATAATATTATTCCTTTAGTTATTACTTCGTTTAACCAAAATTTTTATTAATTTTACAATTATTAATTACTAAAATATGTATAATATGAACTTTAAAGATATGTTTAAAGACCTAAAGTTAAAAGATTTTTTTATTATCAATTCTTTTATTTTTTGTTTATTTATCAATACTATTTCAAACTACCGGACTTATAGCTTTATCTTAAAAGGACTATCCGCAATATTATGTTTTGGAATTATTTATTGGGATAATAAAAACTATACATTTACCAAATTAATGAAAGAAAAATATCTTTTGATAGTTTTATTAGCATTGGTTGTGCTACCTACATCAAGTTTATTATATTCTTTTAATAAAACATTTGGATTATATAAAATAATTCAAATAATTATCGGTCTTATACCGGTTATTATACTTGCATACCATTTTATTTTAACTTTAGATTCACAAAGAATTAGAGCAGCTTTTATCTCAATTTATTCTATTTCTTTTGTTTTGGCATTTGTAATATTAATTTTTAACCCTTTTATACCTTATGAGGTTTATCGCTTTAGTTTTAACCGCTGGAGTCATGTTCTTATTGGCAGATTTTTACTTGCTTTTACTCTAATAATTGGTTTTATACTTATCAATTCGAAATCCAATAAAACAATTATTATTAACACTGCTCTTTTAATCGTATTTAATTATTCAATATATTTAACAACTCACAGAGCAAGTATTTTAGGATTATTAATTTTTTATTTTTTATCTATATTTATTTTAGGGGTAAAAAAGCAAATTACTCGAGTTTCATCAATAGCTTTAATTTTATCGTTAGTAATTACTATTATAGTTTCTTTAGCATTTCCTCCCGAAGTTAAACAAAGCGAAAACAGAATTATAAATTTAACAAAATACGATAAAAATTTCGGAGATGATTCACCTATTTTTGCACGTATTGAATCATTTAATATAACTAAAGACATTTTTTTTGAGCACCCGTTGTTAGGTGTCGGTTTTGGAGGATTTAAATATATCCACAATAACAGGACACTTGGTTTAGACTTAGAATATGCTCATAATATCTTTTTCGAATTTCAAACCGAGTTAGGAATAATAGGACTACTATTATTTCTGATTTTCATTTTATTTTATTTAAAAGGGCTTTATTTACTTCGATGGGAATATTTTGTATTTTTTACAGTTATGCTTTGGTTGGCGTGTTTTTCGAAGGATATACCTTCGCAGGGGATGTTTTGGGTAGGAATTGTTTTATTAGCAAGAGGGCTTAAAGAAAACCCTAACCGCTTCTCGCTTTTTTAATAACAATATTATAAAACGCTTTAAAAAAGTATCTTATATCCGTTAATATCGGATTTTTAAGATAAGCTTCTATATATCTTATTTCAGATTGCATTATCTCGTCTAAAGTCTTGGGCATATCATAATAAAAAGGAGGGACAAGCCCGGGTTTTACCAATTTTCTTTTCTCTCTTAATACATCTGTATAAAGACTTAAATAATGAGAAGATAGCGGACGAACTCCTACAATTTTTAGCTCACCTTTTATGAAGTTTAAAATCATCGGTAATTCATCTATCCACAATTTTCTAAAGATTTTGCCCCAATAGGTTATCCTAAAATCATCTTTAATTTTTCCTCCTTCTTGTAGGCTATTCCTTTCGAATACATATTTTTGTAGGTATTCAGAATATGGGTGCATCGTTCTAAATTTGTAAACATAAACCGGATTACCCCCCTTGCCTATCCTTTTCATTTTAAATAGCGGACCATATGAAGGGTTTGAATCGGTTGCCGGATTTTTTGCTTTTTTTACAATAAAATAGAGCATATTATTTTCTACTAAAGTTTCAATTATTTCAAAACCGCAGTAATATAATCTACCAAAACATTCTGCCATACTTATTGCTCTATCTCTACCTTTAGTTAGGCTAAAGTATATTTTTTTTAATACAGGTAGCTTTGGAAAAACACGTCTCCATATAAAATCAATAAAATATAAAAACTTTGCTAATATAAAAGGATACTTATCATGAAATCTTTTATGTCTAAAACGTACCGGTTCAAATACTCCTATAAATACACCGCCACTAACTAGTCTTTTGTTTATATCAATAAAGTAATGGTTTAATCTTCTAATATCGTTCATTTCGTGAAGATTGATTAAAAGATCAAAACTATTTTCCGGTAATACTTCAATATTATATGGATCAGCTGAGCGAATAACCAAAGATTTAAGTATATTTACTCTTTTTAAGCAAATAAATTTATCTATAAAAGTAAAAATTGTCGGTAAACTTCTAAGATAAATATTCTCTAATTTTTCTCTAACGGTTGTATCATGCGGGGCAGTTGGGTTTACTTCATATTTTTGAGAAGGAGCTATAAAATATTCTTTATATAGTCCGTCATATTCAAAATCTAAGGTAGGTGCTTTAAATAAACTCGGGCTTACTTCATCTGTACTTTTGGGAGAATTATATAAATATCTTAAAAGAAAAATACCCAATGACCATAATGAGTATATTACCATTCCGGTAATGTAAGTAATTTTATTTTCAGTTTTTATATTAAGTAAAAACAGTACAAACATTACTAAAGATATTATTAAAACATCAGCTGCAAAATAATTCCAAAGTGCTTTGAAGTAATTTTGTGACTGATTAAAACTTGTAAAATTGTGCGTAATAATTGACGCGGAAAACCATATAATGTAAGTTGAAAAAACTAACATTATATAATACTCTACAGGTTTTGCCAAATCCATTTTAACAAATAAGGTAAAAAGTAATATCCAAGAAAAACTTAACAATTCAATTATGAAAGTTATTTTTGAATGTACCAACCCTTTAAAATTCTGCAAATTAAGTTTTGGGAAATTGCTAAACCCAAGTATCATTAATTCAATAAAAAAAGCGGTAACTAATGTACCGCTTACAATTACTCTACTAAACCTATGCTCAAAATAATTAATTAAAAAAGTAATCATTCCTAGCATTAAAAAAAACGATATTATATAAGGTCTTGCAACTAAAAAGTAGTTTTCATTTTCTGTTTGCCTAAACTTTCTGGCTAAAACTGAGGAGACAAGCCAGCTAAATAAATATATCTCAAAAAAATTTAAATACTTTTGTTCAAAGTGAAAATGTTGTCTATATATTAGATGGGTAATTGGAAAGGATATTATATAAACAAAAAAATTTACAATAATAAATAAAAAGTTTTTCTTCATTTATTTTACTTATAAGCTATATTATTTAATTATCAAACGCTTTACTACATTTTTCATATTTTGCATAACAAATTCTTTTGTCCATAATACCGGATTATTTGTCCATCTTTGGGGATGAACCGTAAACATTATATAATCAGGTAATTTATCAATATTTTCTATAATCTGTTGCGTCGTTTTAAAGTTATAATTATATTTAGAATTTACTTTATCCCTTACACTTACATTACTTCCGTTCCATCTACGACCGGTATCGGTAAAATAAGCAAACTTATTAAAATCTATATCATAATAAGGTTCACCTAATATCCCTAAATCTTTATAATTATATTTAGTCCAAAGCAGTTTGTTATCATGTTTTGAGCGGGGGCTACCATGCATACAAATTGTTTTTATATCAAAATTTTTACGTAAAAATGCTAAATTTTCGCAAAATATTTTATACCCTTCTTCAATTATATCTTTGGTAGTATAATTTTTTATGCCAGATTGTCTAAATTTTTGAACCGCTAAATCTATGTCTTCGTAATGATATCCAATTTCATGACCGAGTGAGGCTATTTTGTTAATTATATCAAAGTCATAATTCTTTTTTAATACGCCAAAATAAAATGTCGCACTAATTGCCTTTTCAGCTTCAATATTAGCAATATTTAAAGATAACTCAGGGTAATTATCAATATCATGTCTTAGGACAATTATTCTATCACTAATAATATTTGTTTTATTAGTTTCATAATTAAAAAATCCAAAAATTTTATACGAGTTATATTCTAAAACCTTAAGAAACTCATTAAATTTAACTAAAGTAAAATCCCAGCTAATAAAATTAATTCCGTTTTATTTTTAAATACGGTAATAAAAAAAACATCATTATAAAGGGTAAAGGATCATTCCACTTAAATAAATCAATAATTACTTTCCCTTTAAATGATTTAATAATTTTATCAAGCTGATATTTTCCTTTTACCAACCCAACAATTATATAAATTAAATCTAACCAAAAATTCATCCATTTAATATTTATTTTATATTCTTTTGGGTAATTAGTCGGTATTTCATTTAAGTAGTTATATATGTATTTAGCGTAATTTATACCACAATATTTTGCCAAACCCACCCATAACCACGTGCGTGCATTAAGTTCAATTAATTTATAAGTCTTATCGTTTTTATCATAAAGGTATTCTATTTCGCAAACGCCGGTGTAATTTAGTTCTTTAATTAATTTTTCGCTGTAAATTTTTGTTTCGTTAGGTGAAATGCTTTTTGCATATGTTGCAGTTCCAAATTTTAATGGGTGTTCTCTTATTTTTCCACCGAGCCAAAATGTTTTAATTTCCCCTTTAACAGCAAAACAAGTAAATGAACAAATATTATCAGTCTCTACTACTTCTTGAATTAAAATATTTTCTAAGTTAATTATTTGCGAAATATCATTTAATGTATTTCTTAGTGAATTAATATCATTACAAATAATTACTTTTTTCTTAAATACTTTATAAAATGTTAGCCCCTCATTGCCTTTAATAATTACCGGAAATTTAATATCAATATTTTGCTGTAAACAATTATATGGCAAGTAGGTTAGCGGTAAAGGTATATCAAGCTTTCTGGCAATGTTTAATAGATTGTTCTTATAGTATATATTACTAATTACATCAAAATCATCTGTAATTATTTTATAATATTTTTCTAATATTTTCTTATTTTTCGAAATATTAAAAAGTGCATGGTCATTGCTTGGAATTAGTGCCCAGCCAGACAAATTATACTTTTTGTTTATTTCCAACAAAAAACTAATAAAATCTTCACCAATATAATTTGGACATCTAAAAAATTTATTACAGTATTTTGAATAACGGGCTATACAATTAAATCTATCAATTACATATACAGGCACATTTAATTCACCTAATGCCCTTGAATTAGAAAGTCCCTGCATATGACCTTCTATTATTATTACACCGTTCAATTTATTCTTTATATTAATTTAAATTACTTAAATCTTAATTGATAATCCGGATTTTCTTTCATTATCTTTAAACTAGTTGGATAGTTTTCTATGAACCATACCATAAATGCAGTCACATCAATTTTATCTGCAAGCATATTATTCCTTCTTTCTTGCCATACAGAATAAACATCTTCGCATTCAAGTATTCTATCAACATAGTCTAAAATTTCATTATCATTTTTAAGATGATAACATAACTCATATTTTTCGTTTTGTTCCTTACAATACCCAACAGTCAACGAATTTATATAAATATTTGGTACACCTAAAACAGCGCATTCGGATGCAGTAGTTGAACCTTCGCCGATGTAAAGTAGTGCATTTGCTAGAACCTGGTGTAATTTTTCCGGATCAATCTTAAGTTGAAATTGCTTAAATTCATCCGGTAACTCACCTTCTGAAGAAATAAACACTTTATATTTAACCGAAAGTTTATCAATTATTTTCTTTTTCATTGTATTTGAAATACCTGATTGTCCCAAATCATGATTTGCACCCCAAGAAACAAATCGAATAATTATATATTTATCATCTAATGGTATATTTAACAAATGTTTTATGTTATAATTAGGCAAAAAGTATTTTGGATATAAATAGCACAATTCCATATAGCCATTAAAACGAATTTGTTTTTCACCCATGTTTTTATTAAAGCAACTTGGTGTTAACAGACATTTTATAAATGGCAGATAAATAAAATGATTAAATTTAGCATGTTCTGTATCTTCGAATAATATGCACGGTTTATTAATTAATAATGATACATGAGCTAAATATGGAGAAGCAAAACCTAATAATATATCAGGTTTAAATGTTTTAGCAATTTTGTAAATAAAATAATCTGCCTTAAAGATATAAATTAGTTTGCCAAACATGTCGTTTTTACCTTTTCCGCGACTTATAAAAGGTATGGAATTGCTTTTTAATAAAGAATGAGCAACTTCTTTATCGCGTGCAGTTATTACAAATTCATGCCCTTTACTTTCCATTATTTTAATAAAATTTCTAAAATAATGGACATGTGCGGGATGTCCGATGTCAATTAGGATTTTCACATTAATAAAAATATTATATTAAGTTATATTGTTTAATTTTTGACACTATTTTTAAATTTAACCTATAAACTAAATTTGTTTAAGTAAATTACCTTATCAAAAAAACTTATCTATGAATTTTAATTTATTATTTTTTTTGTAAAGAGACATTTATTAAAATGAGCCTAGAAAAAATCTTTTTATTAAAGAAAGAAAGGTTTTATAATCACTAAATAAAATATTTACTAAATACTCGATTTTCATTTTATATTTTGCTGCAGTTTTACGTTTCTTTAATAATTTCGTGTAGTTTACTTTTTTTTTAATAAAAAATTCATCTATGGTTTTAGATGTTAGATTTTTAACAACAAATCTCACCTGATTAGTTATATATACTTTAGTATCCATAGAGTTTGATGTATTATACTTGAGTACCAGACCATGTGTGGTTGATGAAGAAAAATTTTGATCAAAAATAAAATTTCCAAGGCTATAGAAAATAAATTTCCCTTTATATTTTTCAATAGTTTGAACTACATGCGGATGATGGCCAATTATCAAATCTATTCCTAAATCAATAAGCGACTGAGCTAACATTGTTTGACTATTTGAAGGATATTCAATGTATTCATCTCCCCAGTGAATAGATAGGATCCAAAAATCTTTAGTATTCTTTTTCCTTGAAGAAAAATGACTTTTTAGTTCTTCCTCAGATGCAAACCAATATTCATTACAATAATACTTATCATGAACTAGAGACACTCCCCAGAAAAAGATATTTTGACTATCAGAATTGATCAACAAAGGATCTTTCTGAATTCCACCAATTATCCCAATTCCATGATGAATTAAAATTTCTCTTGTTAAATTCGATGATTCAGATCCATGCTGAGAAAAATGGTTATTAGCAATATTTGCTATAAGCTTTCCATTAAAAGCAGAAAATATATTTAGTGATTCTTCCTCAGCAATATAGACTTTATTTAAAGGATGTTCTTTTTTTTGTATTTGGAAATTTATCAATGAACATTCTAAATTAAAACAGACGATATCAGCATCAATAAATAATTCATTTTTAACTTTTTCAGAAATCAAATCAAAGTATTTATTTTTGAACTTAGTTTTTATTCCGCGATTTTGATGCAACAAGTTTTCACCAAGCATTATATCACCTAAAAAAACTATTTTCATCATTCCTCATTAATAATAGTTTTTATTTTACCTGCTTGGTTGTATTCAAAATCATTAGTATACTGTATCTTTATTAATAATTCTTCATTTATTATTTTATTCAAATCAGAAATAATCTCAGCTTCGTTATTTAATTTTTCATTATTAATTGTTTTAACTTTAATTAGTAAAATATTACTCCTCTTAATAATCTGGTACTGAAATATACTTTTATATTTATAAAATATTTTATTAAAAACTGAACCATGTATTGTTTTATTATTTAAATTTATTAAATCTCTAGTTCTTCCTAATAAACTTTTTATCCTTGGCAAAGGTAATCCACATTCACATGGTTCATTTACGATAACACCAATATCACCAACTAAGTACTTTACAAATGGCATTGAATAAGAATTTAAATTAGTCAATATGAGATTAGATTCTGAATCAGTTTCAATAATGCAATCTTGGAAATTATAGTGAAACCCATCATGATTTTCGCATTCTGAAGCGATAATACCACCATCTCTTGCACCATACTGATTAAAAATTGGAACACCAAAATAGTTTTCTATTAATTCACGTGAATTGTTTAGTAATTGTTCTGAAGTTGTTACAATTCCTTTTATTCGTGTGTTAATATGTATATTTTTTTCAATAAACCTACTCACAAAGTAACTCAATGCAGAAGGATAAGCATAAATAACAATCTCTGTATTATTAGTCAACTTGGAAATAAAGTTGATATAGTCTTTTGAATCAATCAAGCCACCTTCTATTGCTGTTTTATTTTGAAGCTTATTATATATTTTTTTCTTAAAATTGACTTTTCCATTTAACGAACTACCACCTATAGATATTATTTCGTCTCCATAATTATATTTGAAACTCTTACGCCAAAAATAAATAGAATAGGCTTTCAGTCTGCTGACCGATTCAATATCAATACGATAAAAAAACGGATTGCCACTACTACCACCTGTCTTATTAAGTATAAATTTTATTCTCCTTTTTGAAATAATATCATCACCATATTCATAAAAATCTTTCTTAGTGATTATAGGAAGTTCTTTCAAAATTGCGAATGGGGAATGATTTATTTCATCATTAGGAATTCTTGCAAGTATATTATTATAAAAGGGTACATTGTTCTTTATTTCAATAAGTAACTTAATTAGTTTGTTTTTTCTAATTTCTTCAAGTGAAGTAAAACCTCTTTCAACTTCATTTTCAATTCTGAAAACATCAGAAACAACTTTAGTACCTCTGTATTTATCAATTAACATATATTGAAATTTACCAATCATAACTAATTCTCCGGTAACAAATTGCTTATTTTGGTGAATTGATAATTATCCTGTGACTGAAAATAAGTAATTATTTTTTCAAGATTGTTAAAATCCTCTTTTTTATGAAACCTATGATGCAGTAGAATTCCAACAGTATCTGTATGCTTAAATGATTTAATAATGCTATACAATAATTCTTCGTAATTGTAATGTTCGGCACAATCATAAGAGATGTATCTTTTGATTATATTTACACTTGTTCCAAAATCATAAAAATCAAATGCAGGCACTTTCTTTGTATGATATGACACTTTCTTATTTATTAAAAAATGTCTTTTTAATTTTCGCCCAATAAAGTCTTTTATCAAATTTTGTTTATTAAAATTCGTACTTGTTGATATTGCTAAAAATTTTAATTGATTAACTACCTTTAGAGTATTTTTGTTGTATTTTCCAAAAGGGAAAGATATTGCCCTAAACCACACATCTTTAAAATCTCTCTCCATAATTGAAACACCCTTTTGTAAATCATTAAATTGACTTAAATAATCTCTATCACCTCCAAACTCTATTTTGTCTTTAAATCTATTGTCTAAATTATGATTAAACCCATGCTGAATAATTTCAACTAGTTCTGAATTGATGTTATAAATTTCTTTCAAAAATTTTATAACATCAATAGATATGTTCCCGGGTTCAATTGCATATGAAACAGGAATTTTCATCTTAAATGAAAGATTTACTAAACTTTCTAAACCAATATCAACACAATTTCTAACATCATCATTTCTAATAAATATTTTTTTTGTATTATTTTTCATATTGTTTTTTTAAATAATTTAATTTAACATTTTCTAAATATTCAAGTCTTTTAGACCAATCATTATTTTTTGCTTCCTCTTTCCTATCGCGTATCTTTTCATTATTATTTTCCTGTAAAGCATGCTCGATTTTCATAATAAATTCTAGCGGTGTATCAGCAAAGTAAATAAATTTTTCTAATTTTTTAAGTTCAGGAATATAGGTACTAACAATTGGCAATCCAAGTGCTAGATATTCATAAGTTTTTTTAGGATTTGAATTTTTTATCCAATCTGATTGAATCCAAGCCATTATACCAACATCAAAATAACGTGCATAACTAGGTATACAGCTATATTCAATTGGTCCTGTAAAAATAATATTATCATATTTTTTAAGATTTTCGTAATCACCTTTTACCTCACCTACTAACATCATAGTAAAACCGCATTCTGCAATTTTCACAAGAACGTCTTTGTCGTTAGCATTTGTGAGTGAACCAAAATAACCGATTATTGGTCTTTTATATCTTGTAAAATCTAAATACGTGTTCTCATATTTTTGAAAATGTGCAAAATCAACTCCATGCGGCAAATATTCAACAACAATATTATATTTATCATTAAGTTTTTGTTTAATTTGCTTTGAGCTACACATTACAATATTTGCTCTCTCAATTATTGATTTTTCTATTTTATTCATTTTCTCTTTTATAACTTTACTTGCTTCTCGATAATCTGTATATTTATCAGCAAAATAATGTATATATATTCGAATTTTACTTATATCAAAAATTTTATAAGCGTCGATTGGAGATGTACAAAACAAGTCCGCATTTTGTATTTGAAGAAAATACAAAACAAATTTTATTTGTAAACGAATTAATATAAAATTTATTTTTTCAATGTTTTCGTTTTCTGTATAAGGTAAAAATATAGGGTTAAGTATAAAAAATGAAGGACTTTTCTTCTTTAAAAATAAAAATACAGACATTAATCTTTTGGTAAAGAGTTTAATAAATATTTTTCTATTCCCGATTCTCTTAAACGATACATTACGAATATTGGGTGAATTTACCCAAAGAATATTCTTATTTTTTTTATTATACTCCAAGATTAGATTACCTATCCCATAAATGTAATTATCGCTCCATTTTCCCGAATAACAAATTATCCAGTCTTTCTTCTTTTTCATAATAAACAATCCTTCTTAGAAGAAAAGATTGAAATAACAAAACCACCAAATATAAAAAACAAACCATTTGTAAGCGGCATAAATATACCATTATCCGTAATTGTCTGAAATACTAGAACTATAAAAACGCTAAACATAATCTTAAAAGCTTCAATTGATTTTTTCTTTATTAAAAATAGAGTATAAAAATAAGGCAACAACAATATAATGAATCCAATTAAGCCATATTCAACAATATGAAATAATAGAAATGCATCACTAATACTATCAATACCTATATAACCTTTAGAAAAATACAAACCAACACCAAATAATGGATTATCAAAAAATGCAGGCAAAAGCTGAAGACTCCTAGCAACAGTAATTGTCCCTAAAGTAATATTAGTTGGATCTGATAATAGATAAAAAATTCCAAATAATCGATAGATTGGATTTTCAAAATTCGAAGAATTTTCAATACCAATTACACCTAAGTACTGTATTTGAGTAAAATATGTAACAAGAATTATTATTGAAATTGAAAAAAAAGCTATAAAATATTTTTTTTTATAAAACCATAAATTTAATAACAATCCCAAAATAATAGTAAAAAAAGAAGTTCTAATACTTGTTAATCCTACTAAAATTAAAGATAATATTATTAAAAATAGAATATTAAAATTGATTTTTTTAGTTGCCAAATAATATCCACTTAAAAACGTTATCATTACGGCAATTGTATTCCCAAGAATTCCCATCCTCTCTAAAGTGCCAATAACAACATTTTGTTCCTTTGCATTAACACCAAGCGTATTAATAATATCCCCTTTCCAAAGGTAATCATCTATCTTAAAATAATTTGCTACTTGTGCAAAATAATATTGGGAAACACCTAATATTATTTGGGTTAATAGTAGAATAGATAAAAATTTTAAAAAATAATTTCTTTTATTACTAACAATTTTATCATTTGTTATAAATAATAAAAACAACACTATATTGAAAAAATAATTTCGAATAAAATATAAACTTTCAATTTTTGAATTTTCTCTAAGTAATAAAAGCACTCCAATATAAAAGAAAGTTAATAATACAATACTCAAATAAGTATAAAAAATTTTATAAAACTTTTCATCTGGTTTATTTTGTAAAATATTCCATAACAAAATGATCAAAATTACATTAAGAAAAGAACCAAAATATGGTGCAACTTCAATTGCATATTTATAAAAAACAAATCTAAAAAAAAAGAAGCTTATTAAAAACAAATAAACAAATTTATTTAAATCCTTTTTAATATATCGGTAAAAATAAAAGAATAATATTACAAAAAAAAATAGACCTATTAACATTTATCAAGTTCCAAAAAAAAACCAAATTCATCATTTATAAATTTAAGTTGATTGCAATTCTTGTTATAAAATTCATTCATAATATGGCGTACTTCAATTGGATTAGTATGAAGTTCGTAATCATAAACTTTCCCAACCCTTTCAAGTCTTTTTTTAATTTTTAATATAATTAAATATTTTAAAAAATAAATATAACGTTTGCCTCTAATATCATTTAAGTAATATTTATTTTGACTAAGGAAATCATATCTTTCATTATCCCTTGATTTTATAACCCGTGCAGGATTACCTGCGAGTATTTCACATTTATTTGTACTTTTTGAAATAACTGAACCTATGCCAATAATACATCCTTCAGCTATTGTTACACCCGGACAAATCGATACATTCATACCGATCCATACATTATCATGTATTGTGACTTTTTTAATTGAATATTTAAGTCCATATGGCAGGCATTCACTTGTTTTAGAAAAATCATGATTTCTTGATATAATTGTGCAGTTTGGTGCGATTATAACATTAGAACCAATCTCAACTTCACCATCTATAACTATGTTACTAACCAATGTAGTATTTTGAAAAATTTTAATATTTCGACCATTAATCCTACAATTAGGGCCAATAAAAACACGTTTTCCAATTATATTACCCTTTAGTCTAAGTTTATGGATAAAAACATTTGATTTTATTCTTAAAACAATAATTTTTATTTTCTGAAATATTTTTAATATCATTTATTACCTCTAAGTAGCCAAGGCATTGGAATAATTTTATTTCCAATTAACCAAGCCAAAATAAAACTAAGAAAGTTACATAATAACAATGATTGAACTGCCCCAACTGCACCATTTTGATGAATTAAGAAAAACGAGAGTAAAACATTTACAATCCCAGATATAATTGTAATTATGGAAATATAGCTAGTTTTTTTTGTAAAAAAAATAAAATTGACGTGCATTTTATACATTCCATTAAATGCGTAAGCAAATGTCGAATAATAGATCAATTCTTTAGCCTGTATAAATTTATTGCCAAAAATAAATTCCAAGTAATTTGTCCCAATGAATCCAATAATAAAAGCAAATATTAGAAAAGAAATATGATAAAAATATGTAAACAATACTATCTTTTTACTATCTTTCTTAATATTAGCTTCAAGTTTTTCAAATAAAAAAGGTACATACGCTTTATTAAATGAATCTTGAAGAATAGAAATAATTAATCCAAAAGTAGTTCCAATGCTAAAATTTCCGGTCGCATGAGCACCAAGAATACTATTTAAAATTAATCTAACTGCTAATGAATTAGACCATGAGCCTAATCCATGCAAAACTAGAGGCGTACCAATTTGAAGATTTCTCTTAATATAATGTAGATTGCAAGAACCTGATAAGTATGTTCCTCTATAAAACGAAATTAATGCGATTGTACCAAAGATGATTAAAGAGATCAGGTTTCCAAACAATAAACCCTCCCATCTAAAAAGCAATCCAAACACAAAAATTAACGAAAAACCATTTTTAGTCAATGTTACGAAAAGTTTATTAAAGCCAAAACTCATCGCTTTTTTTTTGACTTGAAACATATTCAAATGCAAATTATTTAAATATTGCAAAAAGCAATAGAATAATGTTAAATAAACAGCTTTTGCAGGAAAATCCAAAAAGATACTAAGTTCAATCTTAAAATAATTAAATATTATAAAAACAAATATCGAACTTATTACAAAAACCAAAATTCCATTAAAAAAATATTGTTTAAATATGTTAGGTTTTGTACCATAATAATTTCTTAAGATCGACGAATCTGAACCCAACCCAATAATAGGCATAAAAAACACGACTATAGCTTGAAAAGTTGAATAAATACCAATATCATAAGGAGTTAGTTCACGTGTTAATATTGGTAGAATTAGAAAAGGGACGCTCCTTTCTAAAACATTAAATAGCAAATAAGTACTTGTATTCTTAAAAAGTTTGCTATTTTTTAATTTTGTTAATAGTTTAGAAAGAGTTATCAATCGTATATGTATTTGGATATTTGTCCGAAAGTTTGAAATATCGTGGTATTGAAGAATTTATTAAAATATTTTCTATTGTCTCCGAAATGATCTCACTTGCCATATTTTCATATGCGGTCCCATAAGTATTATAAAAAAATTTTACAGGTGAAGAAGAACTTTTTTTTTGATTAATATATTTATCAATATGTTCACAAATTTGAGTGGGATTCAAACATACGTTTTCAATTAGTCTATTTTTGATAAATCCATAATGATCAAAAAATGCATAATCTCCCATTCTTACATATATTAGAAAAATGCCGTAAAATGAAGCTTCAAGTGCAATATTTGATTCACCAACTATTAGGATATCAATATTCACAAGAAACTCATCTGACGTTTCAAGTTTTGAATTTGAATACAAGAAATTGTCTTTACTTAATATAAGTTCCCAGTTTCGATTATCACCAGGATGTGCTCGAATTGTAATTATTGCATTTTCAATATTTTCAATTTGATTAATCAAATCAACAATTTTTTTAATATCATCCAATAAACCGAGGCTAATTCCAATTCTTATTTTACCATTATTTCGTTCAACTTTTTTATTCCTATATTTTTTTATATTTCCAACTAAAAATATCATATTAGTGGGATTTATATTTCTATACGGGTCATATTTAATTAATGCATCCTCCCCTTCTAGAAAAGCATAATTAAAATCGAGTGGTGGGAATAATTTTGTAACAGATGCATGTTGTAAATAGAAGGTCATAATTTTATTATGTTTACATGCAGCCATTATTGTACGATTAAAATAATGATGGTCATTTGATAAAACAACACACTTAATTTTTTTATTTCTAATTAAATGCTCAAAATATAAATAAAATCCAAAAACAAGAATATAATGATCTAAATGATACTTAAAGCTCTCTTTATTCAATTTACTACCTTTATAATATTTTACAATGAGTAAATAGATTATATATGGTAATAAAATAGTAGAAAGAAAATAGGGAATTATCAAGGGAAAACGATTATCGCTAGATTTATATGTTGATAGAAAATTTTTGTTATCATAATTTAACTTTTCAAAAGTACCTGTCAGAGCATTATATTGATTAATACTTGAAGCAAAAAATAAAATTGTTCCATCTTTCAAATTTACATTAGCATTATTTTTTATTTCAATAAATACCTTATATAAAAAAAATAATACTCTAACAAAAACACCTTTTTGGGGTAGAGCATGCTTTGGATAATTACGATATACATTATACTCTTCATTATTTGCAAAATAATAAATATCAAATATATCTAAATTTTTAATATTTTTAAATATTCTACTCATTAATGCTCGTGATTTTTTCAACAAATTCTCTAAAAACACCTTCTCCTCCCTTTTTATTCAACACAATATCACATATTTTTTGAATAAATTCAGGTGCAGATGATGGACAACCTGATATTCCCACTGATTTTAATAGTTCCAAATCATTATTGTCATCTCCAATATAGGCAACTTCTTCAAAAGACAAATTTAATTTTTCAATTAACTTTTTTGCTACTTCTAATTTATTTGCAACACCTTGATAAACATAATCAATTTTCAGTTTTTCAGCTCTTCTTTTTACAATATTAGTATCTTCACCAGTCACTATACCAACTAATATATTATTTTGATGACACATCAATACCCCAGCACTATCATAAGTATGAAATTTTTTCAACTCATTACCAAAATTGTCATAATACATTCCTCCATCTGTCCATACTCCATCAATATCAGTTAGCACCAGCTTAATTTTCACAATAAATCATCCTCATATATTAATTCATAAGCAAGAATATTCCGCTTAACTTTACGACCAATTAACTTTTCTTTTTCAACCCATTTAAATCCATCTCCTGGGCTTAAGAGCAAAAGTATATCCTCTCTTATAATATCTCCTACATTTAAATCGATTTTAGTAGCAAGCGATCTTTCCAATTTTTCTTTAGATGCTTTAACATCAGGTTCAATAAATATTTCTTCCTTGCCTAATGCTAATTCAGTTAATCTAATATCTCTTAGCATTCTGTTTAATCCATCAGGACCTAACGATCCTGCTTGATCTGTACCCTTCATCCTCCTATCAATAGTAATATGTTTTTCAATAATTTTCGCACCTAATGCTACAGCAGCTATTACAGCAGATATACCAATAGTATGATCTGAAAAACCTACAATATATTCAGGATAGTTATTCCTTAAGTAAGTAATAGTATTTAAGTTAACATTTCTTGGTTTAGTGGGATATTCTGAAACACAATGTAAAATTGAAATGTTTGAATGATATTTAGTAATAATTTCTAATGCAATATCCAACTCATATTTACCAACCATACCTGTTGATAGAATAATCGGAATTTTTGTCTCCGCTAATACTTCAATCAATGGTAAATTTGTCAAGTCTCTACTTGCTACCTTTAAATAGTCTGGTGTGAACATTTTTAATAAAGATAATGTTCCAATAGCACATAAAGTTTCAACAAATTCTAATTGTTTTTCTTTTGCATACTTGTATATTTCATAATGCTGTTCATCACTTAATTCCAACTTTTTTCTATGTTCTCCATATGTTCTTCCAAAGGAATTTGGGCTGTCATATATCTTATTCATTTGACTTTTAGTCATTTCTTCATTCAAGTCACGTTTTGTCAATTTAACAGCATTCATTGGTTTCAGCTTAATACGGAAAACTTCCTCTTCAACAGGTCGAGCTACTAAATCAATTAATAACTTGGCAATATCAACAGAACCATTATGATTTTGCCCAATTTCTCCTATAATATAAGTATCATTCATTTGGAATTCCTTAAAATTTGATTTTGCATCTCATATAATATATCAGGTTTTAATTTAATGAAATCTGCAATTTTCTCAGCATTAATTTCAATATTATATCTGCATATTTCTGAATATACTTTTTGCATTAGTGTAAAATCTTCTAGAGTATCAACTGTAAAACGAGCTCTACAATTCTTTAAATCTTCATAATCTACTTGGATCCATTTTACATAAAACAGACCTGGTTCCTCGTAAATATATTTTGTCACATGCTCCAAATACTTAAGATCATTTGTTTGAAATAAAATTTTTTCAAGTGCATTTGTAGTTGTTAATTCAGGATAAAAACCAAGATGTGTTAAAATTGAAGGAATACCATTAACCTTATATCCTAAATAATCTAAACCTTCTTTGTAGTTTTCTATCAAATTTATAATTTTACTAACATCAAACAATGGATTATCAGCACAAATTCGAATTAATATATTTTTTTTAAAGCGTTTACCACAATCATAAAATCTTTTAGTAACATTAGTTTCATCACCTCTAAAGTAATTTACATTATGTGCTAAAGCAATATTCATGATATCATCATCAGCACTGTTTGTACTAGTAGCAACCACAATTTTGTCTTGTAACCCTAAATCAATTAGTCTATTAATTAAAATATCTAGTATTGTTTGGCCTTCAAAGAATGGTAATAACATCTTTTTAGGAAGTCTTGATGACCCCGTGCGCGCTTGAATTACAATAATATAATCGATCAATGTTTCGCCATCATTCATAAATTAACATAGTAAAAATATATTCCAATTTATCTTTTTTTGAATAAACTTTACATATTTAATTATTCAAAAACTCATTAATTTTTTCAACTACATATTTAATTTGCTCTTCACTTAACTCAGGGTATATTGGTAAAGCCATTGAGTGGTTAGCCGCATAATCTGCATTAGTAAAGCTAATTTTTGGGTTTACCGGTAAATATGTAAAACACTCTTGTTTATGGAACGGAACAGGGTAATATATTTCACTACCAATACCGTTTTCTTTTAAGAATTTAATTAACTCGTCGCGTTTCTCCACACGAATTACATATTGGTTATATATGTGATAATTTTTTAAACTATCTTTTTTATAAACCGGTGCGGGTAATAACACCTTATTTTTATCGTCTAAAGTTAATTTCCCTTCACACTCTGCCAAACCGGCTTCAATAAATAATTTAGTATAAAGGTTTGCATTAGTGCGGCGTTTTTCACTCCAGTTATCTAAATGAGGTAATTTAACGCTTAAAACCGCTGCTTGAATGGCATCAAGTCTAAAATTACCACCAATTATTTTATGAAAATATTTAGGTTTACCGCCGTGTACACGTAATATTTTTAATCTTTCTGCAAGCTGGTCATCCATGGTGGTAACAATTCCACCGTCACCAAAACCGCCTAAGTTTTTACTTGGGAAGAAAGAGAAACAACCTATATCACCAATAGTACCAACATATCTACCGTCCTTATATTGCACACCTATTGCCTGTGCACCGTCTTCAATGACTTTTAAGTTATGTCTTTTTGCAATTGCCATTATTTCATCCATTTCGGCACTTTGACCGTATAAATGAACAGGAACAATAGCTTTAGTTTTTTCGGTAATTGCAAGTTCAATTTGTTTTGGGTCAATGTTAAAAGTAACAGGGTCGCTATCAACAAATACCGGTATGGCGTTTAACCTTGCAACAACTCCTGCGGTAGCAAAAAACGAGTAAGTTGGGACAATTACTTCATCACCGGGCTTAATATCAATTGCCATTAAAGCAATTAATAACGCATCGGTTCCGCTTGATACACCTATTGCTTTTTTTGCACCGATGTAATTACAAATATCATTTTCTAATTTTTCAACATCCGGACCTAATATAAAATATTGCGACTCGGCAACTCTTATTAAAGTTTCGTCAATTTCTTTTTTTATAGTTTTATATTGTGCTTTTAAGTCTAATAATGGAACGTTCATTTTAATTCTCAATTTTGAGTTTTGAATTTTGAATTATTTATTACATTGTCAATTTTTTATTCTAAATTAATAATAATTTATAATTTAGTTTCTGATCTTTCTTGCATAGTTTTAAAAATAGATTTTCTTATTTTATTAATTTCTGAAATACCAGATATATATTTTGAAAAATCATAAGTTACAATTTGTGATTTTTCAAGAAGTAAAAACCAATATTCAGTTTCTCTAGCTTCTTTAGAAGCAATTATCAGTTTATTAATAAAGTCTTTTGTGGAAGCCGCTACCGTGCCTTCATTTACATTAGCATCTATCGATGTAGCAAAATGAAATAACTGTCTTGATATAATGAATTCTCCTTTTGAATTTAGAATTTTATACATATCTATAATCTCAATTGCAAAATCTAAGCTTAATTGAAGAATTATATTACTTTTTTGTTTCATTAAACATAATCCAATTCAAAATTAAGAATTCAAAATTCAAAATTATATTTCTGTTACTTTCCCGTTTTCAAATTTATATTTTTTGTTTGATTTTTCGCAGAAAGCGATGCCGTTTTCATCAAATTTTAATTTTTTACCTGCTTCGCTAACCCAACCTACAATACGTGCAGGGTTACCCACTACTAAAGCAAAATCCGGTACGTCTTTGGTAACTACTGAGCCGGCACCTACAAAGGCAGCTTTCCCTATAGTATGACCACACACTATGGTTGAATTTGCACCCAAAGAAGCTCCTTCTTTAACCAAAGTATTTATATAAAAATCTTTTCCAACCTGAGGGTACTTACATCTTGGGTCTAATATATTTGTAAAAACCATAGAGGGACCACAAAATACGTAATCTTCTAAAGTTACACCTTCGTAAACAGATACGTTATTTTGAATTTTAACATAATCGCCTATAACTACATCATTTGCAACATTTACATTTTGACCTAATACGCATTTTTTACCGATTTTAGAACCTTTTTGTACATGTGAAAAATGCCATATTTTTGTACCTTCTCCAATTTCAACTCCGTCATCTACAACGGCATGGTCGTTAACGTAATAATTTTTAGTTTCCATAATTTGCCTAATTAAAAAGTTTAACTAATTTTAATTTTTTCGGTTGCTTTTACCAATATTTCTAAAACATCAACCGCATGTTTACCGTTGGTACGTGGTACCATATCATTTATTATTGATTCATAAAAGTGTTTTTGTTCTTCCGCCAAAGGCATTTTATTTTCAAAAGTTACTTTTTCAAAATCATTGTCAAATTTTTCAAGACCGTTTTCAGTATGCTTAAATCCTTTCTCAAAAAACTTTAATTTATCATCTTTTAATGTATCGTCAAAAACAAACATTCCTTTTTCTCCGATAACAACCATTCTTTGTTCCTTAAACGGATGCAACCAACTTACAAAAATATGTGCGGCTACATTATTGGGATACTGTAAATATGTAATTGTAGTATCCTCAATTTCTTTTTGAACAAAACAATCCCCTTTGGCAGAAATCTCGGTCGGATTTTCACCAACTAAAAACTGAATAACAGAAATATCATGAGGAGCAAAACTCCAAAGAATATTTTCCTCACTTCTAATTGCACCCAAGTTAAGCCTATTACTGTAAATATATTGTAATTTCCCAAGTTTGCCGTTTTCTAGTTCTTCTTTCATTTTAAGTATTGCCGGGTGAAACAACAAAACATGTCCCACCATCAACTTAACGCACTTATCGGTTGCAAGTTGCTCTAATTCTTTCGCTTCATTTAAGTAAAGAGTTATCGGTTTTTCAACTAAAACATTTTTACCGGCTAAAATACTTTTTTTTGCGATCTCAAAATGAGTTTCGGCAGGAGTTGCAATAATTACCGCATTTATTTTTTCATCAGCTAAAATTAACTCAATATCGGTAGTAAAATTAATTTTTTCTGATAAAGCTTTAATTTTTTCTTCGGTTGTATTTAATCCATCACAGACAATTATATTTTCATGGTTAAGTAACGATGCAGCAGTTTTTACATGGTTCATACCCCATCTTCCTGCACCAACAACAGCAACTTTTATTTCGTTGTAATCCATGTCGGCTCCTTTAAGCTTTATTTATTTTGTCAGTAACTATACCATGTTTTCCAAACGCATTTCTTGTATCAACAATCAATTGTGCGTGTTCTGCGATAAATTTGTAATCAAAATCATCGTGGTCGGTGCTTAATAAAACAACATCATATTTTTTAATATTTTCTTCGGTTAATTCTACAGAATTCATATCATATTTATATTTACGCGTTTTAGGTAATACCGGTATGTAAGTATCGCTGTAATCAACTTCGGCACCTCTTTCTCTTAAAATTTCAATCAATTTTAAGGAAGGAGATTCACGCATGTCATCAATATTCTTTTTATATGCGGCACCAAGTAAAAGAACTTTACTGCCGTTTAATGTTTTGCGTTTTGTGTTTAAAAAGTCCATCGTTCTTTCAACAACGTAGTAAGGCTGATAGGTGTTAATTTCACCTGCCAATTCAATAAACTTTGTATTTATTTCAAATTCTCTTGCTTTCCAAGTTAAATAAAACGGGTCAATAGGAATGCAATGACCACCTAATCCAGGACCAGGGTAAAATGCATTAAAACCAAAAGGTTTTGTACTTGCGGCATCAATTACTTCCCAAACATCAATTCCCATTCTGTCAAAAACCATTTTTAATTCATTAACTAAAGCGATATTTATTGAACGGTAAATATTTTCTAAAAGCTTTGTTGCTTCGGCAGCTCTAGTAGATGATACCGGTACGGTTTTTACAATAACTCCGCCGTATAAAGCATTTGCAATTTTGCTACAATTAGGAGTCACTCCGCCGACTACCTTCGGTATAGTAGCAGTAGTATAATTTGGATTATTCGGATCTTCTCTTTCAGGAGAAAATGCTAAATAAAAATCTTCACCAACAACAAGTTTTTTTGGGTTTTCTTTATTTTGTGTAAATTCTACTTCTTCAAACATGGGTAATAATACTTCATCGGTAGTACCCGGATATGTCGAGGATTCAAGAACAACAATCTGCCCTTTTCTTAAGTAATTGGCTATTGCCTTACCGGAGTTTTCAATAAAACTAATATCGGGTTCTCTGTGTTCATCTAAAGGTGTAGGTACAGCAATAATAATAGCATCTACTTCTGGTAAACGACTAAAATCGCTTGTTGCTTCAAATTTTTTGTTATCGACTGCGTTTTTAATTCTTTCTGCTTTAATATGTTTAATGTAACTATTTCCGCTGTTTAATACAGGGATTTTGGTATCATCAATATCAAATCCTAATACAAAAAAGTCCTTTTCTGCAAATTCAAGTCCTAACGGTAATCCGACATAACCAAGACCAACTATACCTATAACGGCACTTTTGTTTTCAATTTTTTGTAATAATTCCATGTTTTTACCTTTTAGAAGTGACGCGTGACTTGTGACGCGTGACTTGTGTTTTTGTATTTAATGATCAGTGACTTACTTTATATTTAATACTATTGAGCTACTAGCAGACTGTAACTAGTAACGCATAACGAGTTACAAGTCTTTCATTCAAAATTAAAAATTCAAAATTCAGAATTGTCTAAGTACCACTTGTACGCTTTCCCAATTCCTTCTTCCAAATCGGTTTTAGCAACCCAGCCTAAGTTATTTATGCGACTTACATCCATAAGTTTGCGGGGGGTGCCGTCCGGTTTTGTGGTATCAAATTTTATTTCACCTGTGTAACCAACTACTTTTTTAACTATTTGCATTAGTTCGGCAATAGTTAAATCTTTTCCCGTGCCTACATTTATATGTGTAATACCTAGTTCGTAAATATCATTTGCATTTATATTGTTAAGCAAAAAGTAAATGGCATCTGCAAGGTCATCTACGTACATAAACTCCCGCAAAGGAGTGCCTGTTCCCCAAACCTCTACAAAAGGTGTATTATTTATTTTTGCTTCGTGTGTTTTTCTTATCAAAGCCGGTAGAACATGGCTTGTATTTAAATTGTAGTTATCGTTCGGTCCATACATATTTGTTGGCATTAACGAATAAAAATTGCTACCATATTGTTTGTAATAGTTTTCACACATTTTGATGCCCGCAATTTTAGCAATTGCGTAAGGTTCGTTAGTGTATTCTAAATAACCGCTAAGCAAGAATTCTTCTTTTAATGGCTGCGGAGCTAATTTTGGATAAATACAACTGCTTCCTAAAAAAAGTAATTTTTCAACTCCGTAAACATGTGCGGCGTGTATTAAATTAGCTTCAATCATCAAGTTATCGTAAATAAACTCAGCACGATAAGTATTATTAGCTAAAATACCGCCCACTTTTGCGGCTGCAACTATTACAATGTTTGGTTTTTCGGATTCAAAAAACTTATTTACGGCTAATTGATTTGTTAGATCAAGTTCAGTTATATCTCTTGTAATAATATTTGCATAACCTATATTTTGCAATTTACGGTAAATTGCACTTCCTACCATACCTGTATGACCGGCAATGTATAATTTTTTCAACAATGACTAAACCGCTCCAAATCTGCTTTCATCATAATTTTAATTAATTCATTAAAATTAGTATGTGCTTCCCAACCCAAAATCTTTTTTGCCTTATTTGTGTTTCCTAATAATATATCAACCTCGGTAGGTCTATAATATCTAGGAGATACTTCGATTAAAGTTTTTCCAATATTTAAATCGGAGTTTTTTATATATATATTTTTATCAATCGATTTAATTTTTCCGATTTCATTTGTACCTTCTCCGACCCACTCAAGTTCAATTCCCACAAAGGTAAAAGCTTTTTCGCAAAATTCGCGGATTGTGTGAGTTTCGCCGGTAGCAAGAACAAAATCTTCTGCTTTTTCTTGCTGCATAATTCTCCACATTCCTTCGCAATACTCGGGAGCGTAACCCCAATCTCGTTTACTATCTAAATTTCCAAGCACTAAAGTATCTTGTAAACCGTTAACTATTTTAGAAATTGCCATTGTGATTTTACGGGTTACAAAAGTTTCGCCTCTTCGCGGTGATTCATGATTAAATAAAATTCCGTTACATGCAAATAAATCATAAGCTTCGCGATAATTTACCACAATCCAATAACTATACAATTTTGCAACAGCATATGGCGAACGCGGATAAAACGGTGTTGTTTCGCTTTGTGGAGTTTCCCGAACTTTGCCATATAATTCACTAGTTGAAGCTTGGTAAAATTTTGTATGTTTGGCAATTCCAACTTCTCTAATTGCATCTAAAAACCGTAATGTACCTAAGGCATCAACTTGTGCAGTGTAGTCAGGTAATTCAAACGACACTTTTACATGGCTTTGAGCAGCTAAATTATATATTTCATCAGGTTGTACTGATTCTAATAACCTATTTAAGTTACTCGTATCAACTACATCCCCGTAATGTAAAAAGAACCTATCTTTAAGCGACTTATCATTATATAGGTGGTCGATTCGTCCAGTATTAAACGAGCTACTACGGCGAATAATACCATGTACTTCGTATCCTTTCTCCAACAATATTTCAGAAAGGTAACTGCCGTCTTGTCCAGTAATACCTGTAATAAGTGCTTTTTTCATATTTTTTTAATTAGCTACTAGTTACTAGCTAACAGCTACCAGTTTAAAAAGACTGAATTCTAGTAGCTAGTAACTTCTAGCTTTTGATAAAGTGATTGTAAAAAAAATTAGTTACTTGCATGTCTAAAAATCTATTTTACTTTTTCGGTAATTTCTTCGTCTGTTAATTCAGGATTAAAATGCTTGATGGAAGCAAATTTTAAATCCCACGCAAACCAATACAAGTTTAATGCCTGTTCAAGTTTTTTACCGTAAATCGGCTTTTTTAACTCTTCTTGAGCTGCGGCACTTTTTTCAGGATCTATTTTTAAGTAATATGGTTCAACCATTCAAACTTTTAAGAAGAGCACACTATTTTATTATGTAAAAATTAATAATAGAACAAAAGTTAGATTACTTAAAATAACACATACACTCATATCAATTAAATCAAAGTATATTTGCTAAGTTTTATAGGAATTTGCCGATTTTGTTATATTGTACACATCTTTATACAGCTC
>JAEXOD010000043.1 GCA_023447335.1 Bacteroidota bacterium
GTGACATCTTCTTTGTCATTCTTAGAGAAATTAGGCAAATATTTCGAAACTTTATCATCTAAACTAATTCTATTCTCTTCATAAAGTTTCATTATGCATAAAGTAGTGGAAAATACTTTTGTTAAAGAGGCAAGATCATAGATTGAATTGATATCTACCGCATTAGCTTCAGCTTCATAAGTGTTTTTACCAAAAGACTTTAAGTAAAAGTTTGCAGAGTTATTACCAAATACTAAATTAATATTCGGTGTAAGTTTCTTTTCAATGTTTTCTTTTAAAAAAGAGTCAATACCCGAAAAATCTTGCCCCTTAATTGTACTTAAAATAAATGAAAATAATAAAAATAAAAAACGAAACATGTTAATCCTCAATAAAAGTAAAATCAAAATTATTCTCAATGTATAAATTAACGTTTTTTTTAATGAATATTTCTTTTTTTTTCATTTTTTTTTGTTTTTTTACATAAAAAATTAGTAATTTAAAAGAAGCTCTTTTTAATTAATTAAACAAAACAAGGAGAAATGTAATGAAGAAGTTATTTACAACATTGATGTTCATGTTTGCTGTAAGCGGCTATATGTTTGCCCAAACAGTAACATCAATAGCTACTTTCAACACTGCTAGCGATTACTCTTTACCGGATAGCGTACGCCCATGGGCTAAAGATCAAGGTTTAAGAGGAATTTATGTAGGCAACGACTTAAATGCCAACGGCAAACAAGAAGTATTGGCTACAGATTATTCAAACGGCGGCAGAGTGCATGTTTTTGAAGTGAATGGTTCAGTTCTCGAAAGGATTTGGTCTTCTCCTGCACGCCCTTCAGCGGGCAACCCTAACTCGGTTCCTCGTTGGATACGTACCGGTGACTTAGACGGTGACGGAAACAAAGAAATTATTCACCCACGTGGACCACGTTATGCCGGTGAAATTTTAGTATGGGAATGGGATCCTTCCGGACAGACATTTGGAACAGAACCCGCAATGACCTTAACTTTTGATGCTTTTACATCACAAGGCGCTTTAAGAGTTCGTACTGACCGTGAAGCAGCAGGTTGCTGGGATATGGACGGTGACGGAAAATCTGAATTAATAGTAGCAAACGAAGACGGTAAAGTTTATATTTTAGGCGTTGACGGTGATTTCCCAGGATTTGCTAGCTGGCAAATTGAAGGCGGAGACCCTGCAACTACTCCTGAAAATAGATTTTCAGCCGGTTCTTTCTGGGATGCTATCGGTGCAGATATTGACGGTGACGGAACAAAAGAAATTGTAAACCATTACTGGAATTTTTACGGTTTTTGGTCAATCAAACCTTTAGGTGCAAATTCTTATAAATATCCGACTCCTCTTGCAAGTGGCAGAACAGATCACTATGCAGAATTCTTGAAATATTTAAGTGAAGATGCTACAGCTTATATGGGTGTTTTTCCGGCAGATGTTGACGGAAACGGAAAAGAAGAAATTTTTGGTGTAACATATGGCGGTGCAACAACTAACTATATGGCATTTTTAGCAGCTCCTCAACCAACCAATGACGGTGTTTACGGTTGGGTTGCTTCTCAACATCAAGATAGTATTACTTCAGGTTTTATCGGCGAAAAATTATGGGAACTTGCAGGAAAAACAAACGGTTCACATTGGGGTGCCGGTGCTTATGACTTTGACGGAAACGGTCGCTCAGAATTATTGTTAGGCGGTTCTGCAGGTTATAATTTAATTGCTCTGGAATACAAAGGAACAGGTTCAATTTATGATAAAACTAATTATAATGCTGCCATTTGGTATGAAGGCGATGCAGCAGTTTTTCATAATGTAGATATTTATGACTCTTTAGGTGTTTTAGATACAGTATATTATGAAAGTCCTTTTATTTCAAGAATGTATCCCGGTTGTGATTTAAATAACAACGGTGATAAAGAAATTATGTTAGGATATCAAAGTGTTGCAGATTCAATTACCTATAAAAGATATGAATGGGATACTTTAACAGTAGCTTTCGTTCCGGTTCAAACTTGGAAAATAAGAAATCCCACCGCAATTAACTTACGTGTATTAGAATATAAAGCAACAGGTATTAAACCTTTAGATTTAACAGTTGTTAATCCTGAAGATTATCAGTTGTCACAAAACTATCCAAACCCATTTAACCCTTCAACAAAAATTAACTTTACCTTACCTATGAATAAAAATATCTCTATGAAAGTTTATGATATTTTGGGTAACGAAGTTAAAACTTTAGTAAACGGAGACGTTGCAAAAGGTTCTTACGAAGTTACTTGGGATGGTACAAATAGCTTTAATCAACCGGTTGCAAGCGGTACATATATTACCGTATTAAAATATGGTAATTATACTAAATCAATTAAAATGAGTTTAGTAAAATAATTTAGCACATCTTACCTGAGCCGTGAATTCCTTCACGGCTCTTTTTATTTTCTTTTCGTTCTTTGTTTCATCAATTAATAGCATGCCATGTGCATGTTAATCACACATATAAGTCTGATATTAATTAATTATTTTGGAGGAATAGTAATGCAAAAAAAATTACTATTTGTATTTAGTTACATATTCTTCTTTTGTATAACAACATCATTATTTGCCGGTACGACCGGAAAAATTTCCGGAAAGGTTACCGATAAAGAAACCGGTGAACCAATACCGGGAATAAATGTAATTTTGCAAGGCACAACAATGGGTGCAGCAACTGATATAGACGGAAATTTTATTATCAATAATATTCCGCCCGGTGGTTACACAGTTTTGTTTAGCGGTGTCGGTTATCAAAAAAGAAGTTATGTAAATGTTAAAGTTGCGGTAGATTTTACGACAAGATTAGATGTAATTTTATCAACGGAAGATGTTGCTTTAGAAACGATAGTTGTTCAAGCCGAAGCTCCACTTATAAGAAAAGACTTAACCTCTTCTCACACAAGCCTTGACGCTTCTCAAATTGAATCTCTTCCGGTTGAAGGAATTACTCAATTACTTACTTTACAAGCCGGAATTGTACAAGGTGCCGGTGGTGAATTACATATTAGAGGAGGACGTTCAACCGAAATATCTTATGCTGTTAACGGTGTTTCTATTTCGAATCCCTTTGATAATTCACGTTCTGTAAATATTGCAACAAATGCTATACAAGAATTATCAGTTGTCAGCGGTACTTTCAATGCCGAATACGGTAATGCTTTAAGCGGTATCGTAAATACTGTTACAAAAGAAGGAAGTAGCAAATATAAAGGTTTCGCTTCTTTCTATACAGGGGATTATATTAGTTCTCATGACGACATATTTTACAATATTAATGATATTGATCCAATAAATAATTATGTAGGTGAATTTACTTTTAGCGGTCCGATTCCGTTTTTAGAAAATTATCTTACTTTTTTTGTTTCGGGAAGATATAATGATGATAGAGGATATTTGTATGGCAAAAGAGAGCAATTACCAACTGATTCAGTATGGAAAAATCCAATGAATCCTAATGATATCCGCATTTCTTCTAGCGGTGACGGTGCCGATGTTGCAATGGATGCCGGAAAATCATTTAGCGGAACTGGTAAAATAACATTTCGACCGATGTCAACATTAAAGATAAATTATGACTTTTTGTTTTCAAAAAGTAAGCAACAATATTATAATCATGATTTAAAGTATAACCCTGATGCTAATTTAAATAATTACGAATGGGGTATGTTAAATAGTTTGGAAATTAGACATGCTCTTAGTAATTCAACTTTTTATACTTTACAGGGCTCTTATAATATTAACGATTATAAGCAATATTTATATCCGTTATTGGATGCAAGCGGAAGCGAAGTTGATTTCTATGCCGGTATGAGTTTAGACGGATTGCATGCAGATCCACGTTATCAGCCTGATTATAAATCAAATGTTGCTGCCAACTATACATTTATGGCAGGGGGAACTTTAAACTCGCATTATTATCAAAGATCACAGACATACGGCGCAAAATTTGATATTACAAGTCAAATTAATAATAATCATGAGGTAAAATTTGGTGCTCAATATAAATATCATGTACTTAATTATGAAAACTTTTCAATATTGCGTGATAGCGTTAGGTACATTAAACCTACAATAGCTCCGTTAAATACTGCTAATCATGATAGTTATCAGAAGAAACCGGTTGAATTCAGCGCTTATATTCAAGATAAAATGGAATTTGACAAACTGATTGTTAATGTAGGCTTACGTTATGATTATTTTGATGCTAACTCTAAATATTCAACCGACATTTATAATCCGTCACCTAATAATCCCAATTTACCTACAACGGTAGATCCGACTAAATTATTAGCCGATTCACCTTCAAAACATCAGTTTAGTCCGCGTGTGGGTTTATCTTTTCCTATTACCGAAACGGGAATAATTCACTTTTCTTACGGACATTTTTTCCAAATGCCTACATTTAGAAATTTATATGTAAATCCTGATTTTAAATATAGCTTTTCTATAGGAACTCCTACTTTTGGAAACGCAAACCTAAATCCCGAAAAGACTATCACATATGAAATAGGTTTACAACAACAATTAGCTGATGATATTGCATTTAACATTACAGGTTATTACAAAGATGTTAGAGATTTGCTTGCAATTCAACAAATAAGAATAAGCGGTGATGAAACTTACTTTATGTATGTAAATAAAGATTATGCAAACAATAAAGGATTAACGGTTTCATTAGTTAAACGTAGAACCGCAACCAGTATGTTAGGATTTAGTTTAGATTATACATTTTCAGTTTCTGAAGGAAATGAAACAAATACAGATGCATTCTTTATGGATTTAGCTTCAGGAAGACAATCTGAAAAAATACCTGTATTATTAGGTTGGGATCAAACACATACTCTTAACGGAACTTTATCAATCGGCGAACCTCGTGATTGGAATGTTACATTAGTTGGTAGAATAGGTACAGGTTTACCTTATACTCCTCAAATGGATGACACCCAAATTTTCTTAAGAACAAATAGCGGAAGAAAACCATCTCAAATTACTGTTGATTTGTTAGCAGATAAAGTAATAAATCTGTTTGGGTTCGATTTCTCATTTTTTATAAAAGTATTTAATTTATTTGATACTTTAAATGAAAGATATATTTATAATGATACCGGTAGAGCAACTTATAGCTTGGTATTAAATCAAACACCGGCTCAAGAAACCAATAAACTTTCTGAAAGAATTCCGGGTGTTAAATCAGCAAAAGAATATTTTGTTAGACCACAATATTATGCACCTCCGAGAGAAGTAAGAATAGGCTTCTCAGTAGAGTTCTAATTAATTTTCGGAGAAAAAGATGACTAAAAAAGTATATAGTATTATTTCAATAATTTTGTTTTTAGGGATATCCTTACAGGCTCAGGAAAATGACAAAGCAAGGCGTGAAAGGGAACATAAAGCGGTATATGATTATATGCAAAATTACGTAATGAAAAACAATCATGGACCGTATATCCAAATTCCTGAAAAACAAGATGTAACATATCCCCAGCTTGAAAAAACAATGGGGCAGAAAGATAGAAAGCATTATTTTATGAACGGTAATAAAATTGCTGTTGAATTATACAATTACGGCGGAATTGGACCCGGTCTTGATGCTATTAGAGGCGTAAATAACTTTGTTTGGAGAAATCTTGATTATGTATTTCAATTTTGTCCAATTGTAGGTGCGTCTGTTCCTGATCTTACAAGTCCGACAGGTAGAAGAAGAATAATTTCTGACGGATTAATGGATTATAC
>JAEXOD010000052.1 GCA_023447335.1 Bacteroidota bacterium
CAAAAGAAGTATAAATTGATGCTAAAATATTAAATTGGTATATTTTACTAATTGGCAATGGAATAAGTCCAAAAATATACCCAATAATTGTGTATAATGGATAACCGGACGGATGTGCTATTCCTAAAGTATATTGAACTGCCGCTAATTCGCCCGAATCAATCTGTACAACTGAAGGGGCAATTGTTAACTGATAAATAATAAACACGAAAATAAGAACTAAATAATCTACTTTTTTATCGGTTAGTAAAGCTCTCATTTAATATTTCCTATATATTTGTTAAATAATCCGTTGTTTGTGTTAAGAATTGTTATAATCACTTTTTTAAACTCATCAATATTTTCTGTATCTAAAAATAACATTAATCTTTTTAATTTCATATTATCATTACTGATATTAGAATTATTTACCCCAAAAATATTCTGATTTGCTAATTCTATTTTTTTTAAGTATTTATAATTCAATTTTAAATTTTCGATTTCATCATCTTGCATAATTTGGGTTAAAAAGTTAAAACGTTCATAGAAATCTAAGTTTAATAATTCTAATGTTTTTTTAGTGGATATGAAAAATGCATATTGTATCAAAAAATCTATATCTTGTAAAGCACCTTGTGAATATTTAATATTTGTTGATATAGATAGATTTTTGCTAATAATATTTTTACGCATTTCAATAATAGACGCCTTTATATTTTTAATCTCAAATTTCGATATATTATCAAAGTACGTAATTAGTAACTCTTGAAATTTCTGATAATTTCCGATTATAAATTTAACTTTTTGAAAAGCTTGAAATTCCCAAATTCTAGCACGTGTATTTATGTAATGTTTAAAACTTTCTAGCTCCCAAACTATTTGTGAGTTTCCTCCTTCAGGTCTTAATCTAAAATCAAATTTAAATGGATATAGTTCTATTTTTAACAATTCTATTAACGATGCAGCTTCTTGAAAAGATTTTTCGAACTCAGTTTTATTATCGGTAATAAACATTAAATCGATGTCTGAAGCAAAATTCATTGAGCTTGTTCCGAAACTTCCAAAACCTAGAATAGTAAGATTTGTAATATTTAATTTAGCGTAACAGTACTTTATTTTATCTAAAATGATTTGAGAAAGAAAAATACCGATATCCTTTTCATCTATTATTTTTAGTGCATATTGAAAAGACAAAATAAACAATAATTGATTTACGGCTCTATGCGTATTAGTTGAAATAAAATCTTTGTAAAATACTCTTCCTGTCAATAACAAGTCGCTAACTCGTTTATCCAAAGACCAGATATTAAATGCTCTATCACTAAATAAACAAAGCTTTACAAACATAAGTAGATGATTATCGTTAATAAAACTATTATACCAAATAGAAGGGAAATAAACCGATCTAATACCTCTAGCAAAATTATCTAAAATAATGTCGGGGAATTCGGATTTCTTAAGTTTATCAAAAAATCTCGATTCGAATTTACCGAAAAGCTCAATTGTGTGGTTATCAAATCCCTTATTATTGATTAAGTCAGCACCACTTTTTAGAAAGTTATAGTTCTTTTTTGCTCTGTTTAAGTCATTAAATGGAATTAATTCAATATTTAATTCCTTTTCATCATTTTCGGCTTCTGTGCTAGTAGCAGTAAACACAGAATTAAAAAAACTACGAACAATTTGTTTGGAAGTATTTAAATGTTGAATAAAGATTTCTTTAGATTCATATCCAAAATAGTGTAATAAAGAATTAAATAAGTCACTTTCATAAGGAATAGTGTGAGTTTGCCTATCATTCATAAGTTGTAAGTAGTGTTCAATTTTCCTATAAAAGATATAAGATTTTGAAAGAGTATCTAATTCCAATTTTGAAATAATTTGATATTTAAATAACAATCTTAGCACATACAAACTATTACCCGAAAACAATTTTTTATATTTAATTCCGTTTAGTAATTGCAAGGCTTGTATCGAAAATTCAATATCTCTTATACCTCCCTTACAAAGTTTTATATTATCTTCGTTTTGGTATTCTACTTTGAACTTCATTTTTTTAATTCTTTCCAACGGCGAAGAATTAATACTTTTTGAAAATACATAAGGGACAACAAATTTATAAAATTTATTATAAAGACTTTTATTCCCGCAAACGAAACCCATTTTTAGCAACATCTGTCTTTCCCATTCTTCTCCTCTATACTCATAATAATTTATATATGCACTTATTGAATTAGACAAAGGAGAGTTTTTACCGTCTGGACGGAGTCGAAAATCAACTCTATAAATATATCCCTTTTCATTAATCTCGGACATAATACTAATAAAGGTTGAAACGACAGAGTTAAAAAAGATATCTGAAGTAATTTTGCTTGACTTATTAATTCGGGTATTTTTATCATAAATAAGCATTAAATCAATATCTGAACTGTAATTTAGCTCATTACCTCCTAGCTTACCTAATGAAATTAGAGAATATTTCCGATTAATTTTACAAATTGAAAATTTTTCAGCTGTATAATTAATTATAATAGATAAAACATAATCTGAAATTACTGTTGCTAAATAAGATAAATATAATGTGGTTTTTTGTAATGAATAGTTTTTATTTATATCATTATATGCAATAATTAATGTATATTTTCGCTTAAATAACTTAACAAAATTTAGTTTTGCTTGAAAAGATTTAAATCGTTCAGCATTCTCAAATAATTCAGCTTTTAAATGGTTTTTACTAATTTTAAGGTTGGTTTTATTGTTATCTAAAATTAGATAAATTAATTCAGGATTACGAACCAAAATATCTGTCAAATAGTTACTGTTGGAAGTAACTGAAAATAAAGCTTTTAAATAAAAGTCGTATTTTATTGAATTTTTGAAAAAATTATATTTATCGTATAAGGAATTAAGAACCCTAAATAAATTATTTAAGGCTTGTTTTTTCGGAAATCTTTCTAGTTCATAAATAATAGTAGAATATAGCTGTTCAAATTCAACTGAATTTAACATTCCGTTAACAACTTTAATAAGTCTATCTTTTAATTCTTCTTTTAAATTATTATCCATTTGTAAAAATAATTGACTTGTAAAGTTATAAAAAAAGAAGTTAAATTTAAATTATTAAACAAAAATTACTTTGGTTTGTATAAGAATAATGTAGAAACCAAATAAAAAGCTAAAAATTTACTTATAAGATTGCATTTAGCTTATAGGTTTGGTAATTTTGTTATCTGTAATTATTTGGAGATATTAATGTTAACTAATTTGTTGAAAAAACTTTTTGGCGATAAGCACACTAAATTACTTAAAGAATTAACCCCTATAGTAGAAGAGATAAATACAATATATTCGGATCTTCAAAATTTAACCGATGATGACCTTAGGAATAAAACTATTGAGTTCAAACAAAAAATTAACGATGAGACTAAGGATTTAAGAGAAGAAATAGAAGAACTTAAAGCTAAACTTAGAAGTGATGATCTGGAAGAAAATAGAACCACAATTTACGATGAACTTGATAAACTGAATAAAGAATTAGATGAAAAATATGAAGAAGTATTGGATGAGATACTGCCGGAAGCATTTGCAGTAGTAAAAGATACTTGTCGTAGATTAGTAGGGAAAAGCTGGGATGCTGCCGGTAATAAGATTAATTGGGATATGATACCATATGATGTGCAGCTTATCGGTGGTATTATTCTGCATCAAGGTAAAATAGCTGAGATGGCAACAGGTGAAGGAAAGACTTTAGTTGCAACTTTACCTATCTATCTTAATTCGTTAACCGGTCGTGGTGTTCACATTGTAACAGTGAACGATTATTTGGCAAAACGAGACAGTGAATGGATGGGTAAAATTTTTGAGTTCCATGGGTTAACTGTAGGGTGTATTTTAACAAATATGGAACCTGAAGCAAGAAGGACAGTATATAATTATGACATTACGTACGGTACAAATAACGAATTCGGGTTTGACTATTTACGTGATAATATGTCCGTTCGCAAAGAAGATTGTGTTCAGCGTGTTCATAATTATGCTATTGTGGATGAGGTAGATAGTGTTTTAATTGACGAAGCTCGTACTCCTTTAATTATTTCCGGACCTGTCGGAAATCCTGACCATAAATTTTATGAAATGAAACCCAAGGTGGAGTATCTGTTTAAAAAGCAAGCTGCGTTAGTTAGTTCTATTGTTGCAGAAGCCGAGAAACAACTTAACGATCCATCCGGATTTAATGAAGAAAAAGTTGGTATTGCTCTATTACGGGCAACAAGAGGATTTCCCAAAAATAAAAGATTAATGAAATTATTAAGTGAGCCTTCTTATAAAAAAATAATGCAAAGAACCGAATTGGAGTTTTTGCGTGAAAACGCCAAAAGGATGCCCGAAATAGATGAAGAATTATATTTTTCTATTGATGAAAGAAATAATCAAATTGATTTGACAGAAAAAGGTAGGGAAGAACTTGCACATGGTTCAGTTGAAGGAAAAGAATATTTCGTCTTGCCTGATTTATCTCAATCAATAGGAAAGGTTGACCAAAATACAAATTTAACAGATGAAGAAAAAGCAATAAAACGTGATGAGATTTATAAAGTTTATGGTGAAAGAAGCGAAAGAATTCATACTCTAAATCAATTATTAAAAGCTTATACATTATTTGAAAAAGATGATGAATATGTTGTAACCGAAGACGGTAAAATTGCAATAGTTGATGAATTTACGGGTCGTATTTTACCCGGTAGAAGATATTCTGATGGATTACATCAAGCAATCGAAGCAAAAGAAAACGTAAAGGTTGAAAGAGATACACAAACATTAGCAACTATTACATTACAAAATTATTTTAGATTATACAAAAAAATTGCCGGTATGACCGGTACGGCAGAAACCGAAGAAGCAGAATTCTTCGAAATCTATAAACTTGAAGTAGCTGTTATTCCTACCAATAAACCGATAATGAGGGAGGATATGGAAGATGCTATTTATAAGACTAAAAGAGAAAAGTATAACGCAATATTAGAAAAAGTTAAAGAATTAAGAGATAATAACCAACCTGTTTTAGTCGGTACAACAAGTGTTGAAGTATCGGAAACAATTAGTAGAATATTAAAGCGTCAAGGAATTCCGCATAATGTTTTAAATGCAAAACAACATCAACGGGAAGCTGAAATTGTTGCATATGCAGGACAACCCGGTGCAGTAACAATTGCAACCAATATGGCGGGACGCGGAACGGATATTAAATTAGGACCGGGCGTAATAGGTAAGGGCGGATTATATATTCTAGGAACGGAAAGACACGAGTCAAGACGAATTGATAGACAGTTACGTGGTCGTTCCGGTCGTCAGGGTGATCCTGGAAAGACGAAGTTTTTTATTTCGTTGGAAGACGATTTAATGCGGCTATTTGGTAGCGATAGAATTGCAAATATAATGAATAAAATGGGTATTGAAGAAGGGGAGGTAATTGAACACTCTCTTATTACCAAATCTGTAGAAAGAGCACAAAGAAAAGTTGAAGAAAATAACTTTGCAATTCGTAAACGATTACTCGAATTTGATAATGTTATGAATCAACAAAGAGAAGTAATTTATACTAGAAGAAGACAAGCTTTGGAAGGCGAGCGCCTAAAATCTGAAATCTTTGAGTATTTAAATGATTTTGTTGCTTCAATAGTTGAAAAATATTTTGATGATGCCGATATTCAAGGTATGCGTCAAGAGTTTTTACAGCATTTATTAATTGATATTCAAATAGATAGCGATACATTTGAAGCATTAGGTAAAGACGGATTAATTGACAAAGTTATTGAAGCTGCCAAAGAATTTTATAGACGAAAAGAAAATCAATTAGGCAGTGATTTAATGGCAAGAATCGAGAGGTTTGCCGTTTTAAGCGTGATTGATGAAAAATGGAAAGACCATTTACGTGAAATGGATGATTTGAAAGAAGGAATAAACCTGCGTGCATATGGGCAAAAAGATCCGCTCTTAGAATATAAAGGTGAGGCATTTAATTTATTTGTAAATCTATTAGATACAATAAGAAATGAAATTGTGTCGGTATGCTTTAAATTATTTCCTACAGTAATTGAGGATACTGAAACAAAAAAAACTATTAATACGGCAAGAATTAGAACAATAAAAGAGGATTCTGATAATTTAAGTCTATCAAACAGTGAAGGGGGACAGATTGCCGCCAACAGAGGCAAACAACAACCGATACGTGTTGAAGAAAAAATAGGCAGAAATGATCCTTGTCCTTGCGGAAGCGGTAAGAAATATAAAAACTGTCACGGTAAACAAGCTTAATAGGTTACAAATGAAAAAGATTGAAGCAATAATTCGACCTTTTAAAGTTGATGAAGTAAAAGAAGCCTTATTGGAGGAAGGTGTAAGGGGGCTTACTATTAGTGAAGTTAGAGGGTATGGTAGGCAAAAAGGGCATAAGGAAATTTATAGAGGAAGCGAATATCAAATTGAATTTGTTCCTAAAATTAAACTTGAGGTTGTTGTTGATGAGAATATGGCTGAAAAAGTGATTGATGCCATTTTAAGAACCGCAAAAACCGGAGAAATTGGTGACGGTAAAATTTTTATATACGACGTTGCCGATGTAATTAGAATAAGAACCGAAGAATCAGGATTATCCGCATTATAAAAATATAAGGCTACATGAAATTTAAATCGAAAAATATTTTAATTATCGCTTTACTCTTAATACTATCAGGCTGCGGAATATGGCGAAATTTTACTACCTATTTTAATAGGTATTACAATACTTCTTTACAGTTTGATAATGCCATGGATGAACTTAAAAAACAGAAAAAAGATTTGTTTGCATTTAAAGAAGAGCCTGTTCCTCAAGCTGCTAAACAAAGTTTAGATAAAGTTGTTGAAAAAGCATCCAAAATACTTCAGTTTGATTCTAAGTCTGCGTTTTTTGATGACGCATTATTGTTAATAGGAAAATCGTTTTATTATTTACAAGAATACTCAAAAGCATATCGGAAATTTCAAGAACTTGGTAGTATCAAAGATAGTGAGCTATTACTTGAAAATAAATTGTGGATCGGAAAAGCTCAAATGCAACTTAGACTTTTTGAAGACGGGTTAACTACTTTAGAAGAAGTAAAGCAACAAGCTATTGAAGAAGACGAAACTGAAATTTTTACCGAAGCCTCACTAAAACAAATTGCATATTATAAATATAGAGAAGAGTATAAAAAAGCTGTCGAGATGGCTAAAGCATTAATGGATGTATCCGAATCTGACGAGCTTAAAGCAGACGTTACAAACGAAATTGGTAAATTATATGTGAATTTAGAAGAATATGAAGATGCTGCTAATTATTTTGAAAAAGTAGTAGATTATGAACCGAGTTTCGAAGTTGAATTTAGCAGTAGGTTAGAATTAGCAAAATTACATAAACTTTTAAATAAAAGAGATAAAAGCTTACAAGTATTATTGGAATTAAAAGACCAGAATAAATACAAACCATATTTAGATCAGATTAATTTGGAGATCGGTCTTATTAAGTATGAACAAGATGATTTTGAAGAAGCTTTATCAATTTTTACAGATGTTGACACAACATTCAAGCAATCTTCATCAGGTGGTTTGGCAGCATATATGAAAGCCGAAATTTTATCAGAGCATTATAAAATATACGATAGTGCCAAAATATTTTTTGATAAAGTTTCAAGTAGCCAAGCACCAATTGAATATAAGGATAAAGCAAAGAAGAAAGCCGAAATATTAAAGAAACTACTAACCTTTAGAGAATCAGTAAATAAATACAAAAGACAATTGTTTTATATAGAAAATCCTGATGTTTTTACTCAAGATTCATTGGATTTTGTTATTTGGAAAAACAGAGATTCATCTATTATTAAGGCAGAACAGGATGAAGCAAAAAAGAATAAAACAACTGTGAAAACTCTTGTACAACCAATAAAATCGACAATTTCGGCTGATAGTTTGAAAAAAATAATGACAAAGTTTGAATATGATTATGCTAATGTATTCTTCGGTGAACTTAGCGAACCTGATTCGGCATATAAATATTATGAAAATATTATTCAAAATTATCCTAAAACTCAATATACTCCAAAAACATATTTCGCTTTGGGAGCGTATTATGATTCTAAAGGAGATAAGGAAAGATCTGATAGTTTATACAAATTAGTATATGATAATTATCCAAATGACCCGATTGTAAATATTATAGCAAATAGATTAGGTTTATCGGAAGTCGATCTTACATTAGATCCGGTTGAAAAAAGTTTTAAAGAAGCTGAAAAAATTTATTTAAAAAAAGAATATAAATCTGCAATAAACAGCTTAAAAAAGATTTACAAAGAGAATGATAAATCAATGTTTGCGGCAAAATCATTATATACAATTGGTTACATTTACGAAAATGAATTAAAGCTTTTAGATTCTGCTGCTGTTTATTATGATACATTAAACATAAAATATAAAAACACGGAATATGCAAGAAATATTTCTGCAAAGTTAAATTTCTTTAAGCTGGAAGAAAGGAGAAAGCAAGCCGTACGCGATTCTATTGCTAAAGCTAAAGAAGATAGTATAAAAGCAGTAATGTTGGAAATTGAAAAAAAGAAAGAAGAACAAAAAATGTCGGATAGCTTAAAACAATCAGAAAACACTATTGAATCTGATAGTATTTATACCGAGAAAGAGAGTCCTGATTCGTTAAATATCAAATATCCTTTAGGCTTTATAAATTACAAATTTTATTTCTTTACTGAAATAAATATGATTGATATACCCAAAAAACTCATGAAGTTTAAATTTTATTATGGTTACTCGTAAAAATGTTTTATCATTTATTGAAAACGGTGAAAATCTAAATGTTGAATTTAAACAAAGATTTTCATCGTTTGAGAAAATAGCTAAAGAAATAATTGCATTTGCAAATACTAAAGGAGGATTTATTATTTTCGGGGTTGAAGATGATAAAAAAATTTATGGTGTTGAAAGCGAAAAGGGAGAAACAGAGTTAATATATAAAACCGCAACGCAATATTGCAATCCTCCAATTGATATAAATTTTTACTATTTTAACATTGAAAACAGAGAGCTTGTTGTTGTTGAAATACCAGAATCTCAATCAAAACCTCATAGAATTGAAGATTACAAAGAAAGGTTAGACCCAAATTTTGCCGAAGTTTATATACGAGTTGAAGATAAAAGTATTCCGGCAAGTAAAGAAATGATAAAAATTTTACAAGCTGAAACTAATGATTTAACGCTTGTAAATTATACAATAGGGGAAAATGAAAGAGCAACTTTCCAGTTTTTAGACAAACATGAATTTATTACCGTAAAAGATTTGTGTGAATGTGCTAATATATCAAAACGTCGAGCTTCTAGAACATTAATTAAAATGGTGCGAGCAGGATTATTGTTTATCCATTCAAAAGATAACGGCGAAAATTTTTTTACAAATTCAGGTTACCGGCAGAATTAAATATTTTTCTCAATTCAAATATTGAAATTCCATATGCTACGGCTGCATTAAGCGAGTGTTTTATTCCAAATTGCGGAATTTCAAGCGAATAATCGCATAAATCTAAAAGCTCTTGTTTTACTCCTGTAATTTCGTTACCAACAATAAGACATATTGGGAAAAAATCAGGTTCTACGCTATAATGCGGAATGCTGTTTTCGCTAATTTCTAATGCTGCAATTGTAAATCCTTCAGCTTTAAGTTCTTTAATTTTTTCAACCGGATCTTGAATATATTCCCAATCTATACTTTCGGTTGCTCCCAAAGATGTTTTTAAAACTTCCTTATTTGGTGGGGTAGGAGTGTATCCGCATAACAATAATTTTTCAATCATTGCAGCATCAGAAGTTCTGAATATTGATCCGACATTATAACCGCTTCTAATACTATCAAGTATCACATAAACAGGCATTTTTTTTGCTGCATTAAGTGTATCTAATGTCAATCTTTTTTCTGTTATTTCTAAGTGTGTAAGTTTTCGCATATTTTATTTAGAAAAAATTTTTAATCCAATTATACCAATTATCACTAAAAATATAAAACCAATACGGATTAGTTCTTTGGATTCGTTAAAATATATCATTCCGTAAATTGCAGTACCTGCAGCCCCAATACCTGTCCAAACGGCATAAGCCGTACCGATTGGTAAATTTTTGGAACCCATTGCAAGAAAAATATAACTTAAAATCATGCAAATTGCAGTAAATATTGAGGGATAAAGTTTTGTGAAACCGTCACTATATTTTAATCCTACTGCCCAAGATATTTCAAAAATCGAAGCAATTATAATATAAACCCAACTCATTAAATACCTTTCTTTTGTTGTTTTATTGCTAACTGTCCGCATGCGGCAGCAATATCATTACCACGTGTATCGCGAAGCATAACAGTGATATTTTTCTCTCTTAATCTATCAGCAAATTTTTCTATTTCTTCGAATTTAGTCGGTTCTAGTTCAGCAGAAATCCCGTTAGGCTCTATATGTTTGATGCTATTAAAAGGGATAATATTAATTTTTGAAGGAATCTGACTACATAATCTAATAATTCCTTTTAAATCTTCATCTCTATCATTTATTCCTTTTAGCATTGTATATTCAAATGTAATTCTACTCTTAATTTTGTTTGTATAATACTTTAGCGAATCAATTAATTGTTCCAAAGGGTATTTTTTATTTATCGGCATTATTCTACTTCTAATTTCGTTAAAAGTTGAATGCAAAGAAAGAGCAAGTTTTACTTTAATACCGCTATCAGCCAAATTTTTAATTTTCTCGGGAATTCCTGCGGTTGATAAAGTTATTCGATTTCTGCTTATACCAACACTCTTTTCGTTTGTGAGGATTTCAAGAGACCTAATAGTATTATCATAGTTTAATAAAGGTTCACCCATTCCCATATAAACAATGTTAGTAATAGTTTCTCTACCGAAATTTCTACATGCAATTAAATATTGGTCAATAATTTCACCGGCACTTAAATTTCTTTTATAACCCATTACGCCGGTAGCACAAAATTTACAATCTAACGGACAACCAACCTGTGTGCTTATGCATAGAGTGTTTCTTTCTTCACCGGGAATTAAAACTGATTCAATAAATCTATCATCATGAGTCTTTAATAATAATTTGTTAGTAGAATTATCTCCGGATTTTTGAACGTCAACTACATCTAAAGAGTTAATCTCTGCTGATAAGCTTAATTTCTGCCGCAAATCTTTTGAGAAATTTGCCATATCGTTAAAGTTATCTAACTGATGATTGTATAACCAATTAAAAAGTTGTTTAGCTCTATATTTAGGTTCATTAATATCTAAAAAAAATTGTTCTAATTCAGATTCGGTTAAACCTTTAATTTCAATTTTGTTACTCTTTATCATAATATTTAAAATAAATTAAACTTTAAAAATAAGAAAGTAACTTAAATAATTAAAGGTAAAAAGAAAACGTAATTATTTTTAATTAGAATAGAGGGATTATTTGCTAATTTGTTAATATATAATTAAATTAAGATATTATATCAATTATTATCGGGGTAACTATGGAATTTGAATTTACCGAACAACAACTGATGATAAGGAATGTGACTAAAGAATTTGCAGAACAAGAAATAGCCAAAAGTGCTGTTGAAAGAGATAAAAATGCAGAATTTCCAACCGAAATTATTAAAAAACTTGGCGAATTGGGTTTTTTAGGCGTTAAAGTATCGCCGCAATTCGGGGGGGCAGGTCTAGATACAGTAAGTTATGTTTTGTTTCTAATTGAAATATCAAAAGTTGATGCTAGTGTTGGTGTAATTTTATCTGTAGTTAATTCTCTTGTTACTTACATTTTGGAAGAATACGGAAGTGATTATATAAAAAATCTTTACTTAAATGAAATTGCATCCGGAAAAAAATTAGGAGCTTTTGCCCTAAGTGAGCCGGAAGCAGGAAGTGATGCAACCAAACAAAAAACATTTGCAAAAAAGATGGGCAATAATTGGGTTTTGAACGGAACTAAAAATTGGATTACAAACGGTACTACGGCAGATTATTTTATTGTATTTGCTCAAACAAATATGTCATTAAAACATAAAGGAATATCGGCATTTGTGGTTGAGAAAGGAACAAAAGGTTTTTATCATGGTGCAAAAGAAGATAAAATGGGAATTAAAAGTAGTGATACCTGTTCTTTGATTTTCGATAATTGTATAGTTCCTGACCAAAATCTAATAGGGATTGAAGGAGAAGGTTTTAAGTATGCGATGTCTGCCTTAAACGGTGGACGAATAGGAATTGCAGCTCAAGCATTAGGTATAGCAGAAGCATCATTTGAAGCTTCATTAAAATATTCAAAGACTCGAAAGGCATTTGGTACCGAAATAATGAATCATCAAGCAATTCAATTTAAATTAGCTGATATGGCTGCTGATATTGAAGCTGCAAAACTTCTTACTTATAAAGCAGCCTACTTAAAGGATATCGGAAAAAACTATAACATGGCTTCTGCTATTGCTAAACTTAAAGCTTCAAAAGCTGCGGTTAACTGTGCTTTAGAAGCTGTGCAAATTCATGGAGGGTATGGTTATGTCAGGGAATATTTAGTTGAAAGATATTTACGGGATGCGAAGGTTACCGAAATTTACGAAGGTACCTCCGAAATTCAAAAAATTATTATATTCAGGGAGTTAATGAAATTATGATTTATCCTATATCTGTTAAACCGATAAGTAGTATTGAAATATATACAAAATATAATGACGGTTTTGAAGGAGTTATTAATTTAAGTTTTTTGTTTAAAAATTTTATTTATCAAGAATTAAAAAATCCAGAAGTATTCAAAACTGTTTTTATTGACGAAAAAACAAAAGAAATATGTTGGGATAAAAATATTTCGATTTGTAAGGATATGTTGTATAATCACTTAAAATTATTAAAACTAGCTGATAATTTAAAATTGGATCTAACAAAGTTATGAAAATAATTATTTTTTTTATTTACGCAACGTTAATATTTGGACAAAATGATTTTAAACGTTGGGAAAAGAAAATTCCGAATTACGAAAAAAATATGTTCAAAATAGAAAAAGATTCAGAATCTAATAACAACGTCTTTTCATTTATTTTAGGAAATACTCAGAAAGTTTATAAAACCTTAATATCTGATTTAGACGGAGAAAATTGTCCTTTTTATCCAAGTTGTTCAAATTTTTATGTGCAATCAGTTAAAGAATCCGGAATTTTTCAAGGAACTCTAATGTTTTTTGACCGATTTACTAGAGATATGAATGTATTTAGAGATAGGAAAGACTATGAAGAATTGCCTAATGGGAAATTATTTGATCCGGTAAGTAATTATATGTTGAAACCTGACAAAATTAAGCTTAAATTTAAAAATTAATCTAAAAAAAATTGTCATTTATGTTATTTAAGAATTGTTTCCTGTTTTTGTTGTTTTTTTCAAGTTTTTGCTTTTCTCAGCCAAATTATTTAACACCCGAAAAAAGAAAATTGTTTGCTGATTATTTATATTTGCAAAAAGATTATCTTCGTGCATTTGATGAATATCGTGTTTACTTACAGAGTAATGATAATGATACTATCAAACTTCGAATGGGGCAAATGCTTATAGACATGGAAAGGTATTCCGAGGCAGAAGATTATTTGAAGATGTTGTTTTGGGGATCATTAAACAGTGAGGAAGCCAAATTAGATTATTATCTAATTAAGTATAAAACCTTGAAGCCCAGAGAGTTTAGAAGTTTTACTTCCGAGAGGATGTATTTTCCGGAAAAATATAGCAACTACATTAAAAAGCTTGAACAAATATCCTATTTTTATCAAAACGGCGGAAATCCCGATAGTTCTTTAATGTTTCAGGCTTTTCATTCTGATACTTTGTCTTTAATCAAAGTAAAAGAATTTTATTATAGAAAATATTTCCCTGAAAAGAAAAGCCCTAATTGGGCGGCGGGTTTATCGGTTGTTTTACCCGGATTAGGTAAAATTTATACCGAAGAGTATACCGACGGTGTTACTGCTTTTATTGTTAACGCTTTATGTACATATTTGGCTTATGATAATTTTAAAGCTAAGCATTATACTAGAGGTTGGATTTTTACTGGATTAAGTGCTTTATTCTATGGCGGTAACATATATGGTTCAATTGCAAGTGCTCATATTTTTAATGCAAAATTAAGTTTAGATCTAAACAATGAAATTAAAAATTTCTTTTCAAATAAAAACTTTTTTATTCCGAAATTTTAATGAAAAAAACAAATTATATATTATTAATAATTTTTTCTATCGTTATAAATACAGAAGCTCAAAGTTTAAGGGCTTTTGCTGACAGTCTCTATCTTTCCGAAAAATATTATGATGCTATAACTGAATATAAACGTCTTCTATTTTTTGAAAATGATGAACAGAATAATTATTACGCAAATTTCCTAATTGGCGAATGTTATAAGCAGGGGGGTAAATATGATGAGGCGATTGAATTTTTTAGTAAAGCTCTTTTGAACGCAAATACTGATAATGAGATTTATAATTCAAAAATGATGCTTTTTAGAACAAATTTACTAAGACGAACGACAGATAGAGCCGAACAGATATTAAAAGAGATTGAAAATGACTATAGGTTTTCTGATAGCACCAATCAAATTTATTACTGGAAGGGTTGGCTAAATATCTTTAACGATAACTTTAAAACTGCTGCTTTTTATTTTAACAAAAATGAAGAAAACATTGAATTAAAAAAGATTTGTGAAAATACCGAAAAACAACTATATTCGTTAACTAAAGCAAAAATATTTTCGTATATTTTACCTGGCTTAGGTCAGTTTTATTCAGGTGAGTATTTATCAGGTATTCTTTCTTTAGGTTGGGTTACATTGTCAGGTTATTTGACAGTAAATGCATTTGCATCCGAAAGAGTTTTTGACGGTGTTGTTTTAGGGGATTTGCTATTATTACGCTTTTATAGAGGTAATATTCAAAATACCGAAAAATTTGTAATTGAAAAAAATAATAACATTATTAATAATACATTAAAGAATTTACAAGAAAATTATAAAGGAATGAAACCTTGAAACTATCAGAAGACGAATTAAGGAAACTGGCATTAATAGCTATCTCGGAATTAGGTGAAAAAGCTTCGCCTGATAGCGTAAAAAAGATTGTTGGTAATATCATTGAAAAAGTTGAGACAAAAGATTCGCAAATTTCATTAAGCGAAGAAAAGAATTCAGGTAGAATGATAATTACTGCTTTCGGATTAAACAAGCCCGGAATAGTGGCAGCGGTTACTAAAGCTTTGGGAGAAGCATCCTGCGACATTCAAGATATTACTCAAAAGTTGATGAACGAATTTTTTACTATGATTATGATTGTCGATTTAAGTACATCGCTTAAAGATTTCAAATCCGTGCAAGATATGATGACTGAAGTTGCCAATAATTTGAGAATTAAAATTTATTGTCAACATGAAGATATTTTTAGAAATATGCACAGAATTTAATTATTTTATTATTTAATAAGGTTTTAGATGAATTACGAATTTGAAGAAATTCTCGAAACTATCAAAATGACAGAAATTGAACATTTTGATATTAGGACGGTTACGCTCGGAATTAGCCTACGTGACTGTGCCGATAGAAATTTAGAAGTTACAAAACAGAATATATATGAAAAGATTTTAAGATATGGTACTAATCACGTTAAATATGCAAAACAAATTGAATCACAGTATGGTATATCGATAGCTAATAAAAGAGTATCGATTACACCTATCTCTATACCGTTTGACAGTTTTAAAGCTGATGATCTTGTTGAAATTGCAATGATTTTAGATAAAGCTGCTGCCGAAATAGGTATAGATTACATCGCAGGTTATAGCGCATTAGTACAAAAAGGGATGACAGTGGGTGAACAGGAGTTGATTAAATCTATACCTTATGCC
>JAEXOD010000130.1 GCA_023447335.1 Bacteroidota bacterium
GTGCATGAATGGGAAGATGGTAAATATGTTGTAATTTGTAAAGGGGCACCTGAAATTATTCTGCCAGAATGTACAAAATATGCAAGTAAAAAAGGGATTGTCGATTTCAGTGATAATTTCAAAATAAACTTAGATAATAAGGCTACTGAATTTGGTATTAGCGCATTAAGAGTATTAGTAATTGCATATAAATTTATTTCTGAATATAAGGTTGAAAATTTAGAAGACGATTTGATTTTCGGCGGTATGATAGGGATGATTGACCCTCCTCGTCCTGAAGTTAAAGAAGCTATCAAACTTTGTGGATCTGCAGGAATTAAACCGATAATGATTACAGGAGATCACGAAGTTACTGCCGTTGCCGTTGCTAAAGAGTTAGGAATTATGTCGGCAAATGATAAATCAATTTCCGGTATAAAATTAGAGAGTATGTCTGAAGAAGAATTTGAAAAAATAGTTGATAATACTGTTGTTTATGCGCGTATTTCACCGACTCATAAATTAAAAATAGTAAACTCTTTGATGAAAAGAGGCAATATTGTTGCAATGACCGGAGACGGTGTTAATGATGCCCCTGCATTAAAAAAAGCAGATATCGGGGTTGCTATGGGGATAAAAGGGACTGAAGTAAGTAGAGAAGCGGCAGATATGATTTTAACAGATGATAATTTTGCTTCTATTGTTGCAGCAGTTGAAGAAGGTCGAGGTATATTTCAAAATATTAAGAAATATTTAGTTTACTTATTAGGGGGTAATTTAGGTACTGTACTTGCTTTAATAATCTCTTTAATTGCAAGTTTGCCTATTCCTTTACAAGCTGTGCAAATTTTGTTTATTAATTTTTTAATGGACGGTCTTATAGCTATTTCTTTAGGAGTTGAACCCGCTGAAAAGGGATTAATGCACAGAAAACCAAGAAACGTAAAAGAAGGTATAATTGATAAAAGAACTTTTACTTTTATTGCTGTTGCCGGTTTAGTTATTGGTCTGGTTACAATCGGCTCATTTGCTTACGCTATTAATTCCGGTTGCGGATATCAAAAAGCTGAAACTATATTTTTTATTACGTTAATTTTTGCAAGAATATTCAACGGTATAACTTGTCGTTCTTTAGAAGATAGCAGTTTATTGATTAATCCGCTAAAAAATGTACCATTAATGTTAAGTATTTTAGTTTCTATAATCTTTACTTTTATGGTTATTTATGTTCCGATTTTACAGAAAGCATTTAGAAATGACTATATTGAACCAACAGTATGGTTGTGGTCTTTTGCAGCTTCATCTATTGTCTTATTTGTAATCGAAATGTATAAATTAGTTTTGCGAATGATTAATAAATAAAATCCTTTTTGCAAAATTATTAATAAAATGATATTGTCGGGAAAACTTTTTACTATAAAAAATAAATTTATTGCTTAGCTAATTAACTAGAATTCCACCCCCTCTGTTTAACGGAATACTGATTAACAGAGGGGAATAGAAGTTATTTTGCAAAATTATTTATGTAGATAGCATTAATATATAACTAAATTATTTTATTAACAATGCTTTAATAGTTTTAGATGTTGTATAATTTGTTTGACTATCTTGAAAAACGAAATTTATAAATAAATGTCCGCTTGGGTAGCCATCCATATTAATTTGCTCAGTATAATTCCCGATTTGTACAAAATCCTCTTTAACAACTTTAATCAATTCACCTAATTCATTAAAAATTTGAATTCTCAAGTTCCCCGATGTAGGAATTGTATAATTTATAACAGTTGAAGGATTAAAAGGATTTGGATAGTTTTGACTTATCTCGAAGCTCGTGCTTATATTAAAATCATCTTCTACGGATACTTGAATAGAATCTTTATAAACCCAGCGTACGGCATCAAAAACAATCTGAACACCTGAAGTATCAGTAGCATCACCCAAACGTAAATAACCCGTATTTCCGGCATTAAACGGAAATACGCCTAAACTAACCCAGTTGCTGGTATGTGCAGATTGATTTAAATAAACAACTTTTAGACCTTCATTAGTATAAACCTTGTATATTGCATTTTTGGCAGTACTATACGGTATATATACTTGCACATCATACATCCCGGATTTTGGTAAGTTTGGTTTCCATGTTGCGTATGCTTTATCAGTGTAAATTGAGTTATTTGAGCTAACATACCAAAAATGATCCTTAAATCCGCCGGATTTTCTATCATACCAATTAAGCATTGATGACGGGGGATTATTAAACATATAAAAACCATTAAAATAATTTACGTCATCTATTAAAGTATCAGAAATTACGGGGATAAAGTTATATTTAGTTTTTATACACCAATAAACTTGATTTAAATTATTGTATCCGTTATTATACCCGGGCCAATCATATTTAGCATTTTGTCCGTCGTAACTAGGATATCCCGGAGTATTTTTATTACCATAAGGGTCGTTTACTATTAAAGTATGTGGTTCAGTTCCTAATCCGTGTGCAAGTACAAGATGCCCGGCTGAAGTTAACCCGACACACATTGTGTAAGGATATCCGTTTGTTATTTCGGTTGAGGCTTCAGAATGGGGGGGAGCTTCAGTTTGAGTTGCCGCAACACCATGATAACGATAATAATCAGCCATCTTACTGTATGGGCTTCCGGATGACCACATAAAACCAAATCCACCTTTAGTTGCATTCCCTCCCGCATCGGTTGCAGTAAAATTATAATCAATTTGTCTATAATTATATCTTTCACACACATATCTACCATAATTATTAATGTGTGAATAAGGAGATGAGCAGCTTGCAGCCCAATGCGGTAAAATTTTATAATGTGCCAGTAACATTATTGCTGCGGTTGGGGCACACGAAGAATGCCCGTTGTGCCAGTCAGGCACATCATAAACTTGATGAACATATGGAATGTTAATAGCTTCAATTGTATTCGGAGTATCAAATTCTTTAAAATCATTCTCCAAATCTTCATTATATACTTTCATTTCATCAATAACATTTAGTTTATCATCAACAAAATTTGCTGTAAAAATAACATTACTATTACTTGTACAATATACAATTTTGGAATCATCAAAATTGTAAGAAGGGTCAATCTCAATTACATTCGGACTACCGGTTAATTTATTTTTCATTCCTGATTTGCAATCGTATTCTTCAATTTCAGTGTTAATTACTTCGTTTTCTAGAACCTGTTTTGTGTAATAAATAATCTTATCTGTATTGTTTGCCCAAGTTGGGGAGAATCCGACTCCGATATTTTTAGTTGATTTTAGGTTGATATCGTATATTAATATTTCACCGTTAAGTGCTTGATATAGTAAGAAGTTATCAGAATTACTAAAAATAGGATTGAAAAAACCTCTGTTCCCGGTGGATATTTTCTCTCTAAAGTTACTTGTAGTATTTAATAACCAAATTTGATCTTCAATATCATTAAAAGTTATGTAATTATTGTCGTTTGAAAGTCTTGTAATATTTGAATAACTTCCTAAATTAAGAGAATAATCCTTACCGTTACTTAAATATACTTTTATTTCCTTGCCGAGACTAAAACAGTATGAACCTAAATTGTTAATGTGAACCTGTCCGCATTGATCTTTTGGTTCGCTCAATTTCATGCTTTTATTATTTGTGAGATTGAACAAATAAGGGGTTTGTTTACCATTCTCATCAATAATTTTGAAGCCTAAAAGATTTGATTTTTCATTTAATGTGTAATATAAGCCGGAGCCCCTACCTTCAGCTAATTTAATTCGGCTATTATTTTCTAGTTTATAAATACATGAATAATTACTGTTTGTATATATTAGGGAGTTTCCATAAGTTTTTGCAGATTTAATATTTGCGTAAGACTCTTGCGAATAAAGTATATGACACATAAAAAACAATATCAATGCTAAAAAAATAAAAATTCGTGTTCTTTTCATATAATCCTCTTAAATAATTGTCATTAATTCTTAAAAATTCTATTAAATAAATTGTTAAATAAATCCTTTTTTATCACGTCGTCTTCGATGCTTTCCAAAGGAAAAGCCAAATAAATAATCTTTCCCATGCCTACATTGGTAATAGTACCCGCAATATTCTTATGATCATACCAAAATAGTGGCTTTGAGTGTTCAAACGGTTTAATTACATCAGGTGTTCTGGTTTTATATATAGATTTATCAGTTCCAAAAAACAATTGATTAGTAATTAAGTTTAAGTCACTTTGTGGTAAAAGAGTGCTTGAATGTGCGTCATCATTAACATAATAGCAATTAAATAATTGTGAATACAAATTGTTTAAGTATTTTCCTGCTTCAGGACGACCTAAATACCAACCAAATTCACTGCCGGTAATTATAATATTTCCACCTGAATTTACAAAATCTAATAATCTACCAACAAATGATGAGTCAGTGAAAGGGGAAAGTGCAGAAGACTCTGCTGAGTATATAATGATATTTGTAAATTTATTGAAATCGGCTTTAGTTAATAATTTTGCGTGGTTAACACTTATGCATGAAAAACCAAAATTTTCAGGCAAAAAATTAAAATACTCGGCAGTAAGTTTATTGTACTCTTTTTCTTCATTGCTTTCTAAAATACAAGCGTCAATAATCAGTACATTAGGTGCTTTATTTAATATTGCGAACTCATCTGAAAACATGCTTTTGTTATTTTGAGTAACATTGAATAATTTACTTTTTATCGGTATATCTTTATCATAGCCATTGAAACTAAAACTATAACTATTTGAGTTTTTTGGTAAATCAATAGGAGAGCTTTCAAAATTATTAATTGAGTAGATTAAGAAAGTATTATCAACCGGTACATATTTGCTTTGATTATCGTAAGTTACGGTTATTTTATTTTCATTAAGATTAAGACTTTCTAAAATAGGTTGAGGGGGAATTTTATGTAAATTCATAAAAATGTAATTATGTAAGCTTATTCTCATTTCAGTTAATGAAACCTTATCATCAGGATATACACGATTTGTTAATAGTACAACAAATAAGTTATTTACCGGATCAATCCAAACTGAAGTTCCCGTATATCCGGTATGACCGAATGTTTTTTTTGAGAAATATGTGCCTGCAGAAGAATTTAAAAATCCGTTAGTATCCCATCCTAATGCACGGGATGATGTAGAATCATACTGAGTAGTAAAAAGATCAACGGTCTCTTTCTTAAAGATAGTGGTTCCGTTATAAATGCCTTTGTTCAAAAGCATTTTACAAATAATGGATAAATCACTTGTGGTGGAAAAAAGTCCGGCATTTCCGCTAAGTCCTTTTAAACCGTATGCTAATGGATCATGAACTTTTCCTTGAAGTTGAGGAGTTGTAGGAATTATTTTATAATGAATTGAATCCGGAGGGATAAAATAAGTATCTTTTAAATTTAAGGGTTCTAAAATTATCTCACTATAATAATCATACATCCTTTTGTCGGTTACAGCTTCAACAATCTTCATAAGTGTAACGAAATTTAAACAGCTATATAAATATTTATCCCCGGTTTTATATGCTTTTTTTAAACTGAAAATATTATCAATAATTTCAGAAGGGGATTCATCATTTTTAGGGGAATAATAAGCAGGCAAACCACTATTATGTAGCAGTAAGTTTT
>JAEXOD010000151.1 GCA_023447335.1 Bacteroidota bacterium
CTTCACGTCCTATAAAAGCATTAATTTGGCTTATATTTGTAGTTGAATATCTATACTCATTCGTATCAAAATCGCCCGGAATCCAAAAGGCTTTGTGATCTCCGGTTAAAACAAACTCAGTTAATTCATTGCTTACTATTATATTTCTCATATATTTTTGTTCGGGAATCTCATATCTAAACCCTAAACCGTCATCGAATAATCTAAAAACAATTATCATATTTTTATTACCCACAACCACTCTATTTTCAACAACCGGTTGTGCTAAGGTAATTTTTAATTCTTTATAATTGTTTTTTATAGATTTTACTTCCCCCCATACAGGTTCCCAACTTTCATTAACGCTAATTGTATCAACCTTTTCTATACTAAAGGAATCGTTAAAAGAACCTCCCTCTTTAGACATTAACCCAAGCTTAGATAACTTAATTATATCTTTACCAAAATAACTTAACGAATATTGCGGTTCTCCTTTTTCCGACAAATTGAAATTTAATTTTAAATTACCGTTAGGTGATGTTATAACCTCTGCAAAAATAAAATTACTTAAAAGTAATAAAAGAATCGTTAGTTTTTTCATAATAGTTTACCCTATTTTTTTTAATTATAGTAATATAAATTAGCATAAATTAATAAAAATACAAAATGGTAGCTCAAATTACAAAAATTCCCAAAAATGATAAAAAGTCCCTTGTTTTTTTCTCAAAACGTATAATTATGCATTTTATATGCATAATTATTTGTAATTATACAATTTATTGTATTTTAATGCATTTTTCTCTTGACACGCATATTAAAAATATGTTATGTTTGCACTTCATTTTAAAAAATGTAAATATTTGAGTTGATAGGTGAACAATTGATTAGTTTAGGAATTATAGGCGGAACCGGTTACACGGGTAAAAAATTACTACAATTCTGTGCAAACCATCCAAAAATCGGAGATGTTGCAGTTTACGGTAATAATAGTGCCGGAAATAGACTTCTAAATCTTTTTCCGGAATTAATGAATACCGTAAATGATACAAATATTCTATCTGTTGAAAATATTACCGATGAACATGATATCTATTTTGTAGCACTTCCACATGGTGAAGCTTTAAACTATATCCCTTCACTAATACAAAAAGGGAAAAAAGTTATTGATTTAGGCGGCGATTATAGATTTGACGATGCTTCCGAATATGAAAAATGGTATAAAATTGAACACAGCTCTGCTAAGCTATTAAACATAAAAAAATATGGTTTAGTAGATTATTATAATATTGATTATTCAAAAACCGAATTAATAGCAAATCCGGGATGTTACCCTACTTCGGTGTTACTTTCTGTTTTGCCTTTTATTGAAAACTTTAGCGATTCAATTAATACGATTTCAACTTGCTCATATTCAGGTACTAGCGGAGCCGGAAAAAGCGCAAAAACTGAGATGTTGATGTCTGAAATGGACGGAAACGTAAAAGCATATAACGTTAACAACCACAGACACCAACCTGAAATTACACAAGAATTAAAAAAGGCAGGCTTACAGTCTGATTATTCTATTACTACTCATTTGCTACCGGTTGCTGTAGGAATATACTCAACAACCACAATAAAACTTAACAAATCAATTAATACTGAATTAGTAATAGAAAATTACAATAATAAATATGCTACTTCAAAATTTGTTCGATTAAGACAAATACCGCCAAGCTTAACTTGGGTTGTAGGAACAAATTTTTGCGATATAAATGTATCGGTTAAGCATAATACGGTTATCATAACTTCTGCAATTGATAATCTAATAAAAGGGGCTTCAGGGCAAGCAATGCAAAACATGAACAAGATGTTTGATTTTGACGAAACATTAGGAATAATAAATAACGGAGTAACACAATGATTAACTTTATTAAAAACGGAAGCGTAACTTCTACGTTAGGCTTTATGGCAGCCGGTGTATTTGCGGGTATAAAAAGGAAAAGAAAAGATTTAGCCTTAATATACAGCCCGCGCCCGTGCAACGTTGCCGGTACGTTTACTATAAATAAAGTTAAAGCAGCTCCTTTACTATTATCACAAGAGGTAATAAAACAAAACGGATTGATAAAAGCAGTTTTAGTTAATTCAGGTAATGCAAACGCTTGTACCGGTGAAGAAGGTTACAATGATGCTCTAAAAAGTCAGCTATATTGTGCCGAAAAACTTGGGATTAATCCAAACGAAGTTTTAGTTAGCAGTACTGGAGTTATTGGACAGAAGATGCCGATGGATGCACTTTTAAAAGGAATAGATACAGTAGTTTCAGAAATTTCCGAAGACGGCGGACTAAATGCTGCCGAAGCCATTATGACTACCGATAAAGCTATGAAATCTTACGCTTTAACTGTTACAATAAATCATAAACCCGTAACAATAGGTGCTATTTGTAAAGGAAGCGGTATGATTATGCCCAACATGGCTACAATGCTAGCATTTATTACTACAGATGCAGATATTGAAAATGAATTATTAAATAAGTTGTTAGTAAAAGCTGTTTCAAACACTTTTAACAAAATATCGGTGGACGGAGAAACAAGCACTAATGATATGGTAGTAATTATGGCAAATGGTTTAAGCGGAATTAAAATAAGCAAAAACGAACTATCGTCATCTACATTTTATGATGCACTGTTCTCTATATGTACGGAAATGGCTAAATCAATTGCAAAAGACGGCGAAGGGGCTACAAAACTTATTACTGTTAACATTACGGGAGCAGATTCACAAGCGGATGCCGATTTGGCTGGAAAAAGTATTGCCAACAGCCCTTTAGTTAAAACCGCAATTTACGGAAACGATGCAAATTGGGGACGTATTATGTCCTCGTTAGGAATGAGCGGAGCCGAAGTTAAGCCTGAAAAAGTAAGTGTTTACTTCGATAACCTTCCCATTCTTTTACCCGGTTATAATGTTGTTCTTGACGAAAAGAAAGCATTTAACTGCTTAAACAAAAATGAAGTTTTAATTAACGTAAATTTAAATGGCGGAAAATATAGTTCAACTTGGTACACCTGTGATTTTACCGAGAATTATATTAAAATTAACGCCGAATATAGATCATAAGGCGATATTATGAAAACAGCAATTTTAAAAATTAGCGGGAAAGCATTAAATGATATATTTAATACCGATAATTGGATATGCGAAATAAAAAAAATAAAGGAAGCATTCGGTGGTTTAATTATTGTTCACGGTGCCGGACAGAGTATTTCCGAATGGTCTGAAGCTTTAGGTCTTGAGGCAAAATTTATAAACGGTCAACGAGTGACAACAGAAAAGGTAATGGATGTTGTTGCTGCAGTTCAATCCGGTATGTTAAACACTAAAATAGTTAGCAGAATGACAACTTCCGGCATTGATGCGGTCGGTCTTTCGGGAATTGACAGAGGAACTTTTATTGCAGAAAGCACTAATCTTGATTTAGGAAATGTCGGAATTCCTAAAGTAAAAGGAAATGCAGAATGGATTACAGAATTAGTAAATCAAGGCGTGGTTCCCGTATTTAGTAGCGTATGCAGAAACGAAAACGGAAGTTTAATGAACGTTAATGCCGATATTTTTACCGAAGTTTTAGCAGCTACATTAAAAGCCGATTCAGTTTTTTTTGTTTCTGACGTAACCGGAGTAAAATTATTTGGTGCCGTACAAAAACTAATTGATGAACAACAAATTCTTCAAGGTATAGCCACAAAAGAGATTACAGACGGGATGATTCCAAAATTAAGCAGTTGTTTACAATTATTAAATAACGGTATAAACAAAATCTGGATAGGTAAAAATCCTGAAATTGAATTTGATAACGAAATTAAAATAAACGGAGGGACTTGGATTGTTAAATCAGCATAAATTAGAAGAGACCAAAACCGATAATTTATTAAAAAATTATTCGAGATATTATACAGAGTTTGTTAGCGGAAACGGATCAAAATTATATGATATAGACGGAAAAGAATATATTGATTTTTTAAGCGGTATAGCCGTAACGGCTTTTGGTCATAATCATCCGCAAATAAAAGAAGCTGTACAAAAACAAATAGATAATTTATGGCATGTTTCCAATTTGTTTACTTCTACACCTCAAGAAATACTTGCGGGTAAAATTGCCAAAGTTGCTAACTTAGATAAAGTATTCTTTTGCAACTCGGGAACCGAAGCAAACGAAGCAGCAATAAAATTTGCAAGAAAATGGGGAAAAGGAAGAAGTACTATTTTAACTACTTTAGGTAGTTTTCACGGCAGAACAATGGGTTCACTTGCCGCAAGCGGTCAATACAAACTTTGGGAAGGATTTTATCCGTTGTTACCTGGATTTAAATATGTCCCCTTCGGAGATTTAGAAGCGTTGGAACATTCATATATTCCGGATATGGTTGCCGTTATGGTTGAACCCATTCAAGGTGAAAGCGGTATTATAATGCCAGAACCCGTTTATTTGGAAGGTCTTAGAAAATTTTGCGATAAATATAACTTATTATTAATTATTGATGAAGTTCAGGCAGGTACGGGAAGAACCGGAAAATATTTTGCCCACCAATGGGAAGAAATTAAACCTGATATTATTACAATGGCAAAAGGAATTGCTAACGGGTTTCCCTTAGGTGCTGTGGCTTGTTCAGATGATGTTGCACAATATATAACTCCGGGCTCTCACGGTTCAACTTTTGGCGGAAATCCGGTATCAATTGCAGCGTCAAATGCGGTTTTTGACTTATTAACTGATGAAAAATTAATTTTTATACAAAATATTGGAAATTATTTCAAAAAAGAATTAAATTCAATTACTGAAAAAATTAAAACTATACGCGGACGCGGTTTAATGATCGGTATTGAATTTAACGAAGGAATTTCCGCAAAATCAATTGCTTGTTCATTATTAGAAGAAGGTATAGTTGTCGGTACGTCAGGTGATAATGTATTAAGAGTTCTTCCGCCTTATATAATTACAGAAGAAGAAATTAATATTTTTATCATAAAACTTACCGGTTTGTTAAACAACAATTTTTAAACTAATAATGGTAGGTATTATGTCAGCAAAACTAATAAGACAAAACAGAATTAAGGATATCCTAAACACTACTGCAATCGGCAGCCACGAAGAACTTGTAAGACTATTAACAGAAGAGGGATTTCAAGTTACTCAAGCAACTTTAAGCCGTGATTTTGCAGAGTTAGGCGTAATCCGTACTGTAGGAGACGGGGGAATAAAATATGTGCTTAATTCGCTTGAAAGCGGAAAGCAAATTTCTAAACTTATTAGCTTTGAAATTTTATTTGTTCAGCAAAACGAGTCTATGGTAATTGTTCGCACTTTAGCAGGAAGAGCACAAGGTGTAGCATACCATATTGATAGATTAAATCAACCCGAAATTATGGGAACAGTCGGCGGTGATGATACAGTGCTTATAATTCCAAGCTCTCATACTCATATTCCTAAAGTTGTTCAAATAGTTAAGGATTTAATGTTAAATCAACCACCTAAAAAAGAATAGGAGAAATTAAAATTGGCAAAAAAAATAGTTGTAGCATATTCGGGAGGTTTAGATACTTCCGTAATGGTAAAATGGCTTACTGAAAAGTATAATGCGGAAATTATAACGGCAACGGGAAATTTGGGTCAAACCGCCGAATTAGAAGGCTTGGAAGAAAAGGCGATTAAAACAGGGGCATCAAAAGCCGTTATATTAGATTTACGTCGCGAATTTGTAACCAACTATTTGTGGACTGCTCTTAAAGCCGGTGCTTTATATGAAGGAACTTATCCTATGGCTACGGCAATCGGCAGACCTTTACTAGCCAAGATGATGGTAGATATTGCTAATCGTGAAGGTTGTGATGCAATTGCTCACGGCTGTACCGGAAAAGGTAATGATCAAGTAAGATTTGAAGTAGGAATTCAGACTTTAGCTCCTCACATCGAAATTCTCGCTCCTTTAAGAGATTGGGAATTTAAAAGTAGAGAAGAAGAAATGGATTACGCAGAAAAACATAAAATTCCGGTAAAGGTTACTAAAGCATCCCCTTACTCTATTGATGAGAATTTATGGGGTATTGCTATTGAATGCGGTGTTTTAGAAGATCCGAGCGTAGCTCCTCCGGAAGATGTTTATCAAAAAACCGTTAATCCTAAAAATGCACCCGAAAAAAGTCAACTTGTTAAAATATATTTTGAAAAAGGAATACCTGTTAAAGTAAATGACGAAACACTTGACCCGGTTACTTTACTTGAAACCTTGAATAAAATTGCAGGGGCTCACGGTATCGGAAGAATAGACATGATTGAGAATCGTGTGGTAGGTATTAAATCTCGTGAAGTTTATGAGGCTCCCGGAGCAACTTTGCTTCATAAAGCACATTATGAACTGGAAAAATTAATTATGGATAAAGAAACATTTAGATTTAAACAGGATGTTTCGAACAAAGTTGCTAATATGATTTACGACGGTTTGTGGTTTACTCCTTTGTTTAAGTCCTTGTGTGCTTTTGTTGACCAAACTCAAGAAAACATAACCGGTGAAGTTGTTTTGGAATTATACAAAGGGAACGTTATTGTTGCTTCCAGAACATCCGATTACAGTTTATATAATATGGAACTAGCAACTTATACAAGCGATGATAAATTTGATCATAAAGCAAGCACCGGATTTATGACAATTTACGGATTACCATATAAAACTATGTCAATCGTAAAAAACGAAGTTATTAATAAAAGAGAAGTTGCTTAATGTTATGGGGAGGAAGATTTAAAGAGGTTTTGGATGACAAAGCTTTACGCTTTTCTTCTTCACTAAGCTTTGACGAAAGACTGATATTTGAAGATCTTAAAGGAAGCATAGCTCATGTAGCTATGCTTTCTTCTTCCGGCATAATTACTAAAGAAGAATCCAAAACTATTATTAACGGATTAAAACAAATTGAAAACTTGTATAAATCCGGCAATTGGAATATTGAAAAAGGGAAATACGAAGATATTCATTCCGCTATTGAAAGCAAATTAACTGATTTGATCGGGAATCTTGCGGGTAAATTGCATACGGGTAGAAGCCGAAACGACCAAGTTTTAACAGCAATGAAACTTTGGTTAAAAAAAGCAATTTATAGTATTGAAAAAGAAATCGGAAAATTTCAAAACGTGCTTTTAGATGTTGCGAATAATAACACTGAGACTATAATTCCCGGTTATACTCATTTACAGCGTGCTCAGCCAATTTCTCTAGCTTATCACTTATTGGCTTACGTTGAAATGCTTGAAAGAGATAAAAATAGATTTAAATTTTGTAAAACCGAAACCGATTATAGCCCACTCGGATCCGGTGCTTTAGCCGGTTCAACACTCCCTTTGGATAGAGTAAAAACTGCAAAACTAATGGGTTTTGAATCTATAACCGCAAATGCTTTAGATTCCGTTGCCGATAGAGATTTTTTATTAGATTTCTTAAATGCGGTTTTAATAGGAAGCATGCATTTAAGCCGATTTGCGGAGGAAATTATTTTATGGAGCACCTATGAATGGGGTTTTATAACTCTTTCGGATAGATATACTACCGGTTCTTCTTTAATGCCGCAAAAAAAGAATCCTGATATGGCTGAACTAATACGCGGAAAAAGCGGAAGAGCATACGGGAATTATGTATCTTTAGCAGTTGCATTAAAAGGTTTACCGCTTAGCTACAACCGCGATTTACAAGAAGACAAAGAACCCGTTTTTGATAGTTTTGATACATATTTAGATTCTCTATCTATTTTTACACAAATGATTAAAACTGCAAAATTTAGAACTAACAGATTTAATTTTGAACTAAATCATAGTACAATTTTTGCTACCGATTTAGCAGATTATTTAGTAAAAAAAGGGGTTCCCTTTAGAGAAGCACACGGAATAATTGGGAAAATAGTTAAATTTAGCGAAGAAACCGGATTGCCGTTTTACCAAATAACTCTTGCTGATTATAAAGTATTTTGTTCAGAATTTGAAGTCGATGTATTTAATCTGCTAAAAGTTGAGAAATGTTTACATAACAAGATTACGTTAGGTTCACCAAATCCGGATTTTGTAAAAAAAGAAATCGAAAGATTGAAAAAAGAACTCAACTAATAACAAATCCCTATTAATATCATTTTTTCGGAACTTTAATCTTCTATCTTTACTTCTACTTTATAAAAGTAAGAGAAGAAAATGAAAAGTTTAAAAGAAGCAATTTACAATAGGCGCAGTTCTCGTTCGTATTCAACCGAACATATTCCGATTAATTTATTAGAAGAAATTTTTGATGCTGCCAGATGGGCTCCGAGTAGTATGAACGAACAGCCTTGGTTATACTTATATGCATATAACGGTACCGAGAAGTTTAATAAAATTTTAGACTCCCTTGTTCCCTTTAACAAACAATGGGCTAAAGATTCAAGTGTTCTTGTTGTTAGTTTAGCAAAAAAGACATTTGAATATAAGGATAGAGCTAACAAATATTATATGTATGATGTAGGTTCGGCAAATCAAAATTTACTATTATCTGCTTTTGATAATGATATTTACGGTCACCCTATGGGCGGATTTGATGAAGCAAAACTGATTGAATATTTTAACATTCCTAAAAACATAGAACCCGTTTGTGTTATTTCACTGGGATATTTGGATAGCCCCGAAAAATTACCCGATGATTTAAAAACAAGAGAATTGGCAGAAAGAAAAAGAAAATCTTTAACAGAAATAATTGTACCCGGTTTTTAAACTTGAAAAAACATTTTTAATATCGGTGTAAGTTTTAAGAACCATAATAATAAGATTTATTATTTGTAAATATATGTTTCTTAAAATTTTTGGTAATTTTAATTTTAGATACTAAATTCCGGATTTCTTTTTTGCAAAGACTTAGAATTGTAGTGATAATTTCCGCAACTTCTATTATTAACTTATTTTACTGCAATAACTTACAAATTTTAACTGCAAAACTAGCAAAAAATTGCAATGTAAAGCTACTTACTAGAGGGGAAAAGAGCACAGATTAATTTATTATGTGCTCTTTTACTAAGTTCATTATTTTATTACTTTATGAATTAATTTTGCCGGTTTAACTTTTTCTTCACAAAGCTCAATTGAATTAATTACTTTATTTACATCGTCATCAGTTATTTTTCTACTACTGAATAATTGCGCAATTTCATCTCCCTCTTTCAAAAAATCACCTATTTTCGGAGTAAAAATTATTCCGGCTTTCGGATCGATAACGTCTTCTTTTTTAAGTCTTCCGGCACCTAATAACAATGATGCCATTCCTAATTCATATGTGTTAATCCCCTTTACATAACCATATGAATTATATTTAACTTTTATGCTATATTTTGCTTTTGGATATTTTTCCGGTTTTTCTAAGTATTTTACGTCCCCGCCTTGCAATTCGGCAATTTCTAAAAACTTTTTATAGGCTTCACCGTTTTCAATAAGCTTTTTAGAAATGGCAACCCCCTCTTTTACGGAAGCAGCTTTGTTCCCAAGGTAAATCATCGTACCGGCAAGCTCTAAACATAAATCCGTAAGATAAGGGATGTTTTTGCCTTTTAAAATATCTACACTTTCCACTACTTCCAACCAATTACCAATATTATATCCTAATGGCTGGTTCATATCCGTAATATAGGCAACTACTTTTTTGTTAAATGCTTTTGCTGTATTTATTAATGATTTCGCCAAAGCTTCTGCATCTTTAAGCGATTTCATAAAAGCACCGCTTCCTGTTTTAACATCTAGAACCAACGCATCAATCCCTTCGGCAAGCTTCTTACTCATAATACTTCCGGTTATTAAAGGAATTGATTCAACCGTAGCAGTAACATCGCGTAATGCGTAAATTAATTTATCGGCAGGGGCAATTTCTTTTGTTTGCCCGATTAAAACCATTTTAGCTTTTTTTAAAACTTCTTTGTATTGTTTTAAATCTAAATTTACGTTAAACCCCGGTATAGCTTCAAGTTTATCCAAAGTTCCGCCCGTATGTCCTAATCCTCGTCCGCTTATCATCGGAATATACACACCTGCAGCAGCTGCAATGGGTGCAATTATTAAAGAAGTCTTATCCCCTACTCCTCCTGTCGAATGTTTATCAACTTTTACCCCCTTAAGGGAATTAAGATTGACTATATCACCCGAATTAAGCATTGCCTTTGTTAAAGCTGCTGTTTCTTCGTTGTTTAAACCGTTTATAAAAGCAGCCATTAAAAAAGCCGAGAATTGATAGTCAGGAATTATCCCGTTGGAATAGTTCTCTATTAAATAAACTATCTCGTCTTCATTAAGAGAATTTTTTTCTCTTTTTTTCTTAATCAGTTCTACCGTGTTAAATTGTATTTTTTTCATAATTAACCTATAAATTTGCACTTTAAAATAAAAATAAGATTTGTTTTTTCATAGAAATTAATTATACTAATAAGCGTTTTTTTTTGTTTAATTATTTTGATATTAAGGGAGCTTGTTTAATGTCTTTTGGCACCTTGCAAAAAAAGCAAGCGGAGATATACACACTATTCAATAAATTGCATGATGAGTTCTACCGATCTAACAAGTTGGATGAGAACGTATTTTCTTTCACTAATTTATTAAATGATTTATTCTGGATTTGCAACAAAGATAAGGATTTAATATTTGCGAACTATACATTTAATAAATTATTCAATTTAGAAAACGGTATTTCTAATATTGTTTCAATTTTTGATGATAAATTAAATTTATTTTTTTCGCATAACGAATTTAAAAATACTATTTCAATTGAAATAGATTCTAAAACTTATCTTCTTACAATTATTTCAAAATCCTTTGATCATGACAGTAATATTAGTTTTTACTTTTATTCTTATTTTTACGAAATAAATGAGAATACTAAAGACGATATAATTGAGGATTTTGAAGCATTATGGGAATTATCTAACAACTGTTTGCGATTAGTTGATCAAGACGGTTTTATATTAAATGTTAACGGAAATTTTTGCAAACTTGTTAAAAAAGAGAAAAACGAGTTAATCGGAAAATATTACGATGACGTTTACTTAACCCCTCATCCAAAACCTATAAACTTTCTTGCTAAATTCAAACCTCGATTTGAAAGCACAATAACATTATGGAACGGTGAAAAATATTTTTTTGATGTTCTTAGCACTATTATCACTTATAAATCCGAAAGAAAAGCTGTTTTAAGTATAATTAGAAATATCACTCATTTACGAGAAACCGAAGATAAATTGGAAACGGTTGAGCGTAAATTTAATGAAACTGCCGAAATGATACCACAAGTATTTTTTGAGGCTGACAGAAACGGTTATTTAACATATTGCAATTCATTTGCTTATAAACTTTTTAATGTTAACCAAAGTGTTAATGAACACAAGTTTAATATTATTGATTTTATTGCTCCCGAAAACAAGGCAGAAGCAAGCAAAAATTTCCAATCTAAGATAAATAATAAAAGTATTTCCTATAGTGAATACACATTTATTACAACTACAGGCAAAAGAATTCCGGCACTTATTTATAGTTCTCCTATAATTAAAAATAATACGATTGAAGGATTACGGGGAATTATTATTGATATTTCCGAAAGAAAAAAACTTGAAGAAATAGGGCGTAAGAATGAACATTTATATAGAACAATTGTTAATACTTCTCCTGACGGTATTTCTTTAATGGATATTAACGGGCAAATTATTTTTGCAAATGATAAAAAAGCTCAATTGTTCGGTTACAAAAACGCTACTGATCTTATCGGAATAAACGCATTTGATTTAGTTAGCGAGGAATCTCTTTCACTACTTAACGAAAGTTACTTCTCTTTACTTAAAACTTCCAAGATTGATAAAATTTTACTAAAACTTAAACGGAAAGACAATTCGACCTTTTGGGGTGAGTTTAGAGCACAACTTGTTTACGACAATTACGGTAAACCGATAAACATAATGGATATTGTTACAGACGTTTCGGAAAAATTGATTGCGGAAGAAGAAAGGAAACTCAACGAACTTCGTACCGAGACATTGTTAAAAGTTTACCAAATGAGATATTCCGAAGATTCTAAAATCATTTCATTTTTACTTGAAGAAACTGTTAAGCAAACCGAAAGTGACGGCGGTTACATTCTCTTCTTTGATGATAAAGAAGATATTGACAAAATTATTATTTTTTACAAGAATAATTTTATCGAAATAAAAAAAGAAGATAGACCCATAAATATTGATAGAACTAATTTACCTTTATGGTTATATCCGTTAAAAGTTAGAGATCAGGTGGTTTTTAACGATTATACAGATATTTATTATAAACAGGTTAAATTACCGGAATTAGATGTAACCGTAAAACGAATAATGGCAGTGCCGGTTTTTAATAACAATAAAATAAGCTTGATTGCCGGTCAGTTTAACAAAAAGCATCCTTATACAGATCTGGATTCTAAACAGTTTATGTTGATGATGAATTCATTAAACACTGCATTAGAAAAATTCAAAAATGACGAAAATCTCAAGATTTTCAAAAAAGCAATTGAACAAAACCCCACAATAATTTTGATTACCGGCTCAGATAAGGTTATAAAATATTGCAATCAAAAGTTTTCGGAAGTAACCGGTTACAATCGAGAATTTATAATAGGCAAAACCACATCAGAATTGGGAATTTTCCCTTATAAAGGGTATCCTAATAATAAAGAAGATGCCATTAATGTTTTAAGAAGCGGAGGAGAGTGGCAAGGTGAAATTGAGTTCAAAAAAGCTGACAGTGAATTTTGTTGGCTGATGTTGTATATTTCTCCGATGAAAAACGAAATCGGACAGATTACAAATTATATAGGCATAGCTCAAGACATAACCGAAAGAAAGAATATTGACAAACAATTAATTGAAGCCAAAGAGATTGCCGAAAAATCTGATCGTTTAAAATCCGAATTTCTTGCTCAAATGTCACACGAAATACGTACTCCTATTAACGTGATTTTGAGTTTTATGGGATTGATTAGAGATGAATTGGATGCTCATTTAGATAACGATTTACGCAGTAGTTTTTCATCGATTAATAGGGCAGGAAGCCGATTAATAAGAACTATTGACTTGTTATTAAACATGAGTGAACTACAAACCGGAACATATGATTACAAACCGGACAATTTAGATTTAGACAGAGATATTTTACAACCCTTACTTACAGAACATATTTACATTGCCAAAAGTAAAGGACTTACACTTGAATATGAAAATAAAATTAACATCCCTATTATTTATGGCGATACTTACTCAATTTATCAGATTTTTTCAAATCTAGTTGATAATGCCATTAAATTTACAAAAGAGGGAGGTGTTAATCTTAGCCTATATTACGAAGAAGGAAAAATAACTTGTTGTGTTAAGGATAGCGGAATTGGCATAAGCGAAGAATATTTGCCTATATTATTTACTCCTTTTAGCCAAGAACAACAAGGATACACACGTAGTTTTGAAGGTAATGGATTAGGTTTGGCTATAGTAAAAAAATATTGCGAGCTAAACAATGCCGAAATAACTTGTGACAGCAAAAAAGGGAAAGGAAGCTGTTTTAAGGTTAAATTTAACACAAAATAATTTAATAGATACTAATCTGCTTAATAAATATGAATATTTTTTAAATATATTCATATTTATTTTAATTTATGTTGATTTAAATCACAATCTCTTATATATTATTTTGTAGTTTAGTTTTTTTTGTCTATAAAAATAGTTATATTAAATTAAAAATCACAAGAATTTTTCATTTTGTTTATGAATGATACTGTAGGTAATTTAAGTTCTAGCGGCAATCGAAATTCCATTCATGAGTCTCAGGTTAATTTAGAAAAGATTGATCTCGCTTTAGAATTGGCAAACATGGCATGGTGGAAAATGGAATTACCTTCCGGTAACGTAACCTTTAATAGACGCAAGACCGATATTCTTGGGTTTAATGCAAAAGATTTCAACCACTACTCTGATTTTATGAAGTTGGTCCATCCTGATGATAACAATTATGTTATGGAAAGTATGAGACAGCTAATTACCGGAAATTCCGAGTTTTATAAAGTCGAATACAGAATTAGAGATATTAATTCAAATTATCACAGATTTTTTGATGTCGGTAACATAATTGAAAAAGATTCGGATTCACAAAATTTAACAATTGCCGGTTTTGTTTTAGATTTAACCGAAAAAGCAAATGTATTAAAAGAGCTTAAAAACCATAAGTCTCGAATAAATGCATTTATGGAAGCATTACCTGATTGGGTATTTGTATCAAACAAAGACGGATTTTACACACAGTTTTGGGCTAATGAAACAACCGATTTAATAGCTCAACCATCTTACTTTATCGGGAAACATTTCTCTGAAATTTTACCCAAAGAATTATGCATTGACATACAAAAATGCTTAGATAAAGTTATTGAAACCGGCAGAATGCAAACATTAGAATACTCTCTGGTTGTTAACGGGAAAAATGAATTTTATGAAAGCCGTTTTGTTAATTGCGGAGAAAATGAATTTTTAAGTGTTGTTAGAAATATTACCGATAGAAAAAATACATTTAACGAATTATTAAAAAGCAAAATTGAGTACGAAGAGCTTTATAATTTAACAAAATTAATGAGCAATACCATTACGGATATGCTTTGGGCAAAAGATTTAAATAAACAATATATTTTTGTAAATAAAGCTATTTGTGAAAATCTGTTAAATGCTATTGACGAGAGCGAACCAATAGGTAAAAATGATTTATTTTTTGCAAAACGCGAAAGAGAAAGTCACCCCCAAAACCCGACATGGCATACTTTCGGCGAATTATGTATTGATAGCGACCAAGTAACATTAAAAGAAAATAGACCGATGACTTTTTTAGAGCACGGTTATATCAAGGGTAGATACACTTATCTAGATGTAAGAAAAGCCCCGCTGTATGATAAAAACGGCACCTTGATTGGAGTTGTAGGTTCCGGTCGCGACATTACTGAACAAATAAAGACTAACGATCAATTAAGAACTTTGTACCGTGCATTTGAACAAAGTCAAATATCTATTGAAATAACCGATAAAAATGCGAATATTGAATATGTCAATCCGGCTTTTTGCAAAATTTCCGGTTATAATTTTGATGAAATAATAGGTAAAAATCCTCGTTTTCTAAAAAGCGGACACACTTCACCTGATGAGTATAAACAAATTTGGAATAAATTAACTGCCGGAGAGGATTGGAGCGGCGTTTTTGTTAATAAGAAAAAGAATGGCGAACTATTTTGGGAATCAGCAACAATTTCACCGGTTAAAGATGATACCGGGAATATAACTCATTTCGTGGCAGTTAAAGAAAATATTACAGAAAAGAAAAGACTTGAGTCTGAATTAATGTCTGCATTCAGACAAGCAGAAGAATCAAACAAGTTGAAATCTTTCTTCCTCGCAAACATTAATCATGAATTACGTACTCCGCTTAACGGTATTTTAGGTTTTGCAAAAATTTTAAGTGAACAACTTAAAAACGAAGATTATTTAACCATGTCTCTAAATATTCTTGAAAGTGCTAAAAGACTTAGTACTACCTTGAATTTAATTATTGATATCGCAAATATTGAGGCAGAAAACACAAACATGCAATTTGAACTTCTGGAAATTACCGGAATAGTTAGAGAGTGTTTTGATACTTACAAAAATGCGGCAACACAAAAAAAACTTGACTACAAATTAGAAATAAAACATAGACCGATTTACTCATTGATAGACAAAAATTATTTTATTCAAATATTAAATAATTTGATCGATAACGCAATAAAGTTTACTATTAAAGGGGAAATAATAGTTGAATTGAATATTAACAAACATGATAAAAAATTAGTTTTAAAAGTAAAGGATACTGGAATAGGGATATCTGAAGAAAAAATTGACATTATTTGGTTGGCTTTTAGACAGGTTAGCGAAGGACTAAGCCGAGCTTATGAAGGCACGGGGTTGGGATTAACAATTGTAAAAAAAGCTGTAGAATTGATGCGTGGTTCTATTAATGTTATTAGCAATGTAAACGAAGGGAGCACTTTTACTGTTCAATTTCCCATAATTGAAACCCCTAATTTTGCAACAGCTAAAACATCGGGTAAAAATTTGAAAATAGGGGAAAGACTTTTGAAAATATTGTATGTTGAAGATGATGAAATTAACCAAAGTGTAGTAAAAATGTTCTTAAAAAACAAGTTTATGATTGAAACTTCTGCGGATGCATTAACAGCATTGGAAATGACAAAAACCAAGAAGTATGATATTATTTTGATGGATATTAACTTAGGTCCCGGAATGAACGGTGCAGAATTGACAAGAATTATAAAGGAAAATCCTATTTATAAAAATACACCTGTTGTTGCGGTTACTGCTTACACCCAAGAATCGGAGAAGAGATCATTTTTTGAAAAAGGTTGTACACATTATTTACCTAAACCTTTTCTTAAAAACGATTTGATTTCCCTCCTTGAAAATTTAGATATTTAATTCAATTTTATTATTTGAAAACAAAACTATAACAGAATTACAATTGATTAATTTTATATTCATATTGTTTGGTCTAATTATTCTAATTATGTCTATCCCTCTTTTATATTATAATATCCCATTTGGTCATTGGTACGGAATCAGATTTCCGGAAACACTCAAAAAAAAAGACCTTTGGGATAAAGTTAATAAATATGCGGGTAAAATTTTATTAATTCAAAGTCTTACTATTATTTTTTTTGCGTTAGTATTAAATACTTTATTTAAAGTAGACATTTTTTCATATATTATGTCTATTTATATTTATTTTTCTGCAGTATTTTTTTACAAAAGAATTAACGGTTTTATAAAAAAACAAAATAATCTTTAATAACGGAGGTCATAATGCCTTTAGTAAATTGGACAGAAAAGTTAAGCTTGGGGATCAAAGAAATTGACAATCAGCATAAAAAATGGATCGAAATAATTAATGACCTAAACGAAGCAATGCGTTCAGGGAAATCAAAAGAAGTTTTAGGTGATGTTTTTAAACAATTAATTGACTACACTGAATATCATTTTAAAACCGAAGAAACTTTTTTTGATAAATATGGCTATTCCGAAAAGTTATCCCACAAAATGGAACATCAAAAAATGGTAAAGGAAGTTAACGGATATTATAACGATTTTAAAGCCGGAAAACTTACCGTATCCATAAATCTCATGCAATTATTAAGTAATTGGTTAATAGATCATATACAAAAAAAAGATAAAAATTATGCCCCTTTTTTAATTGAAAAAGGTTTAAAATAGGAGAAATTATGGCACTTATTACATGGGGTCCCAAATATAGTGTAGGGATAGTTTCAATAGACACTCAACACAAAAAACTAGTTGATATAATAAATGAGCTAAATGATGCTATGCGTAACGGAAAATCAAAAGAAGTTTTAAATGCTACTTTAACTTCTTTAATTGATTACACAAAAGTCCATTTTAAATTTGAAGAAGATTTATTTAACAAGTATAGTTATGCCGAAAAACTTTCGCATAAGATGCTTCATGATAAATTGACAAAACAAGTGCTTGATTTTTACGACAATTACCAAAAAGGCAAAGCTACTGTTTCAATAGAACTTATGCATTTTTTAAGTGATTGGCTGCTAAAACATATTATCGGAGAAGATAAAAAATACACCGAATTTTTAACTAAAAACGGCGTTAAATAAATTTTAGTATCTCAAAAATCCGCTTTCATATATTAATATGATATGCGGATTTTTGAATAAACCGATTTACCCTTTTCTAAATTATTTATATATTTCATTTATTAAAAAACATACAATTATTATTTGTCTTAACAATTATATCAACAAATTTTCATTATTAACTTTGCTTAGCTTTTTGTAATTAAGGGTATATTGTTTATATTAATATACACACTATTTATTGTAGGCAAAAATACATGAAAAGGCAAATAATAGGAATTCACGAAAAGCCTCCTCTACTAAAAACTATTCCGTTAAGTTTACAGCATTTAACTGCTATGTTTGGGGCAACAATACTTGTTCCTATATTAGTGGGAATAGACCCTGCCATAGTGTTGCTAATGAACGGAATCGGAACCATTATTTATTCCTTTGTTACAAAATCCGGGATCCCTGCTTATTTGGGTTCAAGCTTTGCTTTTATCTCTCCCACGCTTTTAATTATTGCCGTTTACGGCAATTTCCGTTATGCTCAATCAGGTTATATATTTTTCGGTCTCTTTTTTATTGCCGTATCATATTTTGTTAAGTTTTACGGACTAAAGTGGATTGATGTTGTAATGCCCCCGGTTGTTATGGGAAGCATAGTTGCGATTATCGGACTAGAACTAGCTCCAGTTGCAGCTCAACAAGCAGGATTTATACCTTTTCCGACTCCCATAGGTAATATCGTCCCCAATTTTGTTTTTGATAAAAACACAATTATTATTTCTACATTTACTCTTTTTATCGGGATATTCGGTTCTGTGCTATTTAAAGGATTTTTTCAAGTAATTCCGATTTTAATTGCCGTGATCTCGGGTTACATATTTGCTTTATTAATAGGGATGGTTGATTTTTCTATAGTACAAAAATCAGATTGGTTAGCGATACCTAAATTTTATTCACCTATTTTTAATTTAGATGCGATTATTATTATAGCTCCGGCTTGCTTGGTTGTATTAACCGAACACATAAGCCATTTAATTGTAACGGGCAAAATTACAAACGAAGATTTGATGAAAAACCCGGGTTTAGCAAAATCTTTATTGGGTGACGGTATAAGTAATGTTATTTCCGGTTTTGCCGGTTCTACTCCTAACACTACTTACGGAGAAAATATAGGAGTAATGGCAATATCAAGAGTATATTCGGTTTGGGTAATTAGAATAGCTGCATTATTTGCAATTTTATTTTCATTTATCGGTAAAATTTCTGCTTTAATTTCTTCTATTCCGGCTGCCGTAATGGGAGGTATTACAATATTCTTATATGGTGTTATTGCAGTTCAGGGATTCAGAATTTTTGTTGAGCAGAAAGTGGATTTTAGTAAAAACAAGAACATGGTATTGGGTGCCGTAACATTAATTACCGGAGTAAGCGGAGCATCGTTAAATATCGGATCGGTGCAGCTTAAGGGGATGGCACTTGCCGCAGTATTAGGAATTCTTCTATCTATTGTCTTTTATTTTTTGGAAAAACTTAATCTTATAAATGAATAATTAGTATTATGAGGCAATAACATGGCAAATAATTTAGAAGTATTTTCCAACGGGTTGTTATATGAAAATCCTTTTCTGTTAGCATCTGCTCCGCCTACAGCTTCCTATGAACAAATTGACTATGCATTTAACTTGGGTTGGGCAGGAGCAGTTACAAAAACAATCGGAATAAGTGAAGTTGAAAATAGTAACGTTTCCCCTCGATTTGCCGCAATTAAACATAAAAATAGGATTGAGGCGTTCGAAAACATCGAAATGCTTTCCGAGAAACATTTTAACTATTGGTTAAATTGCATCCAAAAACTAAAACAGAGACATCCCTCGAAAATTGTTATTGCAAGTGTGATGGGAACTAAGGGTGCCGACTCTTGGACACTAATATCTCAAGAGGTTGCCAATGCCGGAGCTGATGCCGTTGAGTTAAATTTTTCCTGTCCTAATGGAGTAGTAAAACAAGGATTAGGACTTGCAATAGGACAAAATAACGAAGCAATTTCTATTATTACCAACGCTGTAAAAGCAAATGTCAATATTCCGGTAATTGTAAAACTAACACCTAATGTAACTAGAATAACCGAACCGGCTTTAGCTGCAATAAGTGCAGGAGCTAACGGTCTTTGCGCAATTAACACGGTTTTAGGATTGATTGGAATTGACATAGATACTTTTAAACCAAAACCTGATGTTAACGGATATTCAGCATTCGGGGGTATTTCAGGCAGAGCCGTTAAACCGATTGGTTTAAGGTGTATTGCAGAAATAAGCTTAGCTTTAAAAGACAAACAAAATATTCGCAACAGTATTTCTTTGCACGCAGTTGGAGGTATTTCTGACTGGAAAGACTCCGTAGAGTACATTTTAGTTGGTGCGGATGTAGTTCAAATTTGTACAGAAGTTATGGTTAGCGGTTTTAATATTATCGACAAATTGAAATCCGGTTTATCAGATTATTTGAAACGGAAGGAGATTTTATCATTAGACCAAATTAAAGGGGCTGCAATAAGTAATTTAACAACCCACAATAATTTGGATCGAAACTATAAAGCAACCGCTACAATTAATTATGATAAATGCAAAAACTGCGGTACTTGCTTAAGAATTTGCAATAATTCCGGAGGCAATGCATTCCATTTAAACGGCGAAAAAACTGTAATAATTGATAAACAAAAATGTACCGGTTGTTCTTTATGTAATTATACTTGTCCTAATCAAGCATTATTCATGTCCGTTAATTAAATACAACTATTGTGTGCAGCTAATATCACTCGATTTTAAATAAAGCTCCGAATCCAACGGTCCTAAAAATTGCACTTGCAGTCTTATTTAAGTTGCATAAGATTAATTCATGTCCCATTTGCTTTAATCGCATTTGTGCACGCAAAAGCACACTTAAGCCGGCACTGGAAATATATTTTAATTCGCTTAAATCTAAGCGTATTGTATTATTAACTTTATTCAAATAGTTTTCTACAATAGTAATATCATTAGCCATAAATTGACCGATAAATTTCACATTGTTTTCAGATAAATCTACAATATTAAACATTAATTCCTCATTCAAAGATATCTAAACAGCTAAAATTATTTCCCGTTAAATTTAATTGCAAGAACGGTGATGTCATCAGATTGTTCTGCACCGTTTGCGTAATTATGAACACTTAAAAATGTTTCATTTACTAATTGATTTAACTCTAAGTTATAATTATTTTTTAAGAAATCTTCCAACCTTGTTTCATCATACAATTCAAACTCTTTATCCATAGCTTCGGTAACTCCATCCGTAAACGTAAATACCGTATCACCCGGATTAAGCATTATTTTGTTACTTTTAAATTCCAAACCTTCCACAATTCCTAATGCAACGCCGCCGGTTAAATCTATGGTTTTTAATTCCCCTGATTTAGATAAAACATAAGGAGGATTATGCCCACCGTTTGTATAGTGTAATTCTCCGGTCTTAAAATTAAGGATGCCATAAAAAACGGTCACAAACATGCTTGATACACTTTCTTTACACAATAGACTATTTACATAAGTCAAGCATTCATCCGGCGGAATTCCTTTTAATGCAGTAGCTCTAATTAAGGTTCTACTAACAGCCATAAAAATTGCAGCGGGAACTCCTTTTCCGGAAACATCCCCCATCACAAAGCCAACTCTTTCGTTATCCAATAGAAAGAAATCGTATAAGTCACCCCCTACTTCTTTGGCAGGTTCCATTTTAGCATATATATCAAAATCCGATAAATCAGGGAATGGAGGGAATTTTTTAATGAGAATTGCTGATTGAATACTTCGAGCCGTATCAAGATCATATTGAATAGCTAATAATTTATCATGCTCTTTTTGGGCATTTCTAATTGTGTTAATCTCGGTTATTGTTTTTTCTATAGTTGTTTCCAAATCATTAAAATCAACCGGTTTGGTTACAAAATCAAAAGCTCCTCTATTCATTGCGGTTCGTATATTATCCATATCGCCGTATGCAGAAACAATAACCGTACGTAATGCAGGATTTTTAAGCTCGTTCAATTTTGCAAGTAAAGTTAATCCGTCCATTTCCGGCATATTTATGTCACTTAGTATTATTCCTATGTCTTTATGCTCTAGCAAACGGGCAAGAGCCTCCAATCCGTTTGATGCAAAAACAAATTCATACTCGCCTTCACGTATCTTTTTCCTAAATCTTTGACGAATTAATGACTCGAGATCCGGTTCGTCATCTACAACCAACATTTTTTCGCTCATTTCTATCACTTTAATTTATTAATGAATATATTGCTTCTTTTAACTTATCAAAATCAATCGGTTTTGTTAGATAATCATTTGCTCCGTATTCTTGTGCTTTTTGATATTTATAGGTATCATCGTATGCAGTTATCATAAACACTTTTAAATGAGAATATTCTTCCTTAAGTATTCTTAGTAATTCTAATCCGTTCATCCCGGGCATGTTAATATCTGATAATATCAAAACCAAATCTGCTGCTTTTGCGGTTGATAAATACTCCAATGCACTTTCTCCCGAAAACGCAAAATAAAATTCGATTATATTTTCTTTAATTTCCTTTTTAAACTTTTGACGAAATAACGATTGAATATCTTGTTCGTCATCAACAACCATTACTTTAATCATATAAAGCCTTTATTAATTTTTAGGAATTATTATTGTAAATTCGGCAAATTCTCCGACTTCGGAATTTACTTTTATTTCACCTTTATGTTCCTGAACAATAATATCGTAACTTAAAGATAGTCCTAATCCGGTTCCTTTTCCGGTCGGTTTCGTGGTAAAAAACGGATTAAATACTTTATCAATAATATCCTGAGGAATTCCCTTTCCGTTATCTCTAATAATTATTTCAACTTTATCTCCCAAATCTTTTGTTGTCACTTTTACTATTGGGTGAAAACTATCCTTTCGTTCTTTTTTCTTTTCATGTACCGAGTAACAACCGTTATTAAAAATATTAAGCAAAACGCGACTAATATTTTGCGGAACTATATTTATTGGACCGATATTTTGGTCATATTCCGATTCCATCTTAATATTAAAGGAAGAATCTTGTGCTCTAAATCCGTGATATGCTAAATTTAGATACTCTGCAACTAAATCGTTAATATTTGTTTTTTGTTTTTCGCCGGCTTTTCCCCTTGAATGTAATAACATTCCTTTTACGATGCTATCGGCTCTTTTACCGTGTTCATTAATTTTAGTAACGTTATGACTTATATCACCCAATATCTCGTCGATATAGTCTAATGATTTAGCGTCCAATTTATCTTTTTGGCTTTCTAATTCTTCTTTTAATTCTTTCGATAAATCTATTGATAACTCCGAAAAATTGTTAATAAAATTCAACGGATTTTTTATTTCGTGGGCTATGCCTGCAGTTAATTGACCTAACGAAGCCATTTTTTCGGCTTGCACCAATTGAGATTGAGCCTCCTTTAATTCTTTGTTTGCTAGGTTTATTTTTTCGTAAGCAAATGCATTATCTAAGGCACTGGCTGTATAAATTGCAAGATTTTTTAATATATTCAAGTGTTCTTCGGTATAAGCATTTTTATTTAAACTTTGACAAGAAATCACTCCTATTATTCTTTCGCCTACCATTAAAGGTAAATAAATAAGTGATGAAACATAAGTGCCCGCTTTAGGTTTATTTCTATGGGTAATATATTTGGAATATTCAATATCCACATCATTAATAAATATCGGCAGTTTATTATCATAACACCAAACACCAAATCTATTTTTATCTTCCAAACTAAAACCAAATTCCGGCAAGCGTTCTCCATGCTCTATCGCAAGTTTACAATCTAAAGTATTTTCTTTATTATTTGCCAACATAATCAACAAAGTATTAGCATCTATTAACCTATTAACGCTTTCATAAACGGTAATAAAAATTGATTCTAAATTTAATGTGGAATTAAGTTGTTGTCCTATTAAGCTTAATTCCTTAACATTTGCCAATGCTTTATCAAGTTGTTTATTTTTAGCTTCAATTTCTGCAGTTCTTTCCTTAACTTTTACTTCCAATGTTTCATTGTATTCTTCAAGTTCTTTTTTAGCCTTTTGCAATTTACCTATTGTATCTTTTAGTTTATTTTGCATCGCCGAAAATGCGTCCGTTAGTTCAGAAATCTCGTCTTTTGAGTCATATTTTGGAATTTCGGTATCAAAATCACCTTCACTAAAATTATTTGTTGCATGAACTAATCTTCTTAACGGCGTTGTAATCGAATTGGAGATAAATATTATTGCCAACAATAAGATAATACCTCCTACTACCGAAATTATAATTACTACTCGGAACAATTTTTTTAACGGAGCTGTAAATTCTTCTACCGGGTAAACTATTCCCACAGACCACATGTTTTTGTTAACAGGTGCGTAAGCAATCCAACTTAATTTACCGGTGGCAATGTTTTTATATTCAATTTCTGCAAAACTTGTCTCCCCTTTTATCATATTATTACCGATCATTTTCAATTGTTCAGATTTTGCTCTTTCTGCTATTGTGAAAATAGTTTCGTTAATAATAAGTTCTTGCATGGGGTGTGTAATAATTACTCCGTTTTGTGCAACCATAAACGCATATCCTGTTTCTTCAATTTTTATTGAAGAAGTAATTTCGCTTAACCAATCTAAAGAAACATCCGCAGTAAACACACCTATAAAATTCTTTCCTCCAAACTCATCATATTCATACATAGGTACCGAATAAGTGCACATTAAAATATCACCGCCCCCTTCATCAAAATAAGGAAGACTCCATAAAGCCGATCCTATCATCTTTGGTTTACTATACCAGTCTAAATTGAAATAGTCATAATTTTCATTCCCCAACGGCTTTGAGTGGATTTCCCCGTTTTCTTTATAAACATAAATAGAGTTGTATTTTTTATTATTTGCATAATAGTTTTCTTCAAAGGCAATAGCTGAACCGTATATTGACTCATTATTTTTTATAATACAAGTCAAAATCTCTAAAAGCTCCGCATCACTATGCTTTTTTCTTTCCACTATCCTTGCAAAATTATCCGGTATTTTTTCAATACCGGTCAACACTCTTTCAACTTTTCCGACTGTTGAATAAAGA
>JAEXOD010000195.1 GCA_023447335.1 Bacteroidota bacterium
ATTTTATTGGGGTTAGCTTCTAAATCGGTAATTAAGTTAAACTTATTCACATTCTTATCTTGTAATGTATTAATTACTTTTTTAATTACCGGATATGAACAATTACCGTCACCTGCAATTGCAATACGTAAATTTGGATTAGATAAGCGACTTTGCATTATCCATATTCCTAACTCGTTGTTAGTTGAATCTACCGGAATACCGGGTTGTTTATAAGATTTCCTTTCAAAATCATCCATAGATAACCACCCCTTTAATTGATTTATAGGAATACCAAAACTCGAAGTTAGTTCAAATGCTTTAACTTCTGCAGCCGTAAATTCAAATCCGTATTTTTGACCTATCCTTTCAATTAACATCTGGCGTGAAAAATTTTTATTATCTATTCCGAAATAAACAACTCCGTCATTCGTAACAGTTATATTCATAATATCCGTATCAGGAAGTTTAATATCTGATATAGATGATGGGGTATCAACTATTACCGAATTATCCGGTTTAAATTGTGTAGTTAACATAAAAAATGTAAGAAGTAGAAACGCAACATCACACATTGCCGTCATATCTACGCTTGTACTTTTTCTCGGAACTTTAACTTTTGGCATATTTTTCTCAATAATCTTATTTTTGGTTTGCTACAAAATTCTGCACTATCGAAACACCGGTTTCATCAATGCTATAAGTAATTTTATCGATTTTTGTAGTGAAATAATTGTAAAAAATAATTGCCAACGCAGAAGAACCAATCCCCAACGCTGTGTTAATTAATGCTTCTGAAATACCGTTAGATAAAGCTGCTGCATCAGGAGCGCCTGCTTGAGCTAATGCTGCAAAAGCTTTAATCATACCTGTAACCGTACCTAATAGTCCTAATAAAGTTGCTAAAGGAGCAATGGTTGCCAAGATAACTAAATTTTGTTCTAATACCGGCAATTCTAATGATGTAGCTTCTTCAATTTCTTGTTTAATTGCAACTATTTTTTGGTCTTTGCTTAATTCGTTTGATTTAATAACGTCTTTATATTTTATTAACCCTGACTTAACTACGTTTGCAACCGAACCTCTCTGATTATCGCACATTTCTACTGCTGCATCAATATTTTGTTTTGATAATAACCCATGTATATTCATAACAAATTTTGATACAGAACCTTTACCTTTAGCTCTTGTAATTGTTATAAATCTTTCAATTGAAAATGTAATTACCATCATTAATACTGATAACAATATAGGCACAATAATTCCGCCTTTATAAATTACTCCTAAATAGTTACCCGGTTTTGGGTGATTAATCGGATTATTCCCTTGAAAGTTCTGAGGATTACCTAACACGAAAATATAAAGCAATACGCCTGTTACAATAATTACAGGAATTGCTATTGCCGCAAAACCCGCAAACGCATTTTTGATTTTTTTAGTTTCCACTTTTTCTCCTATTGGATATTTTATTGATTGATTGTATTTAAAATATTTAACTTATAATTTTCGATACTTTGATTTATCACTTTAAATGCTTCTTTTTTACCCAAAAATTGCTCAACAAATACTCGTTTATGCTCAAGTTTTTTATAATCTTCAAAAAATCGTTTAAGTTCTATTGTTGTATGAGGAGGTAAGTCTAATATATCATTTATATAGTTTACCGATATATCACTATCAGCGACAGCTATAATTTTATCATCTTTTTCATCTTCATCAATCATAGTCATCAATCCTATAATTTTTGCTTCTATTATGCACATAGGTACTACAACAACCGAAGACAAAACAAGTATATCTAAAGGATCATTATCCTCTGATAGTGTTTGTGGAATAAACCCATAGTTAGCAGGATAGTGTACAGAAGAAAATAATACTCTATCCATCTTTAATAGTCCGCTTTCTTTATCAAGTTCGTATTTAGTCTTAGAACCTTTAGGTATTTCAATAATAGCGTTAACTTTATTCGGTATATTCTCACCGTAAGAGATGCAATGCCAAGGGTTATTTTTCATATATTTTACTTTTTTGTATTAAAAGTCAAAGGATGTGCCAAATTCTTACAAAGAGTGTTACAATTTACCTTGTAGGAATTCCTAACCGTTTTTGCATTTACATAGCTAGATCCAAATAATTTAAAAAGATCCACAACTAACTCACTAAATTCCAACTGATATTGGATTTTATTTATTCAAAAACCTTCAATAACAGGTGTTTACCTGAGGTATTATTATATCATTTTTAATTTGTAACAACTTATATATCAATTACTTACACGAAACATATATTTGCAGATTGTGTTATAAGATAGGAATAAAAAAATAATTGGATAATTATACTTTTAACGGATTTGTGGAAAATTGTTTACCGAATTTAGTTCAAATAAATCTTTCGCTGTTAAAAAGCTATAATTTATTATTCATTGTAATCAATTTTTAACGGTTTTGATAATTGACTTACAAATTTTCTATTAATACTTGAACGATTTTTTTTAAGAGGATAACCGAATTTTACAGAAGTTTTATCAAAATTATTTCAATTCGAAATTATATATTGTAATAGCTTATTTCATTTTGAAATGCAAATTTTTAACTTATTATTAAACAATAAATTACGATAATTTCATTTTGAAATATCATAAAATTCCGTATTGTTTTTTCTTTCGCCAAAGAGTAGTTTCCGAAATTCCCAATATTTTAGCAGCTTCTTTAGGATTTGATGTTATATTTAATACACTTAGAATATGTTCTTTTTCTAAATCTTCAAGTTTAGGTATATCTGTTCTAAATGTTTTGTTTTGGATATTTTGTATTTCATAAGGAAGTAAATCAACCGTGATATCTCCTTTTTTTGAAAGAGCTTTTACTCTTCGTATCACGTTTTCAAATTCCCGAATATTACCTGGATAGTCGTATTGCATTAATAATTTTACAATTTCCGCATCAACTTTATAATTTGCACCGTTTCCTCCTTTGTTTAATAGATGTATTAATAATAATGGTATATCTTCTTTTCTTTCTCTTAACGGAGGTAACTTTAGTCGTACTGCACTAATTCTGTAAAAAAAATCTTCACGTAAATCACCGGAAGCTAAATCTTTCTCGATATCTCTATTTGTAGCACTTATTACTCTAACTTGAATTTTTCTAGTAAAACTTTCTCCTATCCTTTCAAACTCCATGTTTTGTAAAAATCTTAATAACTTTACTTGCATCGGTTTAGGTAACTCAGCTACTTCATCAAAAAAAACAGTCCCTTTATTTGCCATTTCTAAACGCCCTACTCTTTCTTTAATAGCCCCGGTAAATGATCCTTTTGCATGCCCAAAAAGCTCGCTTTCAAATAAATTTTCCGGTATTGCTGCACAGTTTATTGCAACAAAAGGATAATCTTTTCTATCGCTATTTTGATGAATAAATCTCGCCATCAGTTCTTTCCCCGTACCGCTCTCTCCTTCAATTAGAACAGGAATATCACTATCCGCAATATCTTTACCAATATTTATAATATCCAACATTCTGGCGTTTTGTGTTACAATATCATCGTTACTATATAATTCATTAACTTGTAATTTAAGGTCTCTAAGTTCTTTACTCATACAATGATAGTCAAAAACCCTATCCACAAAATATTGAAACTCTTTATTGTTAAAGGGTTTAGCGATATAATCATATGCTCCTTTTTTAATAGCTTCTACTGCTGTTTCAATTGAACTATATGCCGTCATCATAATAGCCGTAGTTTCTGCTGATATTTTTTTTAATTCAGACAAAACCTCAAGCCCGTTTATCGGTTGCATTTTCAAATCGATAAAAGCTATATCAAAATATGTTTCTCTAAATCTTTTTAAAGCATCCAACGGATTTGAAAATATTTCTACTTGAAATCCTTTTGAACTTAATGACAATTCTATCATTTTTAATATATTCAATTCATCATCAATTACAGCTATCTTTCCTTTTTGCATTCTAATACCTATTAAGTTTTACAATAAAACAACTTCCTTTTCCTATCTCGCTTTTTACTAGTATTTCCCCTTTATGTAAATCGACAATTTCTTTTGCAATAGACAACCCTAATCCAACACTTCCGGGAATATTATCTTTAATCTGCACAAATTTATCAAATACTCTATTTATATCTCTTTGATTCATACCAATACCGTTATCACTTACTGAAATATAGTGATAAAAATCATCACTATATGCCCTAATATCTATTTTACCTCCTTTTTCGGTAAATTTTATTGAATTAGCTAAAATATTATCTAAAGCTCTTATTATATAATCAAAATCTGCTTTTATATATTCAGTCCCTACATCAATGCTGCTATTAAATGTTATTTTTTTCTCTTCAATTTGAAAAAAGAAATTCTTTTTCAAACTTTCAAATAACACTTTTGTCTCTATATCTGCAATATTAATTCTTATTTTGTTTGATTCTAATTTTGTTAACTCTAATATTTCATGCACTAGCTTTTTTAGTCTCGAATAATCTTCTTTAATTGCCCCTATAATATTATTTTGTTCCATCGTTAAAGGTCCAACAATGCCGTCTTCAATTATTCCTAATGCCATACCCATAGATGTTAACGGGGTTTTTAGTTCATGCGATACTTTGCCTATAAATTCGGACTTTAATTTATCAATCTCCCTAAATCTAGTTATATCATGAAACACAAATACATATCCCGATAGAGAACTATCAGATATTTTTACTAAAGATCTAATTATTTTAAAATACTGCACCCTTTCATTTTTTTTATTTATAATTATTATATCCGTTAATGAATTATCTTTTAAATTCTTAATCTGTTCAGATTCAAAAAATTTATTATCTATAAATAATTGCATTAAATTTTGATTCATTACATCAAAATCAAAAAACTCTAAAAACTCTTTATTTGCTTTATAAATGCATAGTTTTTCATCAGTTATAACTACCGGTTCATTAATGCTTTCTATAATTGTATCCGCTTTTTGTTTTTCATATTGCATCTTATCTAAATTCATCTTTTCATAGCGCTCTAACTTTTCGCTCATTGAATTAAACTCATATGCTAATTTTCCCAATTCATCTGGATAATTATTTTTTATCCGTTCTTTAAAATTCCCTTCTGCAATAAATCGAATACTTTTAATTAAATTTTTTAATGGGGTTATCAAATAATTTGAGAATTTAATACTAAAGAATAAACTAAATGCTATGCCAAATATTAAAAGAATAACTAATACTCTAGTTGTTGATTCAATTATAGAGTCTGTTTTTTGTATAATTCCCTTTAATATATCGTTGTTTATATCAAAAATTCCGTAACACTGTACTTTAATTCTATTAATATCTCTTAAAAATTCTTCATTCCTTTTATCAAATCCTAACAAATTTAATCTACCGGATTTATCAAGGTATATTGTAGAGTAAGTTTTCTTAAGAAAATCTATATAATCCGAATTTAGACTATCCAACAAAATTTTTTCTTTAGAAGTAAATGCCGTTTCTTTAGCTTTTAAATACCAATATACAAATTCGGTCTTAGCTTCTTTAAATAAACTATCTCCTTTTATTAAATCGTCACCGTAAAATAAATTAATGGCTAATATCTGCTTATCTATTGCTTTACCCATATTATCCGCAGCAACAATGCTACTATGATTCTGTGCAATAGTTCCTTTTAAAGATTGATTAATTATATAGAAATTATAAACCCCAAATATTGTTATAATTACTATTATTAATAAAACTATAAAAAAACCAAAAAGTATTTTATTTCGAAGAGTAGAATTCAACCATTTAAACATATAAATACCGTTTATTAAAACTATTACAAAAATTAAGCCATATTATAAAAAAAAGAGGCATTTAAAATATATTTTAAATACCTCTTTATCAAATTATCAAAAATAATTGAAAATTTAAGATTATATTTTCGTTTTAATACTTAAATAAAATTGCTAACCCTTTTTTAATTATAGGATCTTTCATTGTGTATTTCCAAACAAAACCGTTTTTAAAGTTCTCAATCATCATCACTATCGGTCCTTGGTCTATTCCCAAATAATCTGAAGCAATCCAGTTAGCGGTAGGATTAAATGCATCTTTAAGCCCATATTTTCCCCATAACCCTTTATTTCCGTATTTTTCTACAATATTTCTGATTGTCGGCAAAACAATTTCCGGTGCAAATACGATTGAAGATGCCGCTGCTGTAGGTGCAATTGTACCATCATCAAAATAATTTAAAATACTTCCAGAACTTCCTCTTCCGGCATACCACAAAAATTTATGCTTTTCGGTATTATAATTTTCTCCCGGACCGTCACATGCGGTTATACCCCAGGTTAACGAATCATATCCTGTAAAACCATGCGGATTTTCAATTGAATATTTTTGCTGGGTTATTGTTGCCAATCTAGAGTTTTCGAAATAGTTGATTCCAAGTTTTTTTGTAAATTTATCGTTTATATTTCTAAAATCTACAAACATATGACTGTATTGATGCCCGAATAACGGAGGGAATAAAATATGTTTAAGTCCTTTATATGGTTCATCCACTCTATAAGTGTTTAACCAAGAATCATAACCTTTTTCAATATTAGAATAATTAGAACCTGCTGCAATTATATACATAATCAAGGCTTCGTTGTAACCCTTCCAACCATAATCACTTAATCTTTTATCAGGGTCCCATTCCATCGCAATCGTATTTTGATCTTCCCCTTCCTTGTTTACACAAAAAAAGTCCCAATTTACTTTATTGGTAACCGAATCAGCTAATTTTCTTAATAGTATTTCTTCATTGTTGTTATTATCATAATATTGAACCGCAAAACGAATTCCAGCCAACAATAATCCCGTATCAATTGAAGAAAGTTCGCTTTTCCACATTCGTTTTCCGGTCTTCATATCCAAAAAATGATAATAAAACCCCATATATCCCGTTGCGCTATCATTTTCGCTTTGTTCGCTATTTAATAAAAACTTCAACAAATTAATTGTTAAATTAATCGCTTTTTCTCGCGGTATCCATTTATTTTCAACACCTATTGCCCAAACGGGAATAGCAAAACCCGTAGCGGCAATACTTGCAGGACTGTAATCTGTAGAACGATCTTTAACTAACCCGTTTTCACAATTTACTTCATTTATAAAATATAAGAAGGTTTTGTATTGTAAACTATCCAACAATGCCTTTTCGTCATTTGTAATATTAAAATTATTTCCAAATAACGAAGTAAACGAAAACAACATGCTTAAAATTATTTTTTTCATATTTACCCTTATAAATTAATAAAAAGAATCGGCGGTTGTTTTAGTGTAAAATTATCAACCGCCGATTTAACTAGGGG
>JAEXOD010000223.1 GCA_023447335.1 Bacteroidota bacterium
ACTTTAGCATCAGCTTATGTAATTTTTAATGAAACAAATTTCAACAATAATACTATTGAATTTATTTCAATGAGTCGCGGTATATTAAAAGTGGAAAAAATAGATAATTTGTACATTTTAGATTTCCCATCTGATACACCTATTGAAATTGAGAGACCTGATATTTTAAAAAGTGCGTTTAATTATGAACCTATTAAAGTTCTAAAAGGTATTACCGACTACCTTTTTGTTTACGAAAATCAATCAAAAATTGAGACTATTGAACCGAATTTTGAAATAATTAAACAATCAAAAGCAAGGGGTATAATTATCACATCAAAGGGGGAAGAAAAAGATTTTGTTTCGAGATTTTTTGCTCCTTTTGTAGGAATTAATGAAGACCCGGTAACCGGTTCAGCACATACAATGTTAATACCTTATTGGAGCAGCGAATTAAATAAAACGAAATTATCAGCCTCTCAGCTTTCAAAAAGAAGAGGCGAATTAGTATGTGAATTACTAGGTGATCGTGTAAAAATTGGCGGTAATGCAGTTTTATATTTAAAAGGTGAGATTGAGATATAGGATGGAAAATAATATGAATAAGGGATTATCATATGTTATTTTCGCATATGTTTTTTGGGGTTTACATCCTATCTATTGGAAATTATTAAATCATGTGCCTTCATTAATTATTGTCTCAAATAGAATTATTTGGTCACTTCTCTTTTTTTTAATAATAATTCTAAGAAAAAATATTTTAAAAGATTTAATTACAAAAATACTTAAGGCAAAGTATTATCAATATTTAATTCCGTCTGTCTTAATAGGACTTAATTGGTTTGGATACGTATGGGCAATAAATAATAATTTTATTATTGAGACGAGTTTGGGTTATTACCTATCTCCATTTTTGAGCGTACTTTTAGGTGTTTTAATATTAAAAGAAAAATTATCATTTATAAAGTGGTCAGCAGTAGTATTTGCATTAATCGGGGTTCTAATAATGATTATATACTACGGTAAAATTCCTTATGTTGCATTTTATTTAGCAACAACATGGTCTGTTTACGGTTATATTAGAAAAAAATCAGGTTTCGATTCTTTAGAAGGATTAACGGTTGAAACTGGGGTATTATCTCTTCCTGCATTAGGAATAATTATTTACTTTACTTACGGATCAAATTTATATGAGATTTTAAACTATAGGGACTATATTTTATTGATAGGAAGCGGAATAATTAGCGGATTACCTCTATTAATATTTATTGTTGGGTCAAGGTTAATAAATTTGTCTTTAATTGGAATTATGCAGTATTTATATTCAACAATGATTTTTTTGCTCGGATATTTTGTATATAATGAACCGTTAAGTAATGTTAAATTATTGGGCTTTGCTTTTATATGGATGGGATTAATTGTATTTTCATTTGAACATTTTATTAAACTGGTTATAACTAATTTAAAAGTGAATAGTCAAGAAGTCTGACAACTAGTTACAATATAACGCATTTTAAACATTTCTAAATAATTTTCGATAATTATATTGAAATAAAAAATTAATTAATTATTAATTTTTATATATCATATACTATTTTTTTTGATATTATTTCCCAATTTCTTAATTTAATAATGCATTAATTATAAAAAAGGTTAAAAATGAAAAAATTACTTTTATTAATAATTTCAACTTTACTTCTTAACGCAAATATCAGTTTTGGACAAAAAGAGGTTCCTGCAAATCAAGTAGTTCCATTAACAATTAAAGTTCTTGCTTTAAATAAATCATTAAAAGGCAATGTAAAAATTTACGTAATCGGAAACGACGCAATCGCAAACGAGCTCAAAAAGAATATAGGTAATACTATTGTGGCAGCTACAATTACTGACGTGGATGCAGGTAATGATGTACCTTCAGGCAAGTATGAAATAGTTTATGTTTGTAATCCCGGTAAAGTAAATGCTGCAAAAAATTATGCAAAGCAACATAAAAGTTTAACAATTACAAATATTCCAAGTTTAGCGTTTGAAGGGGTTACTTTAGGATTTGGATTAGATGACGATAAAAAACAAGTTATTTTCTTGAATCTTTCTTCCTCGAGCGAACAAGGAATGGAATGGAACCCGGCAATTATGAAAGTCGCTCAAACCATTAAGAATTAAAAAACGGTGATTGATATGTCAATTAAAACAAAAAACTTATTATTATTATTAACAATTATTGTAGTATTTTCTATTGTTTTAGCTTTTTTTGCACCAAATAAAGCTCGCGATATGGCAAAAGATATGTTATATAGAGACGCTGAGTTTATTAGTAATATTCTTGCAGATAATATGGCTTTAGGTTTACAAACTTTAGTTATTGATGACGGTGCTGCTATTGATCAAGCCTTAGAATCCGTAAATAGCGGAGCTAACGGTTCTAGTAATGACAAAACTATAAACGATGTTATTGTTTACGATGCAGATCTAAATTTTGTACGTTCTTTATCAAAGAATAAACCTTCCGGTACACCTTCAAAACCCGATAAACTTACTTTTGAAGAACTTGAACATGAAATAGTCAGTTATTTACCAATGAAAGATCAATCAAAGGCAATAGTCGGTTATTTACAGATAAATTTTTCAAAGTCCTTTTTTGAAGATAAAACCGCAGAATCTCAAAGAACATTCTTATTTACGGCATTAATTATTTTAGTAGCAAGTTTAGGTTTTGGTTATTATGTAATAAATAAATTTGTAGGTAAAATAAAATTAGCAACCGACGCAGCAGAAAAATTATCTCTCGGAAATTTAGATATAAAATTAGACACTAGTTCTAGCGATGAAATCGGTGTAATGCTTAATGCAATGAGTAAAATGATTGGTACAATAAAAAGTTTAGTTTTTGATGTTGAAACTTTAGCTTCTGCGGCTGTTCAGGGTAAATTACATGTTAGAGCCGATGCTTCAAAACATCAAGGTGATTTTTATCAAATTGTATCCGGTTTCAATAACACTTTAGATTCGGTTGTTAATCCTCTAAATATGGCTGCAAAAAATATTGAAAAAATTGCCAAAGGAGACATCCCTAATCAAATTACTGATCACTTTAACGGTGATTTCAATGAAATAAAAAATAATATCAATTTATGTATTACTACTATGAATAATCTTACCGGTGAATTAAATAAGCTTAATGATGGTGTAAAACTTGGTAAAATTGATGTTAGAATAGATGATTCTAAATTTGCAAATGTCTTTAAAGAAATTGCTTCCGGAATTAATTTAACAGTTGCTACTCTCACTGAACCTATATACAAGTTATCTGAAGCTATTAATGCAACTGCCTCGGCAGCAAATCAAATTTCGTCATCAACTGAAAAGATGGCTTCCGGATCGAATGAGCAGTCTGCTTATATTAATGAAGTGACGGCTGCTATGGAAGAGATGACTAGAACAATATTTAGTACGACAAAAAACACTTCTTTCGCAGCAGAATCATCTAAACACTCTGCGGAAAAAGCAAAAGAAGGCGGAAGAATAGTAGATGATGTTATTACCGGAATGAATAAAATTTCTGATGTTGTAGAACAATCTGCTAATCGGATTTTTATTTTGGGAGAAAATAGTGATAAAATTGGCGAAATAATTCAAGTTATTAATGATATTGCTGATCAAACAAATTTATTAGCTCTCAATGCCGCTATTGAAGCAGCAAGAGCCGGTGAACAAGGTAGAGGTTTTGCAGTTGTTGCGGATGAGGTAAGAAAACTTGCAGAAAGAACTACAAAAGCAACTAAAGAAATAGCCGGAATGATTAAACAAATTCAGATTGACACAGCTCAAGCAGTTGAGTCAATGAAAATCGGAACCCAAAATGTTGAAAACGGTAAACTTCTAGTTCATAATGCAGGCGATGTTTTACGTGAAATTATACAAAGTTCGGAAAAAGTGACTGATGTAATTGTTCAAGTAGCCGCAAGTAGTGAAGAACAATCCGCTACTAGCGAAGAAATAGCTAAATCAATTGATACTATTAATAACGTAATTAAGGAATCTTCTAACGGAGTTTATCAGATAGCCCAAGCAGCCGAAGATTTAAATAGACTTACTGAAAACTTACAACTTCTAATTGATCAATTTGATATGGCAAAAGATTTTGCACAATCAAAATCATTTAAAAGACTAAAATAAAACTATAATAATATGATTTTCTGAGCCCTCTTTTCGTAAAAAATAGAGAAGAGGGCTTTTTTATTGAATATTTATTTACTTCTTTAACACAAAAGAATATTTTTTTTAACAAAAATACCCCTCCCCCAAAAAATTAAGGAGAGAGGTATATTAAATTAAAATTTCGATTTTATAAATTCGTACTAATTCCGAAATAAACTGTTCTTAATGCTTGAGGTGCTCTAGATGTAATCCAAACACCTTCCCCATATGGAGCTGCCCCGTAATGTTTTGTATTTAATAAATTATCCACACTTAAATTTAAACTAACTTCTTTAGTAATATTATAGTTTGCGTTCAAGTAAAGTAAGAAAGCTCCTTCAAATGTACCACCTTTAAACTCATTGTTTGTTATTGAAGTTCTAACATCGGAATAATAACGACCCGTTAGGGCTAAGGATAAATCATCATATATATATGAAACATTCATAATTACTTTGTGAGGTGATACTTTGGGTAATTCGTATCCTCCGTCATCCCCTTTACAATATGCATAAGAAAAATCCAATAATAAATTTTGATATTTATAATTTACTTGTAATTCAAGCCCCTTGGTAGTAATACTACCTTGATTAGCATTAACTTCCACAAAATAGCCGCTAGGATCCTCTAAGTATGATTTATATGGATCTCCGCTTATTGCTAAAGGATTATAATATGGATAATTCCCATTTTGTTTTGCAGCAGGAATAGGTACAATAACGTCTGTAAGTTTATTGTAAAAACCTTCAACTCTTACTGATGTATTCGTTCCGATATACTGAGTTATACTAACAGAAAAATTTTGTAATTTTTCAGGTTTAATATCTAAATTCGGGATATGCAAAGCATATGGATTTGCCCAATTTTCCCATCTATAATAGTTAGAAGGAGCTATATATGCTGAACCATATAATATTTTAACGGATGTTTTTTCCAAAGGTTTATAAACTAAACCTATCCTTGGATTTATCGTTCCTTCATAAATAGTATTGTAGTCATATCGTCCTCCTACCGTAATGCTTAAATTTTCAACAGGAAGCCATTCACCTTGCAAAAACATTCCGAAATTATTATAATTTCTTTCCCCAAAAATACTTTCTCTTATATTTAATAAACCATAAGTATACCCGTTGGGATCAACAAAAAACGATAAATCGTCTTGTAAACCTCCGTCAAGATGATAGGGACCATTAGTCAAATTTTTGGTTTTTGGGAATGAATTGACTTTTTCAAAAGATAAACCGCCCATTAAACTTACATATTCATTTACTTTGTATGTGTTTAATAAGTTAAACTTGTAATAACTTGAGTATCCATACTTATAAGCAGGACTTCCGGTAGATAAATTTGTATTTGTTACTAAGAAAAAGTTTGTAGCAGGATTTATCTCATAATCCCCTGCCGAAATAGTAGCTTCCATTTGGTATTCTTTTGTAACATCAGTTGCATAAGTTAAATATACATGGCGAAGATCTTGACCCCAAACATTATTTTCGATATAAGCATATTGATATGGAATTTCCGTAGGAGCCGATGTTTCGTATTCATGTTGCCAATCTGCACCGATTGTGAATTTACCATATTTAATTTTTGCAAATAAATTCCAATTTTTAATCGGGAAATCTTTTGAATACTGTCCTAGTGAACCGTTGTATGCATCAACAGCATTTTTATATTCTGAATAATCTTTTGTTAAATCTGCATCTTTACCGTTATAAAATCTGGCATTTATTATTACATCAACATCGTCTGATACTTTTTTACCAAAAATAATGTCTCCGATATATGCTTGCGTAGTATTATATCCGGCTTTAACTTTAATACCATCAATATCTGCACCGTCAAACGTTATTAAGTTTATAACACCTGAATAAGCATCCGCACCATATAACGCAGAAGCCGGACCATAAACTATTTCAATTCTTTTATATATACTAAGAGGAGTATTATGAGCATAAATAACTCTTTCTCCGGTAGTTGCATTATATCTCTGTCCGTCTTGTAAGACAAGAATTTTCGAATTACCAACTATGCCCCTTAATGTAATCCCTGTCCTTATTTCACCCTGATTATCTGTTGAAACATCAAAACCGGGTAATGTTCTAAAAATATCTTTAAGATCCTTCCACCCAAATAATCTAATTTGTTCTGCCGAATATGATATTACGGTAGCGGGTGCATCAGATATTTTTTGGTCTTTCTGAGAGGCAGTTACAACTTCAATATTTAATAATTCTTCTAATGACAACTCAAATAATTCTTTGTTTTCAATTTGAGCATTTAACGCACTCCCGGATATTAAAAAAAATAAGAGAATTAGCCATTTATTTAAACTATAATTATACAAGCCCCGATTACCAAACAGATAATTACAAGTAGCTATTTTTTTCATATCATCTCCAAAATAGTTAAATTAAAAGGTAGTAACATTAATTAAAAATATTAATGAATTTGTATAAATATTTTTCCAATATAAATATTTTTTTTAAAATTCCTTACATAATTTGTTTTTATTTTAAAAAAGATTCGATTTTTCTAATAGTTAAAGGAGCAGACCCCTCAAAATGGTTATTTACGTTAACATATACATCAATATTTTTTTCAGACAGTTTTTTAATTATTTCAATTAACTGATTAATTTCAACATCCCGATTGATTAATATTTTATCCCATTTATTTTGTGTAAGTTTTTCAATTCCTTTTCTATCTTCGCCGTGAATTCTTAATACGGTAGTTCTTGTAAAATATTTTTCATATTTAGAAAATGTATCATATATATTTGGCATAAAATAACCGTGAAGTAAAACATGACATATTTTTGTTTTATTAATAAAGTCAAAGTATTTCTGATTTAAGTAATTTGGATTTCTTAATTCAAAACCATAATTAAATTCAGGAGATAATTTATTAATAAATTTTGAAATTAAATCTATAAATTTATTTTGATTTTCCATTTTTTGCTTATTAAGATACTCAAATTGAAATATTAATACACCAATATTACAATGAAGTGGTTGAATAATTTCTAAAAACTTATTTGTCAAATCAGTGCTTAAAAAATTTGGATTCACAATTAGATCATTATTGCCTTTTGAATAAAAGTGTGTCAACGTAATTGAATTAGGCACTTTAATAGTAAACTTAAAATTTTTAGTTACCGATTTTGAATATTCATTTACTGTTTCAATTTTGGGTAAAACTATTTGATTTGGGAATAATGACCAAAACCATTGATCTATTTCAACACTATTATAAATCTTTGCATATTCCTCAAGATAATTATTTATATTGTCAGAGTTATAAACTATCCCCTTCCAATCATCATATTTCCAGCTACATGTTCCTATATATATATTATTTTCTTTCATAACTGTATTTTTTTTGCTAATTTAATTTTAATTATTCAAAAATAACAGAGAAATTCAAAATGTCAAAAAACAATTTATATTTATTTATTTTACTAATAATATCTGTAAATATTAGTTTTGCACAAAACTTAAATCTTATGCCCATGCCAAACGAAATAACTTTAGGTAAAGAAAAATTTGAAATTGATAATTCTTTGAAAATTGTATTAAAAGGTGATTATTCGGAAAAATTGGTTAAATATTCTAATGATTTTATCAAAAGAATTGGGATAAGAACCGGAATATTTTTTAATAAAAAAACTGTATTATTTGAAGCTGACGATTTGAGTAAAGAAATATTTATTTCATATAACAATAATGCCGAATCGAAGCTCGATATTGATGAAAGTTATAAATTGAATATACAATCTGATAAAATATTTATTGATACTAAAACAGATATCGGTGCAATGCGTGCTATAGAAACTTTATATCAGTTATTAAATAATGATTCATCAAAATATTACTTTCCCAAATCTGTTATAAATGATTCTCCGCGATTTAAATGGCGCGGTTTAATGATAGATGTATCTCGACATTTTATGCCGGTTGATGTAATTAAACGAAATATTAACGGAATGGCGTTAGTTAAAATGAACGTGTTACATCTTCATTTAAGTGACAATCAAAGCGTTAGAGTAGAGAGCAAACTATTTCCTCAAATTCAAAGTAAGAGTTCAAACAAAGAATACTTTACACAAGAACAATTAAAAGAGATAATTGAATATGCAGACAGTAAAGGAATACGTGTTATACCGGAATTTGATATTCCTTGGCATACTACGGCATGGTTTACAGCGTTCCCGGAATTAGCTTCAAAAAAAGATAATTACGAACTAGAAACTAATTGGGGTGTTTTTGACCCGGTATTTAATCCGGCTATTGAAGAAACATATGAATTCTTTGATAAATTTATTGGGGAGATGGCAAAAATATTCCCTGATGAATATTTTCATATAGGTGGTGACGAAGGAACAGATAAACATTGGTTGGAAAATAAACAAATTACCGATTTTATGAAAAAGAATAATATGAAAGATATTCAAAGTCTTCATAATTACTTTAATCTAAGAATTTTAAGAATATTAGAAAAATATAATAAAAAGATGATTGGTTGGGATGAAATTTTTCAACCCGAAATGCCTAATAATATAGTAATACAATCTTGGCGAGGACATAAATCATTAATAGAATCGGCAAATAAAGGATATTCAGGAATACTATCAAACGGCTATTATATTGATTTGATACAGCCTACTGATTACCATTATTTAAATGATCCTATTCCGGATTCAGTCCATTTATCTAATGAATCCCGAGAAAGAATCTTAGGCGGTGAAGCTACTATGTGGTCTGAACTTGTAACTTATGAAAATATTGATAGCAGAATTTGGCCTAGAACGGCTGCCATTGCAGAGAGATTTTGGTCTAAATCTGATGTAAAAGATGTAAAAAGTATGTATTTTCGACTTGATCATATAAGTTATTTGTTAGAGACGGTAGGTTGTTGTCATATTAAAAATATTGATATGATGATAAGAAGATTATGTAATAATTATGATGTCACTCCGTTAAAAACAATTTTGGAGGTTATAGAACCATTAAAAGAATATACACGCCATTCTCAAGGTGTAAAGTATACATCTTACTCTCCTTATTCTAGAACCGTTGATGTATCAATCCCTGATGTCAAAATTGGTCGAGAATTAAAAATCCAATTAAAGGAATTTCGAATAGTTCCGACCGAACTATTGGCAAATAAGATTATTAACCAATTAGAAAAATACACTAATAATACTTCTGCATTTATTGATTTAGCTAAAAAATCACCTATCCTCTCGGAAATTATCCCTTTGGCAATAAATTTAGACAGGCTTTCAAAAATTTCAATTAACTTAATAAAACTGAAATTAGAAAATAAAGGTATTGATAGTTCTTCAAAAACAGAATTCTTCTCAGTAATTAAAGAATCAAAAAAATCATACGGACAAGTTGAGATTGTTTTTGTTAAAGAAATACTCGAATTGATAAATGTTTTATAAATTAGTGTGATCCAAATCACAAAACATTTGTTTTATTAAAATCGTTTTTAAACCTATTATCTTAGTTTATTGTCAAAACCTTTGCCAATAAACTAGGATGATAGAAAAAATGAAAAAAATTTGCGTTTTTCTTACGTTAATTATTCCACTAACAACAATCTATGCTCAAAACCCCGGTGATAACGTATTTGCCGGTACAAATATTTATACCATTAAAATAAACTTTAGCCAGCCTAATTACTGGGATACACTAACATATTATTATAACTTAGGAACAGAAGAATATATTCCCGCAAATGTAATTATTGACGGAATCGAGTATCCAAATTGCGGAATTAGATTTAAGGGCAATTCTTCTTTTAATCACCCTAATAATAAGAAATCCTTAAAAATTTCATTTGATGAATATAGTTCTTCCCAACGTTGGGACGGGATGAAGAGCGTTCATTTAAATAATGTATACGGTGATCCCACTTTTATGAGAGAAAAAGTAATTTTAGACTTTTGCAAAGAAGCTGGAATCGTTGCTCCAAGGGCTAATTATGCTTCTGTTTATATTAACGATACTTTATTTGCATTTTATTCTCTTATAGAAAATATTGATAAAAAGTTTTTAGGTACACGTTACGGAAACAGTACCGGAGATTTGTTTAAAGCTATTGACGGTTTTGATAATAGTGCACTTGTATCAGATTTTAAATGGTATACTGCAATTGCTGATTCATATTATACTAAATATGAATTGAAGACAGACGGTTCAACTACTGCATGGACACAATTAATATCCTTATTAGATTCAATAAATAATAGCACTTCTACTGTAAACGCGTATGAAAATAAAATAAATTTAAATGCTTTATATAATTCAATAGCTGCAGATATTATTTTTTCTAATTTAGACTCGTACAATGGTAGCGGAAGGAATTTTTATTTTTATTTTAATCCTTCAACCAACAAAATGGAATGGATAAAATGGGATGTGGGATTGGGCTTCGGATTGTATAATAGCGGTGTTGCGAATTATGAAACATTGAGTTTATTATATATCATTAATTCAGCAAATCGTCCCTTAATCGGCAATATTTTGGGCAATGCTTCTCTTAAACAAGCTTACTTAGAATCATTTTGTAATTTAAATAAAAACTTTTTCATCGTATCTGAATTATATTCAAAAATTGATGATATAGCTGCACAAATTAGACCTTATGTGTACGGTGATCAGAGGAAACAATATACAAATGCGCAATTTGAACAAAATATCAATTCAGATTTAGCAATTTCAAGTGTAGGAGGAACCAGTAAAATACCGGGCTTAAAATCATTTATTAATGCAAGAAAAAATAGTATAAATTCTCAGTTAAATAATCTCGGTATTGTTTGTAATAGTT
>JAEXOD010000048.1 GCA_023447335.1 Bacteroidota bacterium
AATATAACCGACTGTAAAAATCGGAGCTCGGATTAGCCCATTTTATAAATTCCATCTGTGTGTATAAGTCTTGTTGATTGTATAATAATTTGCATAATGAAGGATTACCGTCTCTTCCTGCACGTCCGATTTCTTGATAATAAGATTCAACTGAAGCAGGAATTTCGGCGTGAATTACGAATCTAATATCGGATTTATCAATCCCCATTCCAAAAGCATTTGTAGCCAAAATTAAGCTTGAAGAAGAATTTAGAAAATCTCTTTGGGTTCTTTTCCTTTCAGTGGCATTAAGTTTTCCGTGATAGATCTTATGTTTATACCCTCTGGCTCGTAAAAATTCACTGAATAGCTCAAGCTTTTTAATTAATGAAAAATAAATAATTCCGCTTCCTTTATAGTTGTCTAAAACATCGCAAATTTCTTTAATTGTTTGCTTATCGTCATAAACATCAGCTACTTCAAGTCGTAAATTAGGTCTATTAATACCTGTGTGAAAAATTTTTATATCAGATTCAAATATTCCCAGTTTTTCGATTATATCTTTTTGCACAGGTTTTGTTGCGGTTGCTGTTAAAGCAATAGTTAAAGGATTTCCTAAGATATGTCTAAATTCGGCAATTCTGCTATAATCCGGTCTAAAGTCATGTCCCCATTCACTTATACAATGGGCTTCGTCAACAGCAAGTAAATCAATTTTTACATTTTTTAACGTTTCAATAAATTCTAACTTACGAAATCTTTCGGGTGTTACATAAAGCATAAAAGTATTGCCGTTAATAAAGTTCTTTAACCGCTCTGCTTTTTGCTCGGCAGATACGGTTGAATTAATAAAATCTGCAGCTATTCCTCTTTTTTTAAGTGCATCAACCTGATCTTGCATAAGAGCAATTAAAGGGCTAATTACTATGGTTTTACCTTTTAACATAATTGCAGGAATTTGATAACATAAAGACTTACCACCTCCCGTAGGCATAATAACCAAACAATGTTTGTTTTCAATTGTAAGTGTGTTTATAACATCGTTCTGAACACCGATAAATGTGTTATAATTAAAATATTTTTTTAGTGTTTCAGTTGAATTCATGTTTTTCCGAATTATGTAATAAAGTTTATACTAAATAAAAATTGTTTAAATATGCAATTTAACAAAATAAAACAACTAATGATAAGACCTTTAATATATATATAATTATAAATATTATAAACTTATTGCTTTATAAATTGAAAATGATTAAAATTTTTGGTATATTAGTGATTTAATTTGGAGTAAAAAAATGGAATTTAAAGTAAATAGTACCGAGCTTAATAAAGTTGTTTCAAAGCTGTTTGCGGTGATAAATCCAAAATCACCGATGGAAATATATCAAAATTTTTTGATTGAAATAAATGAGAATGTTCTTAAAATTAATTCAGCAGACGTAGGATTATTAGTTTCAGCCGAGCTTAATGTTATTACAACGGAAGAAGGGTTCGAAACCAGTTTTTTAATTAATGCAGGTTACTTAAATAATATAGTTAAATCATTAAAAGATACTTTAATTACATTTGATATTGTCCCAGGTCAAAAAGCCACTTTATCTACCCCGAGCGGAACTTATTTATTTAATATCTTAGAACCTGACAATTATGTTTTAGATCTTCCATCAGAAGAAGACCCAAGTTTTACTATTTCTTTAAATGCACAAAGAATTAAAAAAGTTATAGATAATACAAGTTATATAATTCAAGATAACATAAAACCCGCAATGATGGGGTTAGTTTTTGATTTTAAAGATGACGGCTTACGTATAGTAGGAACGGACGGTTATAGATTAGTTAAATCAACTTTACTTGATATTAAGGTAGAAAATCCTACACTTATTAATATTCCTAGAAAAAGCGTTCATGTTTTAACAAAAATATTAGATAACGTAGATTTTGAAATTTCGGTTATTCACGATTTCGCAATAATCAAATCTGACAACTATGTTGTTTATACACGTTTAATAAAAGACAAATTCCCAAATTACGATGTAGTTTTATTGTTAGATAACGAAATAACGTTAAAAGTAAACAAAACTGAATTATATAATGCAGTGAATAGACTTTACACCTTTGCGGCATACGACGATTTAAAGAAAGTTATGTTTAAATTAGATACCAACATTCTTGATGTAAGTACTTACGACTTGAAAAATAATACGTTTAATTTAAATGAGGTAATAGCTTGCAAATATACCGGAATACCTATGGAAATAGGTTTTAACTGCGGTCATTTAAATGAAACCCTAAATCATATTCATACAGAAGGGGATTTAATTTTTAGAATAAAAGAACCTACTAAACCTATTTTGGTTAGTTTGAACGAAAACAAGGAAAATGAGGATTTATTAGTACTTGTTATGCCAATGCGAATAAACAAGAAAAATGACAATTAATGAAATTGAACTAATAAACTTTAGACTACATAAACAAACGCAGTTAAGTTTTTCGGAAAGTATTAATTTTATAGTAGGCGGTAACGGGCAAGGTAAAACTTCCGTTTTAGAAGCAATTTATTACCTTGCTACTACTAAAAACATGTTGCAATCATCCGAAAGTGATGCCGTTAATTTTGCTTCTACAAGTTTTAAAATAGCCGGTAAAATTAAAGGATTAATTAATAACTCTGCCGTTCTATATTACGATAAAACTTCTAATAAAAAAAATTATCTTTTAGATGGTAAGCAGATAAATAAATCCGCTGATATTATTGGAAAGTTTCCTATTGTAACCATAACACCGGGTGACCATGCCATTACACAAGGTAGCCCTGCTGAAAGAAGAAGATTTATTGATTCTGTTATTTCTCAAACAAGCGGTGCATATCTAAATATACTGTTAGATTATAATAAAACTCTAAAACAAAGATCGTCACTACTAAATCAAATTAGTATAACCGGTAATAGAAGTTTGCTTAGCGAATTGGAAGTGTGGAGTGAAAACTTAGTTAACTTAGGTACCGAAATTATAAAACATAGATTTTTATTTGCAGAAAGGTTTACAGAGTATATCATATCTACTTACGAAAAACTTTTAGGAGAAAAAGAAATACCTAATGTAGAATACTTGACTTATGGCGGTTTTAACTATAATAATATTAAACAAGAATTTACAAATTTGCTGAATGAAAGGCATAATGACGAACTTAGAAGGTGTGCAAATTTAGTTGGACCCCATAGAGATGACTTTCTTTTTAAAATTAATAATTTGGAATTAAAAAAGTTTGGTAGCCAAGGACAACATAAGACATTTCAAGTAGCATTAAAATTCGGTCAGTTTTTTTATATAAAAGATTTATTAAATACAACTCCGGTTTTTTTAATGGATGATGTTTTCGGAGAGCTTGATACATTTCGTTCAGAAAGTATTAGTCGATATTTAACAAATATAGGACAATCTTTTATTACGGCAACCGATTTTTCAAATATTGAAAAATTAGATAGCGGATTAAACTCTGAAATATTTACTATAAACAACGGTAGTTTAAGTTGAAAGATAAAGGAATTAAAAGTTTAGCGGATATAATTTTAGATTCCGCAGATATGGAAAAAATTAGAGATATAAGAATTAAATACAAAGTGGTAGAAGAATTTTTATTAATATTTCCGGAGTTTGCCGATTTTGTTGTTCCGGTAAAATTGAATAAAAAAGTTTTAAGTTTAAGAGTAGAAAATTCTGTAATGAGAAGCGAATTGAATTTAAGACAAGAAGCGTTGAAAGAAAAAATAAATAAGTATTACAATAAAGAGATAGTAAGTGCAATTAAATTTGTTTAGAAATAAATAGGGAGAAAATAAGGTGGTTGCCAATAGTTCCAACAACTATACCGCAAAAAACATTAACGTATTAAAGGGACTTGAAGCCGTAAGGATGAGACCCGCCATGTATATTGGGGATGTAGGTTCAAGGGGTTTACATCACCTTGTTAACGAGGTAGTAGATAATAGTATAGATGAATGCTTAGGCGGATATAACGATTATGTTTTTGTTCAAATTAACAAAGACGGAAGTGTAACGGTTTTAGATAGAGGTAGAGGTATTCCGGTTGATATTCACCCTGAAGAAAATAGGTCGGCATTAGAAGTTGTTATGACCGTATTGCATGCCGGAGGTAAGTTTGATAAAGATAGCTATAAAGTATCAGGCGGTTTGCACGGTGTGGGTGTATCGGTAGTAAATGCTCTTTCCGAGTGGTTAATTGTAGAAGTTAAACGTGACGGTAAAATTTACCAACAAGAATATGAACGCGGTATTCCCAAATATGCAGTTAAAGAAGTAGGAAAATGTAAGCCGACTGAAACCGGTACAAAAGTTACTTTTATGCCGGACGGTGAGATATTTAAATCAACAAAATTTAAGTTTGAAACTCTTGCAGAAAGAATGATGGAGTTGGCTTATTTAAATAAAAATATCACTATTGAGATAAAAGACGAAGGTGAAGGAGAAGAAGCGACTTATCACTTTAAAGGCGGTTTAGTTGAATTTGTAAAGTATTTGGATGAAAACAGAGAATCTTTACATAAACCAGTTTATATTGAAGGAGAAAAAGAAAACACACCTGTTGAAATTTCTTTTGAATATAACAACCAATATAGCGAAAATGTGTTTAGTTATGTTAATAATATTAATACACATGAAGGGGGGACGCATTTAGTAGGATTTAGAACGGCGTTAACCAGAACATTAAATACATATGCCTCAAAAAATAACCTTGTAAAAGAAAATTCAAAAATTACTTTAACCGGCGAAGATTTTAGAGAAGGTTTAACCGCAGTAATAAGTGTTAAAGTTGCAGAACCTCAATTTGAAGGACAGACAAAAACGAAATTAGGCAACGGCGAAGTAAAATCGATAGTTGAATCTATTGTAGGTGAAAAGTTAGCCGAATTTTTAGAGGAAAATCCGGGTGTCGGGAAAAAAATTATAGAAAAGTGTATGAAATCTGCCGAAGCAAGAGAGGCTGCTAAAAAGGCACGCGAGTTTGTAAGGCGAAAAAATGCGCTCGACACAATGCGTTTACCCGGAAAATTGGCAGATTGCTCAATAAATGATCCAGAACACTGTGAGATGTACATAGTGGAAGGGGACTCTGCGGGTGGTAGTGCTAAGCAAGGAAGAGACAGAAGATTTCAAGCAATTTTACCGTTAAGAGGTAAAATATTGAATGTTGAGAAATCAAAACTGAACAAAATTCTTGAAAATAATGAAATAAAAGCCATTATTGCTGCATTAGGTACCGGTATAGCCGAAGATTTTAACGGAGATAAGTCACGTTACGGTAAAGTTATAATAATGACCGATGCCGATGTTGACGGAAGCCACATCAGAACTTTGCTTTTAACATTCTTTTATAGATATATGCAGGATTTAATTTATCAAGGCAAAGTATATATTGCTCAACCTCCTTTATACAAAATAAAAAAAGGGAAAGAAGAGTTTTATGCTTACGATGATGACGAAAGAAATAAAATTCTAAAAAGATTTAAAACCGGAACAGACGAAAAGGAAGAGATAGATGAGACAGGTGCACCTAAAGGAGTTGTTATTTCCCGCTATAAAGGTTTAGGTGAAATGAATCCGGAACAGTTGTGGGATACAACTATGAACCCCGAAACGCGCACTATACTACAAGTAAATTTGGAAAGTGCTGCAAGGGCAGATAAAATATTTGAAACTCTAATGGGGGATGCCGTAGAGCCTCGTAGAGAGTTTATAGAAAAGCATGCGAAATATGCTAAATTAGACGTTTAATTAAGATTTTATAGAATTTAAGAGTAAATAAATTATGCCAACATTATTTGAAAAAGTTGTTCCTGTATCAATAGAAGACGAGATGAAATCATCGTATATAGATTATGCGATGAGTGTAATTGTTGCGCGAGCATTACCGGATGTTAGGGACGGATTAAAGCCTGTTCACAGACGAATATTATTTGGTATGTACGATTTAGGAATGTTGCACAATAAACCATATAAAAAGTCTGCAAGAATCGTGGGTGAGGTTCTTGGTAAATACCATCCTCATGG
>JAEXOD010000064.1 GCA_023447335.1 Bacteroidota bacterium
CTACATGGGTATACATAACACAAAAAATCTATTATTCCCCGCCACCGCCGTTTAGTTCATTTAAGTATCTATAATTACGAATAATTTGAAATTCACCCGGCTTTTTATTTACATCAAAAACATCAGAGAAAGTATTACCGCAACTACCGTCACTTAGAGGTGTATTAGCTCCGATGGCATCACCACAAAACTCCCCGACTTCAACTCCTTCTGGTTTTTCAAAATCTACTACCGGAAAATCAAATTCTTTGTAAATTTCTCTCATAAAAATAGCCCATATCGGCATAGCAGCTCTTGCTCCTTGCCCGTAACTGCCGCCAAAAGTCATACGACTATCATCAAAACCAACCCAAACACCGGCAGCCATTTGAGGAGTAAATCCCATAAACCAAGCATCTGTATAATTTTGAGTTGTACCTGTCTTGCCACCTGCCGGTCTTCTAAATTGATAAGTAGAACGAGCACCTGCACCTGTACCGTTATCTATTGCAGTTTGCAGCATATTTGTAATAATATAAGCTGTCTCTTGACTTATTGCCTCGTTTATAGCACTATTAAAATCTTCAATCACGATGCCTGATTTATCTGTAATGCGTAAAATAGATAAATATTCGTTATAAATTCCTTTATTTGCAATTGTTGCATAAGCATTCACTAGTTCTACCGGTGATACTTCACTAGTACCAAGAGAAATTGATGGGTATTTTTGCAACTGGCTTTTTATTCCCAATCGTTTTGCATGATCAGCAATATCATCAGGAGTAGCATATCCTTCAATAACTAGCCTAGCGGCAATAATATTTTTAGATAACTTAAGAGCATTTCTTAATGTTAAATAACCGCCAGCATCATGCTCGTAATTACTTGGAGACCAACCATTATAGTTGAAAGGCTGATTAGTTAAAGCCATTGCCGGATAACAACCGTTATCAATAGCTGTAAGGTAAACAATTGGTTTAAATGATGATCCGGGTTGTCTTCTAATTTGAACAGCATGATTTATACCCATACCGCTCATTGTATCTCTTCCCCCTACCATAGATTTAATTTGTCCGTTTTTAGGATCAATCGCAACAAAACCGACTTCAATCTTTTTACCACGTTCTTTTACTTTTGCAATAATTTTCGGATCATTCTTTTTTTCAACAATAAGTCTTTTTCTCTCATCATCGCTTTTGGCTTTTCTGTAATCATCTTGATCTTTAATATAACGAATCACCAAATCATTAAGTATGTCCGTATGCTTACTCCAATCCCAATATTTATCAAACTGAGGTTGAAATGAGTTTAAATGTTCTTGAACTGCTCTGTTTGCAACTCGCTGCATTTTAGCATTTAAGGAAGTATATATATTCAAACCGTCTTCATACAAATTTACATTATGAGCTGCAGCCCATTTTTCCATCTGTTGTCTAACATATTCAACAAAATGAGGAGCAATATCGCTTTTAAATTTCCTACTTAATTTTTGTCTATCAACTTTAATAGGCATTAACCTAAAATCTTGATATTGTTTTTCGGTAATAAATTCTTCCTCGTACAATCTATAAAGAATTAAATTCCTTCTTTGTAACGAGTTATTATATCTTCTAACGGGATCATAATATACGGATGACTTCAATAAACCTACTAATACGGCTGCTTCAGGCGTAGTTAATTGTTTTGCATCCTTATTAAAATAAATTTTTGATGCTGATTGAATTCCGTATGCTCCGTTGCCAAAATATGAAATATTAAGGTATAATTCTAAGATTTCATTTTTAGTATATTGTTTTTCAATTTGAACCGCAGTAATCCACTCTCTAACTTTTCTTACAACAGTTTCAAACATACTTTCATTACTATCTTTTAAACCGTACAAATTTTTTGCTAACTGTTGTGTAATTGTACTGGCTCCTTGTTTTTTACCGAGTACAGTTTTAACCATAGCTTTCACAAAGCGGTCAATATCAACACCCCAGTGTCTATAAAATTTAACATCTTCAGTAGCTATCAATGCTTTAATAACACTTTGGTTAATATTCTTATACTTTACAGGTAGTCTATTTTCAATAAAAAACTGACCGATTAATTCACCGTCTTCGCTCCAAACATTACTTGAAAGAAGTGGTTTGGGATTTTCCAAATCTTCAACCGGAGGTAATCCTTGAATTACATATATCAAAAAAAAGACAGATAAAATAAGCCCGATTATTCCGCCGTACAAAATATACTTTCCAAATTTATTAGTTTTTTTTGCGGTTTTAAGTTGTGCCATTATATTACCAATTTATAATTTCTAATTTATTATCTTTATATGTTGCATAACACGGCTTGCTTAACCATGTTCCTAAGTTAAGATATTGACCGTTCTTATAGAGCTTATTATCACGGGTGTGGGAGTGACCAAAAACAACAAAATCATATCCAAGTTCTATTTTTTGCTTTGCCGTTTCAAATAATCCGTCCGTCTCACCGTAATCTTTATATTCTGTATATTCTCTACTTGTTTTACTGGTGTTTTTTGCAATTGAAATCCCTAAATCAGGATGAATAAGATAAAAAAGGAATTGAAAAAATCTATTTCGCAACACTTTTTTCAATATCTTATAACCTGTATCCTTTTTTACTAATCCGTCGCCGTGACCTAGGAAAAATCGCTTATTCTTATAAATAAATTCGTACTCGGTTTTTACTATCGACACATTTAAATAAGTTTCAAAAAAATCTCGATGAAAAAAATCATGATTACCGATTAAATAGTATATAGTTACTCCGTTATCAGTCAGATTTTTTAACTTTGTAAAAATGTTAAAATAGCCTTTTTGTAATACGTGTTTGTATTCAAACCAATAATCGAATAAATCACCTAAAATAAATAGTATATTCCCTTTTTTATTTATAAATTCAAGGAATTCAATAAGTTTAAGCTCTTTCTTTTCTTCAGATGTTTTATCTTGCAATCCTAAATGCAAATCCGATATAAAATATACTTCAGTATCCACACAATTTAAATTTAATTAAACTTTAATTATACAATTATTTTCTTACTTTTTAAAGCATGTTATTTTAACAACTCTATTTTTTTAAGTAACTTATCCTCAGGATCAATTACAATTCCGGATAACTCACCTATATTTTTAATAACCAGAGTTGTATCATTTCCAAATATTTCATTTTTATTAATAATTTTTTCACCGCTTTTCAGTTCTAATTCTATATCAACCAAAAAATTGTATGGTATTTTATTTTTTCCCAATTTTATCGTTATAAAAAGATTATTATTTATAATTTTATAATTATATTGAATATTTAGCAAACCTTTTCCCTTAAATACCCAACCATCAAAAAATAATTTCAAATCTTGCCCGCTTATCTGTTCCATTACGGTAATAAAATCATTTGTAGAAGCATTTTTATATTTATATTTATCAAAAAATGTACGTAACCCAATAAAAAACTTTTCATCTCCGATTTTATTGCGTAACATATGTAAAACCCATGCTCCTTTGTTATAAACGGTTGTCGAAAACATATTGTTTTCCGGAGCATATAAAGTATTGTCTTCGAAATCTCCGACTTTGCTTTGTAATACATTCATATACATTTCCTTTCCGGAAAGTTTTTCTGCATATAGAGCTTCGCTATAAGTGGCAAATCCTTCATTTAGCCAAATATCTTTCCAAGATTTCAAACCTATTGCATTCCCCCACCATTGATGAGCTAATTCATGGATAAAAACCAATCTTTTGCTAAATGGATTTTTAATTATATGAGTTCCCAATCCTGTAATTGTTTGATGCTCGATTGCACCGTATTTCCAAGTTATTTGAGCGTTTCCGTACCTTTCTTCTTTGAAAGGATAAACTCCGAATAGATCACTAAAGATTTTAATACCGTCTTTGATAGGAGAGTAATCAATATACTTTTCTATATCTTCCTGATCTAATAAGTAGTATGATAATCTTACCGTATCTTTCTTACCGGTAACTACATAATCTTCATAATAATAATATTTCCCTGAATAAATACAAAACAAATAAGTGGAGAGCGGATATTCTGACTTATAATGATAACTCTTTCTATCCCCGATTGTTTTAATATCAATTAAATTACCGTTACTTACCGATGTATATATTTTATCTGAAGTAATTTTCACATCAAACAGAGCTTTATCATCCGGTCTATCATTACAAGGATACCAAGAAGATGCGTATATGGGCTCGTTTAATGTATAGATAAAATTATATCCTTTGTATTCATCAAAAACAAATGATCCGAGTCCTTTTGAAACCGGTTGCCCTGAATATTCAATATTAATATCAAAAGAATCTCTTTCCTTAAGTGTTGTAAAGATTTCTAAATAATTATTTTTGTATTCATATTTAATTCTTTTCCCGTTATATAATAGACTTTTAATATTAAATCCTTTTTCAAAATTTAAAGTGATTGTATCACATTTGTATATACATAATCCGCTGATATCAATCTCACCGGAAATACTCCCTTTTTTAGGATAAAGATTTAAATTAAGTGAATATTTTCTTATATCTATATTATATTGATTTTGCCTAATATAATTATTGAATAAAGAATCTTGTTTAATATAAACAAAATATTTCCGGTTTTTAACAAAATCAACAACATTCAAAAGCTTAGGAAAGAAACCGGATTTGAATAAGATTGTTAAACTTAATAAAATAAATATACTTATTAATAAATAATAATAATTTTTCTTGACTTTCATGTAACTTATATTTAATATTAAAAAACTTATTTTTTGTAAAAACTCAAAATTACAATTTTAAAAATAACAAAATAATAAATATTTAGCGAGGGGAAATGCAATTTTCAGGATCGTCATTATTACGTGATACTTTGACTTTGATTTTAGCCGGCGGACAAGGAGAAAGACTGTTACCTTTAACACATTTTAGGACTAAACCGTCTGTTCCGTTTGGAGGTAAGTATAGGATTATCGATTTTGCTTTATCGAATTGTTTAAATTCGGGATTAAGAAAGATTTATGTGTTAACCCAATACAAATCTGATTCATTAAATCAGCATTTATATGAAGCATGGAGCATTTTTAATCCTGAATTAGGAGAATTTATTTACCCTGTTCCTCCTCAACAAAAAGAAAGTAATAATTGGTACATGGGAACAGCCAACGCAATTTATCAAAATTTAAATTTCTTGGAAGCTGGTAAATATAAATGGGCTTTGATTTTATCAGGCGACCATATTTATAAGATGGACTATTTAAAAATGCTTCAGTACCATCTTGACAGAAAAGCTGATCTATCTATTGCATGTATGAATGTTCCTGCAGATACTGCGAATAGATTCGGAGTGGTAGGAATTGATGAAAATTACAAAGTAATGTCATTTTTAGAAAAACCAGCTATACCACCACAAATTCCTGATAGACCCGGTGAATCATTTGTAAATATGGGTATTTATATTTTTAATGTTTCAGTATTGCATAATGTACTTAAACAAATGGAACGTGAAGGAATTGATAATAACGATTTCGGAAAAGATGTTATACCTTACATGATTAAATCCGGATTTGAAGTTGTTGCGTATAAATTTCAGGATGAAAACAAAAAAGAACAACCTTATTGGGTTGATGTCGGTACTATTGATAGTTATTACGCTGCAAGTATGGATTTAATAAGTGTAAACCCGGATTTTAACCTTTACGATTTTAATTGGCCTTTACGTACAAAACAGTTACAGTATCCGCCTGCTAAAACGCTTTCTCATGAAGGGGAACGTGTCGGACGCGTGCTTAACTCCTTAATCTCTGATGGTACTATTGTATCCGGAGGTCTTGTTGAAAGATCAATACTTGGTTTTAATATTCGAGTTAATTCGTATTCTTATGTAGTAGACTCAATTATTATGGATAACGTTACAATTGGTCGTCATAGCAGAATAAGAAGAACAATTATAGATAAAAACGTTATTATTCCGGAACATACGGAAATTGGATTTGATCCTGAAATTGATCGTAAAAGATTTACGGTAAGTGAAACAGGTATCGTAGTTATTCCTAAAAACTATGTTTTTTAATTTATATTATTACGAAATCCCTTGCACTTATATGCTTGGGATTTCGTTTAATTTAATTAAAAACTAATAATCCCCGTCAAAATATTTTAGTCTTTAAGTTTCTAAATATTCTCAGACTTTCTCTCTTTTTAACCGAATAATTTTGTACCGTATATTTATCATTATATTGAAAATATAAGTGTAAAATAGTTCGTATTTTTTTAAAAAGGACTGATAACCAAACAACGTTATTCTAATTAGAAAAAAGAGCAGGGAATGAGTGTACATATTGCATTAAGGGGAAATATTAAGTGTTTTAATCAAGGGTCAACAATAAAAATTGATAAAAAACAAAGTTATACAAACCTCATTCAACATTCAAAATTAAAAATTAAAAAAAATCCCCATCCCTTTTCGGGGATGAGGATATTCAGAATTCAATCTTTAGAATTCAAAATTACTTTAAGAGCATCATTTTCTTGCTGCTAACAAAAGTTTTACCGTCAGCTAATGAAGAAGCAGAAATTCTATAAATATAAACACCACTTGCCAAGTTTCCGGCAGCGAAATCTAAATTATAGTAACCGGCTTTAATATCACCGCTGAATAATGTAGCAACTCTTTGACCTGTAATGTCATAAAGTTCTAATGTAACTTTGCTATCAACCGGAATTGTATAGTTAATTTTTGTTGATGGGTTAAATGGGTTAGGATAGTTTTGTGATAAACTGAATGTAGCAGGAACACCTACTTCAACTTCAATTACATTACTAAAACTAAATGTACCGTCATAATCAACCATTTTCAATCTGTAGCTATATTTACCTGTTAAATCTAATTTTTCGCTGAAAGAATAAGCTTTAGGTTCTGTAGTAGTACCGTTTGCATTAACTCTACCAACAGCATTCCAATCATTGCCTGTTTTTCTTTCAATTACGAATTCTTTACTGTTAGTTTCAGTAGCAGTTGTCCAGCTTATGCTAACAACGTCTTTATTTACGCTAGCAACAAAAGAAGTTAATTCAACAGGAACAGGTGATAATGTTTGATAACAACCTAAACCGTTGTTTGTTGACATAACATAAATAACTCCGGTACCGTCTTGATTTAATGCGTAGGCTATGTCACCAGAACCGTTACCATTTGCGTTGTTACCCATGCTTGGGGTTAATTCATAAGTTGCTGCAGTTGTAAAATCTGAAGGATCAACTTTTAGAATTCTTGCATTTTCATTTCCTGCACCGTATTGGAATACAACTAAGTATTCAAATGTACCTACTAAACCTAAATATCTTACTGCATTTCCGCCCGAAGCAACTAATGTAGTAGGAATAGTTCCTAATAAAGTACCTGTAGCTGAGTATTTTTTAACGCCAAAACCTGTAGCTTTCCAATAGAAATCACCGTTTGGTAATGGACCAACAGATGCACTTGTAGGTGTACCTGTAGCATTATCACTTAAACTAATTACGGTCGGTGTACTGCTAAATGTGCCGCCTGACATTGAGAATTTATAAACTTTCATAAATCCTGATGTAGCTGAAGCGGCCCATATAACTGCAGAGTTATCACTAACATTTCCGGTTACCGTAAATTTATCGCCTAAACGAACTGCATCACCCGTATAAGAAATAATATTAACCGGAGTAGCTGTTTCATTATCCCACATATAAACTTTAAATGGAGAAGTAGAAGCATTTGTAGTTAAGTTTGCAGTAAATATTTTACCGTCTAAAGAAGTTTCCATATCATTAAATGCAAGTGTACCACCGCTAATTCCGGTTGTTATCATATCTGCAACATCTGCACCTGTTGTTGCATCCAATACTTTAACAAAATTACCGCCGTTTCTTGAAGCAACATATAAACGTTTTACTCCACCTTCTGTAGGAGTATTTTGAACACCATAAGCAAAACCTCTTTCATTGTTTGTAGTGCTAAACCAAGTAGGCATGTTGTTTTGGGCTTTGTTACGTTCCCAAATTGTTGTATACTGAGGAGGAGTCCAAGGTGTACCAATTGCACGCAATAACCATGAATAAGTTACATTACTTAACACAACAGGATACCAAGTAGTATCATTATCAGTTAAGAAGCTATGACCTGGTGTTGGTGATGTGTTGTGAGCACCCATTGGGTATTGAATAGCAGCGTCAAATTTAATACCTACCCAGAAATTTGTTCCTGAAGTAAATGTAGGAGCATCATTACCTAACGGTAAGGTAACATATGAGCCAACTGTTCCTGCTGTTAAATAATTAGCACCGTCAAAGGTTTTTGAATAGATTAAAGTACCCGGAGCTAGAGTATCGGCACCTGCAGCATAAACTTTAACAGTAATTGCTGCCGTACTTGCTTCATTTCTAAAGAAAGCATCAACGTTTGCCAATCTCATATTATCGGAAGCGACAAATCTTACTGCAGCAGTTAAAGGTAAGTTATTTGTACCAAATCCAATAAATGTATAAGGTGTATTTGAGCCGTTATCATATTTTATCTTAATCATAGGATCAGGATAAACTAATGTTTTGAAATATGATAAAGCATTGTTTACTGTATTAGAAGTATCACCGGCAGCAACAACATTCACTTCGGTAGTAAATGTACCACGTGCAGTTGCAGTAGGATTGAATGCCAAAGTATCATTTGAGCCCGGAGCTAATGAAGGTCTATTAACCGGACTACCTGAAACGTTATTAAATTTAGTATTAACTGTGAACTCAAGTGCATTCAAGCCAACATTTTTTAATATTGTTTGCATATTTATCGGAGTATAACCTTCTGTAAAAGGTGTTCCGTTAATATACGTTACTAAGTTTGTGCTGTTGTCTTCGCTGCTAAATCTTGGCTCATAAACACCTGATTCATGAGAATTAACACCGCTAACATCTTTCAAATTAAATGTTGTTTCTTGATCAACACCCTTTGTATCTTCTGCTTCTTTAAAAGGTGTAGGAATTGCATTTAATTGTCCTAAAGAAACAACTGCGATATCATTATCAAAAACTTTACCAATTTCGATATCATCAAGATTTATGTAGTACATATTTGCTAAACTATAAGCATAAAAACCTACATAATATACACCGGTTGTCGGAGCTACAAAATATGCAACATTGTTTTCATAAACAATATTAACCATATTTGAATGATCTGATAATGTATCAATTGCACTTGCAGCTGTTTGTCCGGTTGATAATATTACTCTCATTTTTTCCGGGAAAGTAGCTGATTGAGCACGATAATAATATGATACATAGTATGTTTTTCCTGCTTCAACTGAAATAGCCGGTGTAAATAAAACATCTGCTGCGGCAAGTGATCCGCTATAATTATATCTCGCATGTTTTAAACCGGTTCTAGGCGCTCCGGTTGAAGATGTCCATGTTGGTGCACCGTTTATATCTTGCACTTTCCAACCTACCGGAGGAAATGCTGCGCCTTCAAATCCTTCCGTCATTGGATATGAAGTGATAGTTACCGGAGTAACAGTTAAAACACCGGATGGATTAGTTGTAGCATTCCAGAAACCGTTAGCACCGCCAAATTTTGCGGGTCCGCCTTGATAAATCCATTTACTTGCATAATAATAAGTTCCTGCACCTAAAGTTGCACCAATAGTGGCTTTAAACTCATCATTGTTTCCGTTATCAACATTAAAAGTTGCCGGATACCAGTTTGTCCATGTTGAAGGATCAGTATCTGTAGTACTAACACCAATATAGCATTCCAATAAAGGAGTAGCACCTGCAGCATTTGTTACTCCGTTAATCCATGCTTGAGCATAAACATCAAAAGTGTTTCCTTCTACCATTGTGTGCGTTAATGGCCATTGTAAGTTACACCAGTCAACAACTGCATTAGATACTTTTTCAATTGTTACTTTGTCAACAAACATATTGTTGCCATATTTACTTGTTGCTTTAAAGAACACTCTTCTACCTGTACCTTGTGTTGTTGCAGGTAATTCAAATGAGTATTCATACCAGCCTGCTGTAGTTACAACAGGTGCTAAAGCCATAGCTCTGTTAATGATACCTAATGAAGTTGCACCTGTAACACTATTTGAATCGTTGTAAAGTACTTCAACGTTATCTGCGGTTGTTGAATAACCGGCATCTCTATACATCCAGAATTTTACTCTGTATGTACCGGCACCAAATGTTAAAGCAGGAGTAACTAATGTTGCAGTACTATTGCTTGTAAAGCTATAGCAATTATACCTTAACATATGTGTACCGTCTTTTGGAGTAGCTGTAGGGCTAGATCCGGTTGTAACTCTATCCCATAATTTTGTCGTAGGACTTGATTGTGTCCATCCGTTTGGTAAAAAAGCTGTGCCGTCAAAACTTTCAACATAAGGGAAAGTAGTAATAACGGTGTCTTCAGTGCCTAAAATATTAGTAAAGCTTGCATAATTGGGTTGCTCCATTGTACCGCTTTTTTCTTGAGCTACCACAAATAGCGAAGTAACTAACATCATGGCAGCTAAAAAAGGTAAGAACATTTTGCGCATAAAGTTTAACCTCATATTTGTTTGTGTAGATTGTGCAAAATACGCAAAATGCCGTTTATTTGCAAATTATGAGTATTCATTATTTTAAATTTTTTATAATTATTTTTCTTGCTTAATTAAATAATACTCAATATTTTGTACAAATCTTTTTAATTTACAAAATAACAAGGACAGACATATGAGAACTATCGTAACTATGCCGGGAGACGGAATCGGAAAAGTTGTTACACCAGAAGCAGTAAGAGTGTTAGATGCAGTTGGTTTTAAAGCAAATTATGTTCACGGTGATATCGGTTGGGATTTTTGGATATCCGAAGGAAACCCTTTACCACAAAGAACTATCGACTTATTAGAAGAACACAAAATAGGTTTATTCGGAGCTATTACTAGTAAACCAAAAGAAGCCGCAGCAAAAGAATTAGCGAAAGAATTACAAGATAAAGGATATGTTTATTATAGTCCGATTGTTGCTATGAGACAGCATTTTAATTTGGACATTTGCATAAGACCTTGTATATCCTTCAAAGGTAACCCCTTAAATTTTATTCGTAAAGGATTTAACGATGTTATTGAAGAACCACCTGTGAATACAGTAATTTTCAGACAGAACACAGAAGGATTATATAGCGGTGTTGAATGGACAAACCCGCCTAAAGTTGTTAGAGATGCATTAGAAACACATTCTAAAATGGCTTTCTTTAAAGATGTGCCGGGCGAAGATTTGGCAGTAAGTACTAGAATTTTTTCGCGTAATGCTTGTAGAAGAATAATAAGAGCAGGATTTGAATATGCTAAACAATACGGTTATACAAATTTAACTATTTGTGAAAAACCAAATGTTATTAGAGAAACAAGCGGTATGATGCTTAAAGAAGCAAAATTAATTGCAAAAGAATATCCGGGAATTGATTTGTGGGATACAAACATTGATGCACAAATGATGTGGTTAACAAAAAATCCGGAGACTTACGGTGTTATAGTTGCCGGTAATATGTTTGGCGATATTATAAGTGATGGTTTTGCCGGATTAGTTGGCGGATTAGGTTTTGCTTGTTCAGCTAATATCGGCGAACAAGTTGCGGTATTTGAACCCACACACGGTTCTGCTCCGAAATATGAAAAACTTGATCCTTCCATTGTTAATCCTATTGCAATGATTCTTTCTGCTTGTATGATGTTAGACCACATCGGAGAACATGAATTTTCAGAAAAAATTAAACTTGCAATAGCTAAGGTTATCGAAGAAGGGAAAGTTAAGACTTATGATATGTTAAAACTTAAAGGCGGACCAAATGTTTTTGAACAAGGTGCTTGCACTACTCAAGAAATGACAGATGCCATAATTGCAAAATTATAAATAATTTTATTGTCCATCTCAAGCAATTGAATTATTAACAATTATATACCCAACCCACGACTTCAGCCCACGACTTTAGTCGTGGGTTAATATAACAAAATACATTCGAGATATTTATGGGGTATAAACAACCCCAAAACAAATTGAAGAATTGTAAGAGAGCACAAAGCACAGCATTAGCCCACGACTTTAGTGGGACAAAGTGGGACAAAAAGGAAATTTGATTAAAATATTTAATTTTACATATTCTAAAACCGGAGTATTTATGCGCGAAAAAGTTTTAAAAATTTGGCCCGAAATTAATTGGATTAATAACGAAGAATTAAAAGAGAAAGTTTTACAGTGTTGGATATATGCCATAGAAAATAGCCCTTTAACTCCCGAAGATTTGGAAGTAATCCCCTTTTCATTGCTTATTAAAGATTGCCAAGTTTCATTTATGAATCATAAAAGGACTTGTGTTCAGTTATCTGTTGAGATGGCAAAAATAATGCAAACAAATTTTAAGAATGAAATAAAAATAGATATGGACTTATTAATTGCCGGTGCAATTTTAATAGATGTGGGGAAACTTATTGAATATGAAATAATTGACGGCAAACTTTCTACTTCAAAAGCCGGTAAATTAGTCCGACACCCTTTTAGCGGAATAGCGTTAGCAGATAGATTTAATTTACCCCCGGAAGTATTACATATTATAGGGACACACTCAAAAGAAGGTGATCTGGGAAAACGAACCGTTGAAGCAATTATTGTGCACCATGCGGATTTTGTAAGCTTTGATCCTTTTCGTCCTGAAGTAACCATTAAATTGTAGGAGATATAAATGGGACAAAATTTAATTGAAAAAATTGCTCAAAAATATGCTTACGGTTTAGAAGAAGGTGAAAAAGTTTATGCGGGCAGTTTTATTTCTATAAAACCGGCGTATATTATGACTCATGATAATACCGGTGCGGTTATTCCTAAATTTAGAAGTATCGGCGCAAAAAAACTTGCATTCCCTAATCAAGTTGTACATACATTAGATCATAATGTACAAGATACTTCCGAAAAAAATTTAGAGAAATACAAAAAGATCGAAGAGTTTTCAAAAAGCATGGGTGCTGATTTTTATCCGGCAGGCAGAGGAATCGGACACCAAATAATGTGCGAAGAAGGTTATGCATTCCCCGGTACAATGGCTGTAGCTTCGGATAGTCATAGTAACATGTATGGTGGTTTAGGTTGTTTAGGCACACCGATTGTTAGAACCGATGCTGCGGCTATTTGGGCAACAGGAAGAACTTGGTGGCAAGTACCTCCGGTTGCTAAAGTAGAATTAATCGGCAAGTTGAATGAAGGTGTTACGGGTAAAGATTTAATAATTGCATTGTGTGGCTTTTTTAATAATGACGAAGTATTAAACTATGGAATCGAATTTTCAGGGGAAGGAGTAAAAAACTTAACTATTGATCAAAGACTTTCAATTGCCAATATGACAACTGAATGGGGAGCTTTAGTAGGACTCTTCCCTATTGATGAAGTAACAATAAATTGGCTAAATGAAAGGAATTCTTACCTGGCAAAAAGAGGATTAACAGGAGTAAATTCTGATATCACGGGAAACGGTAAAAACCCCCGCATAAATGATAGCAAAATTGAAAATCTGATTAATGCACTTCCTTTATTATCTGCGGACGAAGATGCTTATTATTCCAAAACTATAACAATTGATCTCTCAACTATTGAACCTTATGTTTCAGGTCCAAATACCGTAAAAAAAATGACAAAAGTGAGTGAAATTGAAAATCAAAAAGTAAAAATTGATAAGGCATATTTAGTCTCTTGCGTTAATAGTAGATATGAGGATTTAATTGAAGCAGCAGAAGTATTACGTGGAAAGAAAATTTCGGAACATGTAAAGTTTTATGTTGCAGCTGCTAGTAGTGAGATAAAAGAAAAAGCCGTTAATTCAGGTCATTGGCAAATTCTTTTAGAAGCAGGAGCTATTGAACTCCCCCCAAGTTGTGGTCCTTGTATAGGTTTAGGAATAGGACTGCTTGAAGACGGTGAAGTGGGAATCTCTGCAACTAATAGAAATTTTAAAGGTCGTATGGGTTCACCGTCTGCATTCGCATATTTAGCATCACCGGCTATTGTTGCTTATAGCGCTTTAAGCGGATTTATATCCGGTAATAGTAATGATAAAGGTATTGAAATATCAGCTACTATTTCTGAAAACACAGCACCTGATTTGAAAATTGATAAAGTAAAGATATTAGCGGGTTTTCCTGAAATTATGGAAGGAGATTTATTATTCTGTCCGCAGAATAACTTAAATACTGACGGTATTTATCCGGGGAAATATACCTATAATGACGATTTTACACCCGAGCAACAAGCTGAAGTTGTTATGGAAAATTATGATCCAAATTTTAAATTGATTGCGAAAAGAGGTGATATCTTAGCCGCAGGATTTAACTTTGGTACCGGAAGTAGTAGAGAACAAGCCGCCACAGCACTAAAATATAGAGGTATTCAATTAGTAATTGCAGGGTCTTTTAGCGAAACTTACAAACGAAATGCTTTAAATAACGGTTTTTTAATTTTAGAGGTTCCTGAATTAATTAACGATTTAACAGCAGCTTATGGTACAGAACGATTAACATTCGAAACAAAATCACAAATTAAAATTGATTTTTCAAACTCTGTTATTTGCTTTAACGGAAAAAATTATTATATTAGTCCGGTAGGTAAAGCTGCCCAAGAATTGATTGTTACAGGCGGATTAGAAAATTGGGTTAAACAAAACTTGGATTAAATGCATCATTTTAAGGTGCTAACATATAAACAAATAAGAGGTGTAACATGATTTTCAAGCATGAATTTACGACTCCGAGGAACGTATACGACAAACTTGTTCGCGACTACGAACATTTGGATATGGTCGTAAGCGGCGATACTTTTTTTAATTTTGTTAGTACGGCTTCTTTTTTACTCGAGTGGTTAAAAAACGCTCAGCAAAACGAAACATTAACACGTTTTGTTAAAAGGGTTTCGCGTGATACCAATATGAAAATTTGCAAAGAAATATTAACATTCAAGTGCACATATACAATCACAATTGACGACCCCACTATAGAAGAAGGTTCAGTATTTGAACATGTTAGGTTACCTGAAGATTATGATTTACCGGCTTATCAAAATAAGACCAGAACTTTTAAACTCGTAATTAATTCAAATGAATACGATATTTTTAAGTTTAAAGAAGAAATCTTGACGCTTTTTAATATTTATTTTAAAATTAAGTAATACAAATATCCCTTTATTAAATTAAATCCCCTCTTTTCTCTGAGGGGATTTTTGTATCATTCTAATAATCATCTCATTTTGAAACAATTCATTATTATTTAATAATACTAATTTTATCTTATTCTTATTAATTTTGCAAAAAATAGTGAGAATATGAATATTCAAGCGTATTTTTTCACTAATAATTCACTTTGTTTATAATTAAATTTTCTTGATGGTTTTTGAGTGAAAAAATTCTGGCACTGCAATTGACCTAATAAATATAATACAACTAATTAACTTATCATAAATTAACTAAGGAGAAAAAATGAAAACCCCCTCATCCTATATTCAAAAAATATGGATACTAGGGTTATTTATCTTATTGTTCTGTTATGCAAATAATTTTGCGCAGACTACAATTTTTACAACTCAGATACCGGAGATTGTGGGTACTGACGGCGATTATGAATTAGGAACTAAATTCGTTTCTACTCATAAAACAATTGTTAAAGCTATTAGATTTTACAAAGTTAATACTGAAACCGGAATTCATATTGGGAAAATATGGAATAATACCGGCACTTTATTAACGTCAGTAGAATTTACCAACGAAACTGCTTCGGGTTGGCAGACAGCTAATTTAACAACCCCGTTTCTGATTAACGAAAATACGACTTATGTAGTATCGGTTAATAACAATACAGCTTATAGTTCTACTCATAATGGATTAGCTACTACGGTTACAAACGGAATTTTATCTACTATTGCAGACGGAAACAACGGTGTGTATAATTTTACACCGGCAAATTTCCCTACCGAGTCGTTTCTAAATTCCAACTATTTTGTTGATGTCAATGTTATTAATACTGCCGTTCAACCTGTCGCTCCTACTTTATTCTCTCCTTCAAACAATGCTACTTCAGTTAGTATTGAACCTACTGTTATTTGGAATGAAGTTGAAGGTGCTACATCTTATGATTTAATCGTTTCAGACAAAGCTGATTTTTCGACTACTATTTTTACAAAAACAGGCATAACTACAAATTATTGTAGTTTTACAGGCTTAACAAACGCAGCTACATACTATTGGAAAGTAAAAGCAAATCAATTTGATACTTACTCCAGTAGTTTTAGTACCGCTTTTAAGTTTACAACCTTTGCAAAAGTAACAGTTAATCTTTCTTCGCCGATAGGAGGAACTCAAATTTATGTTCCTAATCCTACTTTAACTTGGTGGTTACCTACCGGTGGTACAGGAATGAAATACGACTTGTTTTATTCTACTGATCAGACATTTGCAACTTATGATATCAAAGAAAATTTATCTAATAATATTTATGTTTTATCAGGGTTAAACCCGGGTGTTATTTATTATTGGAAAATCAGATTAAAAAATTTCAATAACCAAGTAATAAGCTATTCCGATATTGAAAGTTTTAAAACTTACGGTACTTCTGTTGTTCCTGTAATTTCTTGGCCACTAGGGAACAATACGGTTTATACTTTGAAAACAAACTTGTATTGGTACTTAAATGAACCATCTTTTAATTTGAAGTACGAAATTCAGTTAAAGGAAGGAGACATTTCCTCTCTCAATGCAACAGATGTAACTTATGCTAATATTTCAGGTAGCGGGTTTGAAGTAACTTTATTACAAGGTAAAACTTATTCTTGGAAAGTCCGTTCGGTTCAGGGAACAACTCGTTCTGATTGGTCAGAACCGGCTACATTTAAGATGATCTCAATTCCTTCAATAGTTAAACCGATTGCATCGTATCCGATTAATAATGCAGTTGTTTATTCGGTTAAACCATCACTTTATTGGTACTTAGGGGCTTATGTTACGGGATTAAAATATGAGATAGAATATGTTGAAGGGGCAAATACATCCTTCCCTTCTACTCCTGCTCCTCAATTCACCAATGTTACTTCCTTATTTGTAACATTAGAAACTGCTTTAATTCCGAGCAATACTTATAAGTGGCGTGTAAGATCTACAGATGGTACAAACTATTCAGATTGGTCTGATGTTGCATCATTTATTGTTTCTGCAACTTTGTCCCACGCTCCTATAACTCCTATTGCATCCTATCCGATCGATAATGCAAAGGTATACACAAACAAGGTTACTTTAAATTGGTATCTAAATACTTTTAGTTTAGGTTTAACATACGATGTTGAATTAAAGGAAGGTACAAATGTTACCGAGTATAAAGATTTAACAACTAAATCTGTTGAAATTATTGGTCTTCAACCAGCAACCGAATATCAATGGCGTGTGCGTTCCAAAGTAGGGACAAACACATCAAATTGGTCAGCTTGGCAAACATTCTCAACCGTATCTAACGCTCCGGTTGCAGTTGTTCCTGTAGCTTCATGGCCAAAAGGAGGTGCTACAGTTTATACTAATTCACAGTTACTTTCGTGGTATGTAAACTCAGCAGGTACGGGACTAAAGTATGATTTACGCTACTCCAATAACGCTGATATGAGCGCTTCTATTGTAATTAGCAATTTAACATCAACTAGTTATACTTTAAACGGACTTATTGCCGGCACCCCATATTATTGGCAAGTTCGTTCTTATGACGGAATAGTGTATTCAAATTATAGCTCTGTTGCAGCCTTTGTTACTGCAGCAAATAATCAACCGGTTATGCCTATTGCGGGAAGCCCAATTGAAGGAGTTCAATTATCTACTAACGCTCCGGTTCTTTCTTGGTTTATTCCTACAAGCGGAAATATAGAATCTTATGAAATTCAATATTCTACTAATCCGGAAATGAATAATGCAGCTACTGTAAACTCGATCACTACAAATGCTGTTATAAACAATCTTTCTAACAATACTTACTATTGGAGAGTTCGTTCTAAAACAACAGACGGTAACTATTCATCTTATTCCACTACTGCAAAATTTATTGCTAACGATATTACGGGTGTAGAAAACGAAAATAATTTACCATCTGAATTCAGCTTATCACAAAATTACCCGAATCCGTTTAACCCCACTACAACTATTGAATTTAGTATTCCGACAAACGGAATTTATACACTAGAAGTATTCAATATTTTGGGTCAAAAAGTTGCCACTTTATTAAACGGCAATTTGGAACAAGGTAATCATAAAGCTATTTTCAATGCAACAAATTTAAGCACAGGTATTTATATGTACAGACTTTCCGGAAATAATTTAAATATCACCAAAAAGATGATGATTTTAAAATAATCCCTTAAGTTATAATTTTAAAAAATCCCCTTTCATTTAATGTTAGGGGATTTTTTTATAAAACAAAATCGAGCTGAGTAAAATAATTCAAATTATCTGCTTTACTATTATCAATTTTATACCTTAAATATTTAGCCCCGATAGTAATTCGAAAATTCTCGGAAATAGTTTGGTATATTCCTGTTGAAAAGCTATGTACAGTCGAGTTCAGATTAAAATTAAATTTATCCGTTGTAACATCAATCGGTAAATCTATATCGTATAAAACTTGAATACCCACCGTATAGTTTGCAAATAAATTAATTAACCAATCATTTCTTTTAGTATTATATGTAAAAGACAAAAATGTTCCCCAATAATTATCTGAACTTTCCTTTTTATAAAACCATACATCTCTAGTCATATCACCGCTAATTTCTTTATCTTCAATCTTCACATATTCAATCAAATATTTAGAATTATTATTGAATAGACCAAAATCAATTCTATACGCAAATTTATCACGTTCATTATAAAAACCTAAGCCAAAATACTTGCTCCAATTCTCATTATTGTTTATAAGATTATAATTAATTCCCCCAAATAAACAAAAATATTTTGATGCAATTATATCAATATTCCCCATAACACTAATTTCAGGTAATTTCCAGTTATAGTTATTCCCCTTAAATTGATTTCGGTTAACACCAGCATGCTCGCGATACAAATTATCTGATATTTTTTCAACTTCAAAAATACCATATTCATTAACGGTAGTGTGTCCGGTAATGTTTGTTTCAACTGACTTGTTTTTAAACCCGGAAATATTTAATCCCATCACAACATTTCCTGCCGAATTATTCTCTGTTATTCTAATAGGTATATTCATTAAAGTTTGTTCAACACTTATTTGCTGAACAGAAGTTTTGGTAGTAGTACATCCAAAACTATAAATTAAGATGATAAGAATTAAATAATTTTTCATAATAATTTTTAAAGTATTTAGCGTTATAGTTTAGCAACAATATAAAAGTAAATTAAATAAATTAAAAAAATCAGTGCCGAAATAACAGCAATATAATTAAGTGTTAAAATACTTTTTTCTTTAAAAGACATTTTTTTTTCAACTTGTCTAGGTGTCTCTTTAACAGGTATTTTGGGTTCGTTTTTAATCTCTGCCTCTTTTTCAAAAATACCTTCATTAAAGATAAGTTCTTTAATAAGCTTACCATTTTGATCATAAAGCCTATTTATGCCGTTCTTTTTTCCCTCTCTATAATTTATTTCTTCTTTCAAAATACCGTTTTCATAAAATAGTTGAGTTAACCCTTCTTCTTTTCCCTCTTTATAATTTTTAGTTCCGTATAATGAACCGCTTTGATAATAAAATTTACTTTTACCTTCGGGAGCCCCTTTTGCAAAATTCCATTCTTCTTTTAATCCCCCGCTTTCGTAATATGTAGTAGTAATCCCCTCCCTAACATCATCAACCATAGTTTCATGAATCTTTAGTACACCATTACTATAATAAATCTTACTTACGCCGTTTTTTCTACCTAATTTATAAGATATTTCAGCTTTTAATTGACCATTACCATAATAAAATTTTGCAGGACCGTTTGGAATGTTATCATCATAAATTAATTCTTTAATTTTATTTCCGTTTTCATCATAAAGG
>JAEXOD010000156.1 GCA_023447335.1 Bacteroidota bacterium
CAATGTAATTGCGTTACCTTTCTGTTCGTATTAATATATGTTCTTAAATAATCGGTCTCATTTTTTAGATATTTAATATATTCTTTAATTCTTTCTCTATTTCTTGTTACAAGCATGTTACAACCACAAAAATAACACAACGTATCGCAGTAAGGAATATGATAATACAACGACAAATTAGGCATAATATCTCTTGAATTTGTTTTAATAATCTCATCAAGATACATCTCAGGAGTAAACTTTTCGTTAAACTGCGGAGCCGTAGGGTATGATGTATAACGAGGTCCCGGTTTATCGTATTTCTTAATTAATTCTAAATCTATTTCAAACATTATTAATCCGTTATTATATTTACAAAATATAATTATTTTTAATGAAAAACTACACTTTCTTCTTTCACAATTTCAACAAGATATTTCAAATTTCCGGGATCTATATCCGGTAAGATACCATGCCCCAAATTAAAAACATGACCTTCACCTTTTCCGTATTCAGATAACACTTCAATTGCTTTTTGTTTTATAGTTTCTTTATTGCCGTATAGAATAGTTGGGTCTAAATTACCTTGTAAAGAAACTATATTACCGACTTTTGTTCTAACTTCACCAAGATTCATTGTCCAGTCTAATCCTAGTGCATTTACTCCAATATTTGCCATTTTTTCAATACTATGATGTACTCCTTTGGCAAAAAGAATTATCGGTTCGTCTTTTCTTTTAATTTGACTCACAATTTTATTAATATATGGTAAACTAAACTCATTAAAATCAGTCGGAGAAAGTATCCCTCCCCAAGTATCAAAAATCTGAACTGCATCAACACCGCATTCAATTTTTGCACTTAAATAATCAGCAACCACATCGGCTAAAATTTCCAGTAGCTGATGAGATTCTTTGGGATTATTATATATAAAAGATTTTACTTTACTAAACGTTTTTGAACCTGCCCCTTCTACCATATAAGTAAACAATGTAATAGGTGAACCGCTGAAACCTTATAACGGAACTCTATTATTTAATTCTTTTTTAACTAAACTGATAGAATCCATTACATATTTTAGATCCTTGTGCGGATCAATTTTCTTTAAATGTCTAATGTCTTCAATGTTTCTTATGGGATTAGGAAAAACCGGACCTTTCCCCTCATTCATTATTAAAGTCATGCCCATCGCTTCCGGAATTACCAAAATATCAGAAAATAAAATAGCTGCATCAACACCAATAATATCGATGGGTTGTATCGTAACTTCGGCAGCTAATTCCGGAGTTTTACACATCGTCAAAAAATCACTTTTTTCTCTCACTGCTCTATATTCGGGTAAATAACGTCCTGCTTGCCTCATTACCCAAATAGGAGTTCTTTCAACTTTTTCTTTTTTAAGTGCTTTGATAACCAAGTCATTTTGTAATGCTTTCAATTTTTCTCCGTTGAATAATAAAAATTGTTAATACTTTTAATTAAATCATTAAAATTAAAATTTTCAGGAACTATGTCTACTTTTAATCCGCTGCCCTCAATTGCTTTCTTAGTAACTTCTCCTATTGCAGCTATTTTTTTATTTGCAAAGTATTTGTTAGGATCAAATATCTTTTCAATTTCTATTAAATTACTAAAAGCAGAAGGACTAGTAAATATAAATAAATCAATTGAATTATTATTTATTTTTTTGAAAACTTCTATTAGCTCTTCTCTATTTGTCGGAACATTATCATAAATAGGAACAAAATGTACTGCAGCTCCGTTTGTTTTTAATCTTTCTATATACCAAAGATTAGAAATTTTTGATCCCGGTATAAGAATTTCCTTATCAATTAAAAATTTATTAAGGAAATAAGTAAAAACACCTGAAGAACTATTTTGCGTGGGTACGTCAATAGTAAAATCACCATATTTTTGACATATTTCTTTAGTTTTTTTGCCTATGCATACAATTTTTTTGCTGTTTAATTTTATATTATTTGATTCTAATATTTCAAATAAACTTGTTACACTATTTTTTGAAGTTAATATTGTATAATCAAATGTTTTACTAAAAACAGATAAATCGTCAATTTTTAACGAAACAATACTGATAGTTTTTAAAAATATTACATTAATTCCGATATTCCTAAACTGTTCATTTAATTCATCATTTTTATCTTCCGAACCACAAATTACGGCATTAACTAAGCTAAGTTTATTATTCATTTACCTTCCGGCTTCCTTAAATATTTCGTCTAATATCTCTTTTGCTCCGGCTTCTAAAATTTCTTGGGCTAATTTTTCACCTAATTCTTCGGAATGATTAACTTTTCCTTTAAGTCTTTTTCTAAAAGTAACTGAACCGTCTATCGAACCGGCAAAACCATCAAGAAGTAAACCATTACTTAATACTTTTGCAAAAGCAGCTATAGGAGCCTGACAACCCCCTTCAAGCGATTTAAGAAACTGTCTTTCTGCTCTAACACAAAGTTCGGTATTTTTATCATTAAGTACAGAAATAATCTCTTGAACTCTATTATCATCTTCTCTTATTTCAATTCCTAAAGCACCTTGACCGGGAGCAGTAAGTAAATAATCTAAACTTATTATAGAAGAAATATGGTTTTCAAGACCAAGTCTTTCAACACCGGCTCGTGCTAAGATTATCCCATCCCAATCAGAATCTAAAAACTTCTGAATTCTTCCGGGTACGTTACCTCTAAGTTCAACAATATTTATATCCGGTCGTAAATGTTTTAACTGACTTCTTCTTCTTAATGCACCGGTTGCAACAGTACCCCCTTCCGGAATATCAAAAATTGTTTGTCCTTTATATTTCCCAATAAAAACATCTTCAACTTCATGTCTTTTTGTAATTGCCCCTACTTTTAAACCGGGGAAAAGTAAAGTTTGTAAATCTTTTAAACTATGAACTGCTAAATCAATTTCATTATTAAGCAATTGTTCTTCAAGTTCTTTTGTAAATAATCCTTTATCACCAATTTTTGAAAGGGCTACATCTAGTATTTTATCCCCTTTTGTTTTTATAAGTTTTAATTCAATATCTAGATTTTCATGATATTTTAACAATTCCGATTTAATGTATTCAGCTTGCCACAAAGCTAATTTACTTCCGCGTGTACCAATAACTAATTTAGTATTATTTTCCATCTATTTATCTTCACTATTTAAGTTGAATATCTCTTTTATTAACATAATACTATGGGCGGTTTGTTCATAATTATTACCGTTTTCCGCCAATTGCCTTAATTTTGCAGTCGGATTATGTAATAGTCGTCCAATTAATCTTTTCGTCATTTCTTCTATTCTTATATAATCTTCTTCTGAAACTTTATTTTTTATTTTATTTAATTCATCTTCTTTAATACTTTCAAAAAATCCTCGTAAGTTCTTTATTGCCGGTATTACATCTAACGAATTGTACCATGAAAAGAATTCAACCATTTCTTCCATAATCATGTTTTCTATTACAGGAATTTCGTTCTCTCTTCTTTTGATATTATGGTCAACAACCATTTTTAATGAATCTATGTCGTTATAGAAAACGTTATCTAAGTTACTTGTTAACGGATTAATATCTCTCGGAATAGCAATATCCATAATACATACGGCAGCATAACGCCTTTTTTTCATCATTGCTTTAATATCCGGAATATCCAATATGTAACCTGAAGCGCTTGTTGCGCTTAAAATAATATCGTAGTTATGTAAATATTCCTTAAAAAACTCAAATGGAATTATTTCACCATGAATTTTTTCCGCCAATTTTTCTGCTTTATTTCTTGTTCTATTAGTTATTGTGATTCGTCCTACTCCTTTGTTTTTCAGATGTACTGCTGCTAATTCTGCTGTTTCTCCCGCACCGATTACTAAGGCACTCTTTGAGGAAAGATTTGCAAAAATCTTCTCTACTACTTGAACCGCAGCATAACTAATAGAAATAGCTCCCTCTCCTATAACAGTTTCTTTTATAGCTCGTTTTCCTACTCTTACCGCAGTATCAAATAATCGGTGTAATTTTGAATTTACAAAATTGCTTTCCTCTGATATTTGAATAGCTTCCTTAACTTGAGCTAATATCTGACTATCCCCTATAATTAACGAATCAATTCCTGCAGAAACTGAGAAGAAGTGCTTTACGGCACTACAAGAAAAGTAACTAACAAAATGCTCTTTCTTTATTCCTTCAATAGATTTAAATTTTATTAAAGCTTCTTTTATATCATCATGTATTAATACAGTATTTTTAGGAATTCCCAAAATCTCAGTTCTGTTACACGTCGATAAAACTAGTCCTTCGATTAGTAAGTCTTTCTTAATAACTTTGATAAAATTTGCCGCTTCTTCTTTATTAAAATGTAAAGCTTCTCGCACTTCAATAGGAGCTGTTTTATGATTTATAGAAATTAATATTATATTCATATTCGTTTTTTTACTTTCTCAATAAAAAGTATGGAAACTTGATGCAAGCAAATTACCTAATACAAGTGAAAACATTGCGGTAATAAAGCCGGCAATTGAAAAATTAACAAACTTTCTTCCGTATAAATTGGAAGATAATTTTAATAATATACCTATTCCGTATAACAACCAAACTATACCTGTAGTAATTAATTTTGGATCTAAATAACTAAAATTTGGAAATGCTTGGGGAAGCCAAACAATACCGATAACGATTGAAATTGTTAACAAAATGAAACCGATAACCATACTACTAAAACTAAGTTTTTCTAATATTTCTATATTTGGTAATCTATTAAATATTAATCCGTATTTTTTTGTTTTAAGAGAATTATATAACATCAAATAAAGTGTAGAATGTACTGCGGAAATAGTTATTCCCGAATAACCCAATAATGCAGATATTACATGCATTCCTAACATTCTGTTTCTCAAAACTTCCGGTACATTAACTAGATCTTGAATAAAAACAGTAGAAATCGTTTGAAAAATTATGGACAAAAATAAAATAAATACTCCGGTTCCTCTAATATCGGTTAGTAATTCTAAAACAAAATAACAACATGCTAACGAAAACGCCAATACAGTAAATATTTCAAATTTATTTGTAATTGGAGGATGATTAAACTCAATTGTACGCGCCAAGAGATAAAACATATGTGCAAGTAGAGTAATAAATAAGACTAAACGTTTTGCATTACGAAAAGGAGATTTGTCTTCTATAAAGTCATAAACATAAGTTAAAAATGCTACCAAATAAAAAATAGGCAACAATATGTTAATAGTGTGTATTGCAGGTATCATTTATTTCCGAAAATTATTAAAATGCATTATTAAATTATTTTATGCTATAAAATAATAATAAAAAAAACAAAAAAACAGTTCAAAAAAAAGAGAAAAAAAACTTATTAATTTCCAAAAGGGAATAAAATTTTTTCACCTTGTTTTTATTCCCAAATATGGTTATTATTGTAGTAATATTATTTAATTACATTGGGCAATAATAATGAAAAAACGAACTTTAGTTTATATTTTAATTGCATCATTCATAAATTTAACTATCGGGTGCACTGCTTATCGACCCACAAAGTTAAATATAAATGAATTAGGCGAATCCGGTATTAACGTTATTAATATTTCAATTAACGATTCGATATATACATTTTTGAATAAAGAAGCAGTGTTTTATAAAATACCCTTAAAAATTGAAGGTTATGATTTTCATAATAGTTTTATAAGTATACCGATTGATAGTATAAAAACAATTATCGAACCACAAATTTCAATAAAAAATATAGACTCTTCATCAATAATAAAAAAAATGCTTCTATTTAATAATGCCGAAATTGTGTTTAATAGTGAAGGCGGCAAATTATTAGATCATGGTTATCTAATAAAAGGAAAACAACCGGATAGCACCTCGTTTTCAGTAAGAACAAATAATATTGACTATTTAACAATTAATAAATTAGATGTTACAGGGACAATTGTAAAAAATTTCTTTTTGGTAGGCGGAATTCTTTTGGGTGCACTTTTTATTTTTGGTGTACTTCTTGCAAAAAGTTTTCATGGTGGATTAGCTGGATAATTTTAGTAAGATTTGAACCAGGATTTACAGGATAAAAACAATTACTTGTCTTACATCTTTTATCTAACACCTATTATCTAAGCTTTTTAGCTCCGTAGGAGCGACATTTTTGTAACCCAGAACTCCAAGCAAAGGTTTAAGCCTCGTAGAGGCGACATTTTTTTTTATTACTCATGAATGAATTTTCGGGCTGCTTCTTATTCAACACTTAACATTCAACATTTAACATTACTTTTGAACCAGGATTTTCAGGATAACAAAAGGATTTACAGGATAGTACCAATTATTTATCTAATATCTTTTGTCTAACTTCTGCAATCTAACATCTATTATTCAAGCTTTTTAGCTCCGTAGGAGCGACATTTTTGTAACCCAGAACTCCAAGCAAAAGGTTTAAGCCTTGTAGAGGCGACATTGTTTTTTATTACCCATGAATGAACTGCTTCTTATTCAATACTTAACATTCAACATTTAACAGTCCTATACAACCCTTAACATTAAAAAAAATCCCCATTCCTTTTGAGGAATAGGGACATTCAAAATTAAGAATTTAAAAACTCAAAACTATTTTATCAATATCATTTTGCGAGATTGGTTAAAAGAAGGAGTTTCTAATTTGTAGAAATATACTCCTGAAGGTACAGTTACACCAAAAGAATTTTTACCGTTCCAAGTTACTTTATGTTTACCAACATTTAAATCCGAATTTAATAAAGTAACAACCTTTTCGCCTAATAAATTATAAACTGAAAGTTTTACATTTTCTGCCTTAGGAATACTAAAACTTATAATAGTAGAAGGATTAAAAGGATTTGGATAATTTTGGTTTAAAGCAAATTCTGTAGGAACAACATTACCTATGGTTTCTTCTTCAATATCAGTTATTATATCCTTCTGTAAATCATCAACATAAATTGCACCTGTTGAAGCTCCGTTAGGTGTTTGTTTGATAACTATACTATGGAATAACTTATCACCTGTACCGGCAATCGATCCGGAATTAATATATTTAAGTTTCCAACCTGTCCAATTAATTGTATCAACAAACACAATAGCATTTGTTGTAGAGCTATGATAGAACCAATATTCTAATGTATTGTAACTTAAATCTCCAAAAACCCATAAGCCGATTTTACTATCGGTTGAACTTCCTATACTTGGTTTAGTAGAGTTGTGAGTTCTTACAACACCGTTTGCACCGGTAAAAGCATAAGATATTTTACCGGATTTAGTTCCGTTTACCTTTTTATCAGTTACAACTGTAAAGGTAGTTGCATCAGGATTTGTACCTGTTGTACTGCCACTATTATTGGGGTCCCACCATCCGCCGACCACCTCAAATTGATCTAACACTTGACCTGATTGATAT
>JAEXOD010000158.1 GCA_023447335.1 Bacteroidota bacterium
TACCGCCGGTTAAAACAGTTGCAACAATATTCTTTTCAATTAAAATTCCGAAGTTTTCAGCATGATTAAAAAAATATGAATTATCAACTTTAAGTTCATTACAAAAAATAAATTCCCCATCATTTAATTCATAGAATGCAATATTTATTGTGTTTGGGATTTGTTTAAAAACATCAAGACCTTCAGAAATAATGTCTGATAGAGAATCTGTTTTTAATCTTCTATTAGAGTAAGTTAACATCGAATTGATAAAACTTTGCCACCAAAAAACCGACGGAGTAAAATTAATGAAATCGTCTCTATCCATATAACCTGCAGTATATTAAATATTTAATCGGCTAATAACAAATCAATCGTTTCTTTATAACTTTCCATTAATCGTGGTTGTAAATTAGTAAATAAATTTTTTGGCAAATCAAAATTTTGAAAAATTAATGGGTTTGGTTGTAAAACTAAATCATCTCCCGGATAACCTAAACTTAAAAAACGGGCAACTACATCAGCTAGATGAACAGACATAACTAACGGGTCAAGCTTTCCGTTTGAAAATCCCGAGTGGTGATTAGCAATCACGTTTCTTAAGGAAGAAGGGAGATTCCAGCGAGTGGCTAAAATTTCGCCGGCAAAGTCATGTCCTATACCTAAAATTTTTGTTTCGGATTCAATAATAGGAACTTTGTTCTTTTCGCTATAAATTAATGCTTCTTCAAATTCGTTAGGAAATTGATCGAAAAATAGTAATTTGCCAATATCGTGCAAAATACCGGCAACAAAATAGTTCTCTAATTTAGATACCCCTAAAGCTTCTCCGATTAGTCTGGCAATAGTACCGACAGCAATTGAATGAGCCCAAAAATCAACCGGTTTAAAATCTTGCAATATCTTTCGTTTCTCAAACATATTAATAATTGAAAGTGCAAGAATAATGTTATTAATTTCGTTAAAACCTAAGTATAAAATTGCGCGCGAAATAGTATCTACACGTCCTGATAAACCGAAAGAAGAAGAATTTACGACTCTTAGTATTTTTATAGAAGAAGCTTGGTCGGAAGATATAATTTTAGCTAAATCTTCAATACTTGTCTTACTATCAGATAGAGCCTCACTTAAAGAAGCATAAATAGTAGGTAATGTGGGTAACTTAGTAAGTCCGGATGATATTTTTTCCAGAATAGTCATTTATAACCCTTTTTCTTGCATTAGTTGAGCAATAGATTGATTTAATGCCATATTATAAAGATCAAGTTCTACATCGTTACTTGGAGACCAAAAAAGTCGTCTATCCAGTTTTTCTTTAGCAAGTTGTTTAATTGAAGGATCAATTATAGATTCGTTTTTTTCCGGTTCTATTCCGGCGGCAACAGTGGTAATTCCCCATGTTTTTAATATGTTGTAATGTCTTTTTTCAAACTTTGTATTTTTAGAAATTATTACTTGTCCGTATCTGTTTATTATTGGTGCCAAAAAAACCATCCCTTCTTTCAATTCATTTATCGAAATAAGGTTGAACATCAAAATTACTCATAAAAATTTAAATAACTTTTTTAATTTAATAATCTAAATTGATTATCACAAAATAATTTATTAAAAAAATGAGAATAATTTATTTAAAATCTAAAAACAAGGTGATTTTTGGTCTAAAAATGTGCTCTGCATCACAAATTCACTTAAATTCGCTTGATGTTAATTAAAAAAATCCATATTTTACAAATAAAAGAAAACGAAAACATTTGAGGAATAAATGATTAAGCTATTCTTAATATTAGGTCTTCTCCCTTTGTCCTTTTCGTTTGGGCAAACTACTACGAACATTACACAGTCTTCGTTAAATTCCGAGATAAAACCTATTGTAACCGAAAAGTTAAATTCCGTAAAACCGGAAGAAATTAATCTTTTTACAACTCCCAAAAAAGAAATTATTATTGAGAAAAAAGAAGAAGTTAAAGTTGAAGAAAAAGCTCCCGAAGTAGAAATAAAAAAAGAATTATTTGATCCGACACCATATACGTATAATATTAAAAGCGAAAAAAAAATAAAGGGGAATATATACTCTGACGGTTTATTATATTGTTATCAAGTTTCTGCTTTTAAGAGTAAAAAAGTTGCAGAAAAAGAAGTTAGTACGCTTAAACAGAAAAAATTTAATGCTTATTTTACTGAATACATAGAAAAAAAAACAACATGGTATAGAGTACGTATAGGCGATTTTGATACAATTCAAGAAGCTGAGAATTCTTATAAAAATTATAAAAAAGTATTTAAAAAATAAAAATGCGGAGGCATCGTGATTAAATTTAATTACATTAAACTATTACTTTTAGTAGCAATATTTGCTGTCGGATGCAAGACTCTTCCTCCGGTTGAGTTCGAAAATTCCAATCAATTATTTATTGAACGCACGGTTGATAAACTTGATTTAGGTAAAACATTTCCGGTTCCGCAAGGACAGTCAATTGCTTTAGTATCACTGGAAAATGAAAAGACAATTGATATACCTATTGTTGCAACAATTGAAGATCAATTAGTTAGATCATTGCTTAAAAATCAGTTTGTTGTATTAGAACGTGATAATGATATGTTGAAGCGACTATTGCGTGAAAACCATCCAACAGATCATAAAAACGGTTATTCGATGTTAACTACCGATAGTGCTCAAACTTTTGTTAAAATGTATAAAACTCATTTAAAAGCAGCAGATTATTTGGTTTCATATAGAGTTTTAGAATGTGGATTGGTTTACGGCAGAAATATAATGGATGGTTTCATTGATCGTAACGGAATTATTAGATTACATGTAAGAATTCAAAAAGTTGATACGGGCGAGATAGTTTATGCCGAAAACTTAACGGGTACATATAAAGATAGAGTAATTGCAGAATATTTACAATATTACGAAAACTACCAGTTTAATTATTTTGCAAGCGGATATCCTTTACAGAAATAAGAATATTTATTTTTTAAAATCCCTAATAGTTTTTCTGTTAGGGATTTTTTTTATCCCAAAAGTTCTTTAATTTTTATTAAATATCTTCTGCTAATTTCTAAAGGTAATTCAACTCCTTTTAAGTATATTCTATAAGCACCTTCAAACCATTCTTCAATTTTATCAATATATTCTAAATTAACTATTGCAGTTCTGTGAATTCTACAAAAATAATTAACCGGTAATCTGTTTTCCCATTCGTTCATTGATTTGTTAGTTAATCCGGAAACTTCGGAATTTAATGTTATTTTTGTGTAATCACCTGCAGAGCTGATATATTTAATCTCATTAAGTTTTATAAATTTATATTTGTTATTAAATTGCAAAAATAACCTATCATCATAATTTAAATTATTATTTGGTACTTTCTCATAGGAAACACCGATAATTCTATTAATCGTTTCGGCTAATCTTTGTGGGTTAATCGGTTTTAATAAATAATCTAAGGCGTTCACATCAAAAGCTTTTACGGCATATTCGTCATATGCCGTAACAAAAACAATTTTAGCATTCATTTCTATCTGTTCTAATAAATAAAAACCGGTTTTCCCGGGCATTTGGATATCTAAGAAAATAATATCTATTTCAAATTTCTTAAGAATGTCAATTGCGGTATCTACAGAATCAGCTTCGGCAGTTACTTCAATTTCGGGAAATTTTGAAAGTAAACTTTTTAACTCAAACCGTGCTAACCTTTCATCGTCAACTATTAATGCTTTTTGTTTAATTTTCATATAGGTCTAAATCTAGGTTATTAATAAATATTTCAACTATTACAAATCCAACATCTTCATAAATAGAAAAATTGTGCTTACCGGGATATGCGCTTAATAATCTTTTTTTTACATTGTCTAAACCTATTCCGGTATCTCTTCTATCCAACAATTTACCAGAGTTTTTAACGGTTATTTTAATACCGTTAGTACTGTATCTTTCAATACAGATAAAAATCTTTAACGGTAGCTTTGTTGTTCTCATTCCGTGTTTAATAGCATTTTCAACCAACGGATGAATTAAAAATGTTAGGATTTCTTCTTTTTCGGTATCTATATCTATTTTAATATCATACTCAAGTTTTTCTTCAAAGCGAATTTTTTCAATACTTAAGTAATCCCTAATTAAATCGATTTCTTCTCTAATTTTTGATTTAATCATTTTATCATTTTCAAATACGTAGTTTAATAAACTATTTAGTTTATCAATCATATCTTTTGCCGTCTCTTTATCCTCTTTAATTAATGCACGTATTGAATTAAGTGAATTGAATAGAAAATGCGGATTTAATTGATTCTGTAAAACCTGAATCTCTGCCTTTTTTGTTAAAACTGTAATCTCAGCCGAATTTTCCCTTATATGTTGATACGAAAAATATAGTTTAATTACAAAATACAAAGTACTCCAAACGGCAATAAATACGATATCCCAATATAAATCCATCAATAGATTTACTGTTCTTAAGTTATATAGTATTTCAATAGGGTTTTGATTATAAAACAATGCTTTAATATATTTACTGCTTAGCTGCCAAATTAGTGCTATAGAAAACGATGAGAAAATAATTACACTAATTGTTTTTTTTGTAAAATTGTTTTTCGTAAAAAAATACTTATAGATATATCTTAAAATTGTAGTTAAACAAAAACCTATTACCATTCTTATTATAAACCCGATACTGTTTTGAGTTTTTGTTTTAGTTAAAATGAAGAATAGCGAATAATTTAGAGAAGAATAAATTAACCAGCCATATAGCTGAAAAAACCAAAAATTAAGTTGCTGTGGGATAAATTTATTCATTTTTAATGTATCCTAAAATAAAAATAATTCTTAAATAGTCATCTGACTCATCAAAAACGAATATATTTTCTATCGGAAAAAGTTCTTTTCTATTATTGTTGTTAATTATTTTTTCTTTAATTATTGCAATTTTTTCTGCATCGGTTTTTGATATTATAATACCGGTTTCTAAATTAAATTTTTTGTCTTTTAGATTAATAGTTAAATTAGAAAAAGGGAAATTTACCTCATCAAGAGTATCAATTAAAGTACTAACAATATAGAACAATGAAATATTAATAACCTTTCTGTCTAATTCATATTTATTCATTACTGTTGAAAATATAATTTCCTCGTTTTTTATTGCTTTATAAATAGTAATATAGATTTTTAGTGCTTCTATTTCATCCTTAATCAAAAAGTTATCTTTTTTTAAATTAGTTAGAATTAAACGTAATAATTCAGATAAAGAATTTAATAACTCTTCTGCAAATAATTGATCAACTTCAAGTTTGTTTTTAATTAGTTCCAAAGTTTTTTTAATTACGGTAGGTTTAAGTTTATTTTGAAAAGTTTTTAGATTTAAACTTTCAAGTTTTTCTTTAAGTCTTAATTCCTTATTCTTCTCCTCTTCATATCTTTTTAATAACGAAAAAGTAAAAAATAAAACACTATACATAATTAATGTAAATGATTCAAAAAATGAAAAATCCAATAAAAGATTTAATTTTAATTTATTAAATGTAAAGTTATTTGAGAACAATATATGTAGAAATGAAAAATATGTCGAAATCCATAAAAAGGAGAAAACAAAGGATATTGAAAAAATTAATATAATTATTTTAACCACTGATTTAGAAAGCAGATTTATTCTTTTATATAACTTATAAAGAAGAAATGAAAATAGTGAACCTATTGACGAATATATGAAAGTATTAGTAAATAGTAATAAATTTACTTCATTTATATAATTATATTCAACATTCAATTTGTACAGAAAAAAAAGAGACCATCCGGAAAAGTGTAGTTTACTAAAGCTTAAGTATTTATTAATTTCTAAACTCATACTATTCTATAAAATAAGTAACATAATTTTATTAGTCATCTAAAATACTAAATAAATATTATCTATTAAAGAATTTTCGCCGAGCGGTTATATTAATCGCTTAATGGAAAATTATTAATATTCTAACCGCTAAAAGTATTATTTAACCGTTTATAGAAAACTATTAGTTGTTTTAACATGCTATCAATAATTTTGAGAGTAGAAAAACAAAATAGGATTTATAATGAAAAAGATGAGTTTTTTAGTGTTAATGGTTGTTAGCACTTTTTGGTATGGATTTACTAACATTGAGATTAAAAAAGAGAATAAGCAATCTCAAATTAAAATTCTGGCAATTGTAGCAAAAAACTACGGAGCCAATTTTAATTTGTTATTAGACGACTTTAACGCGCTAGGTTACAAAACAGTGATTACCGGAGTTACAAAAAAAGTAACTTCATGTACTTGGGCTTCAGGTATAGGATTACCGGAATTGACTGTAGATTCTTTGATTTCCGAAATTAAAGATGTAAAAAGTTATGATGCGGTTGTTGTAATGACAAGCAATTGGCGAAACGGAAATCCGTATTCTGATATTATTGCTGATTCTGCGGCGATGAATCTTATTATAACTGCATTAGATAATAACGTTGTAGTTTATTTACCCTGTTCGGCTCCGATAATATTGTGTAATACTAACAAGTTAGTCGGTAGAAAAATTTCCGGTACTTCAAATTTTAAGACTCAATATCAAAATGCAGGAGCAATTTATATGGGGGAAAACATTTTGCCGGTAACAGACGGAAACTTAATAACGGGTACGCGAAATATGTACTATCACTTTGAAAATTGTGAAGCTATAGCAGCGGCAATTGAAAAAAATAGACAATCCAAAAGAAGTAAATAACGGAGACTATGATGAAAAGTTTAATATTTTTGTTTTTAATTACATTATTGTCAGAAATAATTAGTGCTCAAGTAATTATTACTAAAACTGAGTTTTATGGAGGTCCTTTTTCAGATATTCCTGCAAGTACTATTAAGTTAATAGATAACAATTATTTAATAGCAGGTTATACATATACTCAAAATGAATCAAATAGTGATATTTTGCTAATCAAAATAGACGAAAGCGGTACTAAAATATGGGATAAAACAATAGGCACAGTTGGTTTTGATTACTGTAATTCGGTAGTTGAAGATGAAAGTGGTAATTTGTTTTTAACGGGCTATTCAACGCTTCACGGCTCAAAAGATATCTTTCTTATTAAAACAGATAATTACGGTAATGTAATTTGGGAAAAATATTTTGAAGAAGAAGGTATACAAAATTCAACGGGTATATGTATTGTACAAAATAAAATATATTTAAATGGTTATACAAATAACATAACTGCCGGTGATTACGATCTTTATATAACATGTTCAGATTTAAACGGAAATTTACTTTGGCAGAAAAAGATTGGGGGAACCGGTAGTGAGCTTTCAGCTAATATAATTGGGCAAAATGATTGTATTATTTCTGCAGGCTCTACCGGCTCATTTAATGCAGTTAATAGGGATATGCTTGCGGTTAAACTTGATTTGCAGGGGAATATTATTTGGCAAAAAAACTTTAATAGAAATAATTTTGATAGTGCCGGTAAAATAACACATACTGCTGACGGGGGATACGCATTTATCGGAAGTTCCGATAAACACGGAAGTGATTTTATGGATATGAGCATATTTAGAATGAATTCTGACGGTATTAAAAAATGGGGAGTTTATAAAGAAGCGTATAACAATTATGATTATGGTACTGACATTTTGCAACTAACAAACGGTTCGTTTTTGGCAATAGGCAACTCAAAAAAAGATAATTATAATAATGATATAATTATTATAAACATAGATAGTTTAGGTACAACCAAATGGAACCATATTATTGATTTGGGTAAAAACGAATGGGTAAATAATTTAATTAGAATTAATGAAAATAGATATATGTTAATTGGATATACTAATTCAAATAATAATTATTGTGATGATATTTTTGTTATAATTTTTGAAATAAATCCCACAAATGTAGAAGGGGAAAGTTATATACCAAAGGACTTCTTGTATAATAATTACCCAAATCCGTTTAATCCTTCAACAACAATTAATTATAGTATTGCAGAAGCATCAGAAGTAATGCTGCAGATATATAATGTATCCGGTCAAATTATTAAAGAATTAGTTAACGATCATAAAAATTCAGGATTTTATTCAATATTGTGGGACGGGAAAAACGATAGCGGTGATTTTGTTTCATCCGGTGTTTATTTTTGTTTGTTAACTGCAGGCAAGAAAAATTTTATAAACAAATTAGCTTTAATTAAGTGAATTTCGTGTTGTTTGTAATTGTAAATATTATTAATTAAGTTCAATTTTTATAGCTTTTATTAGTCTGTTTTTATGCGGACTTAATAAAATCCCGTAACTTAAATAATTACTCTATTTACTTTTTCTAATATTGTTTGAATGCTTGCGGGTTTTAATATATATTCTGACACCCCTAAATTTACGGCTTGCTTTATAATATCTGTATTTTTATTGGCAGACATAATAATAACGGGTAAATTTTTATATGATTCGCTTTTGCGAATAGTTTCTAAAAATTGAATACCATTCATAATAGGCATTTCAATATCAAGCATTATTAAAGAAGGAGATATTTGTTTTAAAGCATCTAACCCCTCCACTCCGTTCTTTGCTAATTCAACTTTTACTTCGCCTCGCATCATTAAAGCTTTTTGTAACATTGCAGAAAAAGCAGGACTATCATCAACTATCAAAACAGATTTCATTTTATTCCCATCGATTTTAACTACTTTCTAAAAATAGAAAAAAAATTTAAAAAATTCAAATATAAAAAGTATTTGATGCTTGCATTATTGAATAAAATGTTTTAATTTTAGTGTACAAATGTTTACTATATTGTGACAAAATGGAAGATAAAACAGAATTTAGCATAGACTTAGAATCGTATAAATTACCGGAAACTAAGCGGAGTAAAGATGCTTTGCCGATAGTTTACCCGGAAATTGCTCGCAATAAAGGAGGTGTTGATTTTGATATATACGATTACAATATGCTTTTTAACGATGAGGGGACAAAAAAAATAATAAGAGAAGGGAACACCATCGGTTGTTTTTATATAGAGTCTCCCGGAATGCGTTCGCTATTAAAAAAGCTAGATTGTGATAATTTTGAATTGCTTACTGCCGCTAGTTCGGTTATACGCCCCGGAGTTGCCGAAAGCGGTATGATGCAGGAATTTATTTTGCGTCATAAAGACCCGAAACGAAGAAAATATTTACTACCCCAATTAAAAGATATTTTGGGTGAAACTTACGGTGTTATGATTTATCAAGAAGATGTATTAAAAGTTGCCAACAAAGTTGTCGGTCTTACTTTGGAAGAAGCAGATTTGTTAAGGCGTGCCATGAGCGGTAAAATGAGGTCTCACAATGCAATGCAGCAAATAGAATCTAGATTTTTTGAATCGTGCAGAGAAAAAGGTTATAACGAATATATAATAAGAGAGTTGTGGAGACAAATAGAATCGTTTGCAGGTTATGCATTTTGCAAGGCTCATAGTGCATCGTTTGCTTTATTGTCATTTCAGGTTGCATATTTAAAAGTACATTATCCCGCAGAGTTTCTTTCAAGCGTTCTTTCTAACGGAGGAGGGTATTATTCGGCTGCTGTTTATATACAGGAAGCGAAAAGATTGGGGATAGATGTTTTATTACCGTGTGTTAATAATAGTTTAGTTGAGTACACCGGTTTTGATAAAGAGATTAGAATCGGTTTTTTAGCAATTAAAGGGCTTAGAACAAAAACGGCTGAAAGAATTGTAGAAGAAAGAACTGCAAACGGTGAATATAAATCGTTGTTGGATTTTCTTTTGCGAGTTAAACCCGGTTATGAAGATACATATTTGCTTATAAAAGTTGGGGCTATGCAATGCTTTAATAAAACTCGTCCCGCATTAATGCGTTTGTTGGATATTTATGTAAAGCATAGACGTATTTTGGATTCCGAATATTTTAACCTTTTTGAAGATGAATCGCTTGAACTTGAACGATTAGCTTATACCGAAGTTGAATATAGTATTGAAGAAATTTGTGCCGCAGAGTATGAGTTGTTTGATTTTATGATAACTAAACATCCGCTAAACTTTTTTGAACAATATGTCAATCTACCCCAAATTATTAAAGCTGCCGATATGACAAAATTTGCGGGAAAATCGATTAAAATGATTGGCTGGTATATGGCAAGTAAACGTATAAAAACAAAATCCGACCAAATTATGAAGTTTCTTTCGCTTGAAGACTTAACGGGTACTTTTGAGGCAGTTGTTTTTCCGAAAGAATACGAACTTTATGCCGAGTTAACTCTTTCGATGGGTCCTTACTATATAAAAGGGACGGTTGATGCAGAAGGGGCAAATAGTATTGTGGTAGAAAAAATGGCAATTCTTTCCGCTAAAAATGTTAAAGCAGTTACTCAAAGAGATAGCGCCGAAAATAATTACTTCGGAGATGTAGAACGTGTAGATGAAAGTGAATTTAATATGTTTAATGTCCTTGATCAAGAAAAATTACGCCAAGCGTATTTATAGTGTTAAATGTTGAGTGGTAAGTAAATAATGTTAAATGTTGAGTGTTAAGTGTTGAATAAAAAGAACAAAAATAATAATACTCGCAACCCGTGAATTTATTCATGGGGAATAATATACCTATATAAGTAAGTTTTAGCGGGGTTTGTTTACCACTATCTGAAGATAGTGGTAA
>JAEXOD010000160.1 GCA_023447335.1 Bacteroidota bacterium
CCATCAACCAGAGCAAATAAAGTGTCATCTTTTCCTTTAGAAACGTTTTGTCCCGGATGAAATTTAGTTCCTTTTTGACGAACTAAAATAGAACCGGCAGATACTTTTTGACCGCCAAAACGTTTGACACCTAAATATTGCGGATTACTGTCACGTCCGTTACGTGATGAACCTTGACCTTTTTTATGAGCCATAATTTCCTCCGAAAATTATCCAATCTTTGTTACTTCGATACGAGTTAAAAAGTCACGATGACCGTTTTTGCGTCTGTATGATTTTCTTCTTTTTTTCTTAAACACAATAACTTTATCGTCTTTTAAGTGTTCTAACACTTTAACACTTACTGTAACATCACTTAAAGTAGGTGCACCGACTTTTGTATCGTCTCCGTTTGATAATAATAACACTTTATCAAAAACTACTTCGGTATTTAATTCGTTCTTTAATCTACGAACATAATACGTTTTATTTTCTTCAACTTTTAATTGCTGTCCTGCAATATCAACTACTGCAAACATTTAGTTCCTCCAACAGTCTTAAATTAGAACAGTAAATTTATTAAATAAATATGAATAAGTCAACATTTTTATAAAATTTAATTTCAGATTAATTCATTTTTTTAGCTTAAACGAGAATTCGGTACCAATATTTACAACACTTTTTACTTCAATTTTAGAATTATGTGCTTCTAGTATGTGTTTAACAATTGCTAAGCCTAATCCTGTACCTCCTACTGATCTACTGCGCGCTTTATCTACTCTATAAAATCTCTCGAAAATACGTTCGATATCAACTTCAGGAATACCTATTCCGGTATCTTTAATAGTAATTTTACAATTTTTACCTTCTTCGGTTAGCAGTATTTCTATATAGCCGGTATCAGTATATTTAATAGCATTTTGTAATAGATTTACAAATACTTGTTTTAATCTGTTTTTATCACCGAAAAGTTTGAGTGTGGGTTTAGAATAGGCAAATCTTATTTCTAGCTTCTTTTCTTCTGCTAATGGTATAAACTCTTCAATTATTTCTTGAATAAACTCAGTAATTCCAAAATATCTAAAACTCATTTTCATTTGACCGGACTCAATCATGGAGATATCAATAAGATCATTTAATAAATTGTTTAGATTCTGTGTGTGAATACCTGCTTTTTCTAGAAATGAACGGTTTACTCTTTTATCGTCAATAGCTCCGTTAAGTAAAGTTTCTATGAAGCCCTGAATTGCAAAAATTGGGGTTCTTAACTCATGCGATACATTCCCTAAAAATTCAGTTCTAACTTGTTCAAGTTTTTTTAAGTTCTGAATATCATTTTGAGTTCTAAGGAACATCGATTTAATTTCACCTTCCAGTTCAACCAAATACTTGCCCAAATTTATTTCATCCGGTGAATTATATTTGTTTTCTCTAATTTTATGAATTATATCTTTAATCTTATTTAATTCATCTTTTCTGATTTTTCCTAAAAATAAAATTAATATAAGTGTTAAGATAAAAATTATTAAAATAATAAAAATGAAATAAGAAAACGAAAGGTCGAATAAAAAAATATGTAATAATGAGATGATTAATAATGGCAGAAACAGCTTATTAAAGTAAATTTTACCAAAACTAAAGTTTTCCTTAAAATCACTCGATGTTTTTAAATCTATATCCAACGCCCTTCACCGTCTCAATTAAATCGGCATATTTATCTAATTTTTCTCTAATCTTTCTAACATGAACGTCAATAGTTCTTTCGACAACATAAATATCGTTTCCCCAAACATCGCTTAAAATTTGTTCTCTCGGAAAAACTTTGCCGGGGTTTGAAGCCAAATAACAAAGTATCTCAAATTCTTTTTTAGGCATAAAAACATTCTCTTTATCAATTAAAACAGTAAATTTTTCTTTATCTATTTCAATCGGTCCTATATTGATTTGATTTTGTTTTTGATGTTGTAATGTTAAAATATTCCCTTTGCGTAAATTGCTGTTAATGCGAGCAATAAGTTTGTTAGGGGAAATCGGTTTTTGAACAAAATCGTCCGCTCCGATATTTAAGCTTTTTATCTCATCAATTTCGCTGGATTTTGCGGATAGTATCATTACAGGAATGTTTTCAAACCCTATAGTTTCTCTAATCTTTTTAAGTGTTTGATAACCGTCAAGTTTCGGCATCATAATATCAAGTACAATTAATGCAGGGTTCTCTTTTAATTTATCAAGTGCCTCTAAACCGTCATAAGCATAAATTACTTCATATCCTTGATTTTCAAGATTGTATTGCAACATCTCGATAATATCTTTCTCATCATCTACAATTAGTACTTTAGTTTTCATTGAAGACTCGCTTTAATTTATAAATTTATGACGAACGATAAAGAACTAAAAAAAGAATATAAATATAATTTATGCTTATTTAAAAGCAAATAGTTTTAAGTAAAATAATTGTTAAATTTAAATATTATTCCCTAAAAAGTTAACAATTTTCCCCATAATTCCGATAGAATCAATTTTTAACAGTTCATGTAATTCTTTTTGAGTTCCGTGTTCAACAAATTCATCGGGTAAAGCTATCCTTAATATATCATTTTTATAGTTTTTATCAATAAAATACTCGGCAACTGCACTGCCGAATCCGCCTACTATTGAATTTTCTTCGACAGTAACAATTTTTAGTTTTCTTTTCGCAAGTTCATCTAACATTTCAGTATCCAAAGGTTTTACAAACCTCATATTAATAACACCGGTTGAAATTCCTTTTTCGTTCAATAAAGTTGCAGCAGTACTTGCATAATTAACCATATTGCCTATTGCCAAAATTGCGACTTCTGAACCTTCTGAAATTATTTCTGCTTTACCTATTTCATACTTCTCAAATCCTGGTTTTAATTCTGCTCCGGTAGAACTTCCTCTCGGATAGCGAATTGCAACAGGACCTTTTTTATATTCAATAGCGGTAAAAAGCATATTTCTTAATTCGACTTCATCCTTTGGAGACATTATTAATATATCTGGAATTAATCGTAAGTAAGATAAATCAAAAGATCCGTGATGGGTTGGTCCGTCTGCTCCTACAAGTCCCGCTCTATCAAGAACAAAAACAACATGCAGTTTTTGTAGTGCAACATCATGAATTATTTGATCAAAACCCCGTTGTAAAAAAGTAGAATAAATAGCAACAACCGGAATAATATTTTGGGTAGCTATACCGGCAGAAAAAGTAACTGCGTGCTCTTCTGCAATACCAACGTCGAAATAATTCTCCGGAAATTCTTTTTGAAGGTAATTTAAACCTGTACCGTCAGGCATAGCTGCGGTTATTCCTACAACATTTTTATTATCTTTAACAATTTCAACAAGAGCTTTCCCGAATATTGAAGTGTATGAAGGTTTTTCGTCTCCGGTTTTATAAGCTTTACCTGTGACTTTATCGAAAGGAGTAGAAGCATGTAAACGTTGAATATCACCTTCTGCAGGTTTGTAACCTTTCCCTTTTTCTGTTAATATATGCACAAGTATAGGACCGTTTAATGCTTTAACTTGTTCAAAAATTTTAACAAGCTGTTGAATGTTATGTCCGTTTATTGGTCCAAAATATCTAAACCCTAAAGCTTCAAACAACATACCGGGTGTAACAATAGCTTTAATTCCTGATTCTAACCGAGCGGCAACTCTTCTTAGTCTATCACCGAATTGATCTAATTTACCTGTTAAATCCCAAACTGCACCTTTAAATCTGTTGTATTCCGGATGGCTTATCATTTCCGTAAAATAATTTGAAAATTGCCATACATTTGGAGCAATAGACATTTGATTATCATTTAATACTACAATTAAATCGCTTTTAAGTACACCCGAATTATTCATTGCTTCATAAGCCATTCCGCCTGTCATGGCGCCGTCACCAATTACGGCAACAACTTTACGTGGTAGTTTATTTAATCTATTACCAATCGAAATACCAAGTGCGGCTGAAATTGAAGTTGACGCATGACCTGCGCCAAAGGCATCGTAAGGGGATTCACTCCTTTTTAGAAATCCGCTTAATCCGTTCAACTGACGGATGGTATGTAGTTGTTCTTTTCTTCCGGTAATAATTTTATGCGGATATGCTTGGTGACCCGTATCCCAAACTATTGCGTCGTTAGGTGTATTAAAAACTTTGTTTAATGCAACTGTTAACTCAACTGTACCTAAACCTCCGCCAAAATGGCCTCCGGTTTGTGAGATAATATCAACCATAAATTCACGAATGTCATTGCATAATATCTTCAAATCGCCGATGTTTAACTTCTTTATATCATCCGGTGAGTTAACTTGTGATAATATTTTATATTTGTTATTTATTTCGGTCATTAGTCTTGTTGTACCTCAATTTTTATGCTTCTTTCTAAATCATTTTTTAATTCTGTTACCTTTACTTCAGCTTTATTTAATCTTAAATAGCATTCTTTAGTTAGCGAAATTCCTTCTTCAAACATTTTTAAAGATTCTTCTAACCCTATACTATTGTTATCTAATTCCGAAGAAATTATTTCTAAACGTTCAATAAGTTCTTCAAACGATTTTTTTTGCAAATCTTTCATTTTAATTAACCTTAATTTCTCCGTCAAAAAACTTTATTTTAGTATTTGTTTTTTCTTTAAATTCTGATTTTCTTCTAACGATAGTTTCATTTTGTATAACTAGCGAAAAACCTTTCTCCAAAATTTTATTAATATTATTCGATTGAATTTTATGTTCAATAATAGTGGTTTTATTTCGATAATCGCTTATTCTCTTTTCTAAACTACCGCTAATTTTATAAATATAATTATCTAACGTTCTAAAATTGTTTTTAATGTTATCATTAATAATTTTAAAACCGTATGACCCGATAAGTCTGTTTACAGATATTTTATATTGTAATAGAATATTCTGTAATATAGTTCCTTTATTTTGAATGAAATCTTTTATTAATTCATAATATTCTTCTTTGTCGGGGGTTGCTATTTCCATTGCAGCAGTAGGAGTAGAAGCTCGAACATCTGACACAAAATCAGAAATCGTGTAATCCGTTTCATGTCCTATTCCGGTAATAACGGGAATATTGCTGTTAAATATTGCTCTAGCAACAATTTCTTCGTTAAAAGCCCATAGATCTTCAATACTACCGCCTCCGCGGGCAACAATTATTGTATCAACATCATTTCTTTTATTAAAAATATCTATTGAATTTGCAACTTCTTCGGCAGCACCAACACCCTGCATTTTTGTGGGAATAACAACAATTTCTACCAGCGGATACCGCCTTGTTGCGGTCCTAACCATATCTTTCATTGCGGCACTATCAACAGCAGTTACTATACCAATTTTTTTAGGATATTTTACTATTTCCTTTTTATGAAGATCATCAAAAAGTCCTTCATCGCTAAGTCTTCGTTTTAGTCGTTCAAAAGCTGCCAGTAACTCGCCTTCGCCGGCAGGAACCATTGTTTTACAGTCAAGCGAATATGTACCGCGCGGAGCATATACTCCAATTTTTCCGGTTACGATTACTTTCATTCCGTCTGAAGGTTTAAATGCAATTCTGGAATTATTAGAAGCCCACATATTACAGGAAATTTGAGATTTATCGTCTTTTAATGTAAAATACCAATGACCGCTTGCAAAATGCGGTTTAAAATTAGAAATTTCTCCGCTAACAGTAACCGAATCAAAATTAGACTCAAGCGTATACTTAATACTATTAGTTATATCACTAACCGATAAAACCTGAATTTCAAAAGAAATCAATACAAATATCCCAAAGTTTAAAACTACAATTTAAGGAAATTACAAATATTAAAAAAATTTATCTTTTTATTTATTTATCTAAAGATTTATAGAAAAGAAATTAGAATATAATCCGATAGAAATTTCATTAAAATTAAAATCTTTTTCGTTAGGTTTTATATTGTACCTATACTTAATATTAAACGTAAAGTTGTCATATAACTTAAAAAGCCCAAAAGATATTTCAGGAGCAATTCCGTTTTTACTTTTAAAGTTTGTAAATCCTGTAAGTCCAAATGAAATATATTCAATTATTGGTAATTGAATAATTTGTTTATAACCGATTCCGAAAGAATTAAAATGGTTTTCTATTATATGTCTATATTCAATATTAAAATAACCTGAAGGGTAATTATAACCACCGCTATAATAAGAAAATAAAGGCACTTCTTTTTTTATTGAAATTGATTCAAAGTTTTCTCGGAATGAATATGTAGGCTCGGGGATGCCAAAAATAATAGCACCAAATAAACAAGTAGTAAAAATATTGCTCCCTTTCGCTGTAACTAATTCTTCTGATAACGGCATCGCAGCTTCGTAAATTTCGCTTTGTGCGTCCTCATCATTTTTGTTAACAGTTTTAATATAAAATGAGAAATAAGCCGAATCCAATTTTATATTTGCTAAATCGACTTCAATTTTATGGTTATCAGTATAATTTTCCGAAACTTTGTACTCATATTTATTTTCTATTATCAGTATAGATTTTGTGCTATCATCCGTTATAAATGAAAGCATAAATTTGTACGGTTTATCAGGGGTAACGTAGCTATCTATTATATAAATACTTGTGCTAAAGCTATCTTGTGCTTTAAGTAGAATAGTACAGAAAAGAAATATTACTGCTAATATTGATTTTGCCTTCATGATAGCCTTAGAATATTTTTATAAAAAATTAATTACAGAGGTACAAATTTATTAAGATTATTCGACTTTCAAAAGATAAAATTTTGTACACCGTGTAAAAAAGAAAAGAGACCAAAAGTAGTCTCTTTTAATTATTTTTAATCGGCTAGCTGATTATTTCAAATATTTCGGTTATCGATTTCTTTTGTTTAGGATGCACAGTATCATTTGACTTACCGATAGCAACAAGACATGCCAAATAGTTAGGTTCACTAATATTTAATAATTCTTGCAACTCCTTTTTTGCAACTAACGGACCAGTTAACCAGCATGCACCATAACCTAAATCGACTGCAGTTAAAAGCATATTCTCTACTGCTGCGCCAATAGTTTGTAAATTTGGATGATTTCTTAACTCGTTAAGCTGCTCGTGAGTTAATATATCTGTTAATACATCGTCTGCTTCTGCTTTATAGGGTTCGCCGATAACTGCAATAACAGCGGGAACGTCAGCAAAAAAAGTTGAAAACCAATCTACTTTTCGTCTAACTAATTCTGTCTCAAAATCACCTTTATCTCCGAATAAAGTTTTCAATTTATTTCTAACTGCTTCTGCCATTTCGGTTAAAAGCTTTTTATTACTGATAGCAATAAATCTCCAAGGTTGGCTATTATTAATACTCGGAGCCATTCCGCCGGCTTTTACAATTTTACGTAAAATTTCAACAGTAACTTCGTCATCTTTAAATTTTCTAATTGATGTTCTTTTTTCTAATACGTCTTTTAATTCCATTATTATCTCCTTGATATGTTTTTAACTTAACACTAAGCAAGTCTAAAAAGTTTAATAAATTTTTAGAACCAGGATTTACAGTATTTTAGCGGATTATAAGGATGGATTTCTGTTGGGTAATTAGTTTTCATTTGGATATCTTCTTCTTGCGAATGTGTTTTAGAACCAGGATTTACAGGGTTTTAACGGAACGGATTTTCAGGATCGATTTCTGTTGGGTAAGAAGTTTGTACTTTGATATTCTTTTCTTGTGAATGTTGTGTTTTGGAACCAGGATTTACAGGATTTTAAGTGGATTTTCAGGATGGATTTCTGTTGGGTAATATATTTTCATTTGGATATCCTTTTCTTGTAAATGTGTTTTAGAACCAGGATTTACAGGATTTTAGCGGATTATCAGGATGGATTTCTGTTGGGTAATAAGTTTTCATTTGGATATTCTTTTCTTGTGAATGTTGTGTTTTGGAACCAGGATATACAGGATTTTAGCGGATTAGTAGGATAACGGCATTTGGTGTACTTATTTTTTTATAAATTCTGGTTCGAAAGTCGAACCAAGTGATCGTACAAAAATTAAAAGATGTTTTTCTCCTGTAAATCTTTTTTTCATCCTGCAAATCCTGGTTCAAAAGTCAAACCAAGTTATCGTACAAAAATGAAAACATGTTTTTCTCCTGTAAATCTTTTTTTCATCCTGAAAATCCTGGTTCGAAAGTCGAACCAAGTGATCGTACAAAAATGAAAATATGTTTTTCTCCAGTAAATCCTTTTTCCATCCTGTAAATCCTGGTTCAAAAGTCAAGCCAAGATATCGTACTAAAATGAAAATATTTTTTTCTCCTGAAAATCCTTTTTCATCCTGAAAATCCTTTTTCATCCTGAAAATCCTTTTTCATCCTGAAAATCCTGGTTCAAAAGTCAAACCAAGATATCGTACAAAAATGAAAATATGTTTTTCTCCTGTAAATCTTTTTTTCATCCTGAAAATCCTGGTTCAAAAGTCAAACCAAGTTATCGTACAAAAATGAAAACATGTTTTCTCCTGTAAATCCTTTTTTCATCTTGTAAATCCTGGTTCAAAAGTCAAGCCAAGTTATTGTACATAAATGCAAATACTGGTTTCTCATATAAATCCTGGTTCTAAAATCCTTTAAACTTTCTTATTCAGTTTTAATCTTCCAGTCCCGTCTTAACAATTTCTTAACAAATCGATAATCATTTGATAATATAGGCTTAATATTGGGTTAATATTGGTTTGTTAAGTTTAGCATGTCAATTATAAAAATTTGGAAGGAGAGCCAAATAATATGAAAAACTTACAAATCAATACCTTAGAAGGTATAAAAGAAAAAATAAAGCGTGGTGGTCTATTAAAATTTGCCATTGCTTTTGTTACTATATTAATATTATCGAACACTATTTTTGCACAACAAAAAGGGTCAATAAGCGGTTTTATTAAAGACGAATCCAATAATGATATTTTAATCGGTGCAAATGTTCTTATTGTTGGTACAAGTATAGGTTCGTCAACAGACCTAGACGGTTACTACTCAATAAAAGGACTTAACCCGGGAATTTATAACTTAAAAATTTCTTATATTTCTTATAATAATGTTACTGTTGAAAAAGTTAAAGTAGAACCGGGTAAAGATACAAAGATTAGTGTTTCGTTAAAACCTACTTCGACGCAATTAGGAGAGATAATTGTATCAGCAGAAATGATAAAATCAACAGAAGGTGCTTTACTTCAGATACAAAAAAACTCATTAAATATAGTAGACGGGTTAAGTTCGGAGTTAATTAGCAAAAATAATAGTAGTGACGGTGCCGATATATTATCAAGAATGACAGGTGTTACGGTTAGTGACGGTAAATATGCATTCGTTAGAGGCATAGGAGATAGGTATAACAACACTATGTTAAACGGAGCCAATCTACCTAGTACAGATCCGGAGAAAAAAAGCTTTTCTTATGACTTGTTTCCGGCTAGTTTAATTGAAAACGTTTTAACAAGCAAAACTTTTACAGCTGATAAACCTGCAGATTTTAGCGGCGGTTTGGTTGAAATTAATACTATAGAATTCCCTTCAAAATTTATAATGGAATTTAGTGCTTCAAGTTCATATAATAATCGATCAACATTTGATGATTTTAATACATACAGTGGCGGTAATAAAGACTATTTGGGTTGGGATGACGGAACGCGTTCTTTACCAAATTTAGTTACCGATAAAACTGTTTTAAGAGGTAATTATTCAGTTACTGAAATAACTGAAATCGGAAAATCTTTTGCAAATAATTGGGATACTAAAACTAAAAAAGCTCCTTTAAATACTTCCTACAAATTAAATATCGGTGATAAGTTTAATTTCGGTGAAACAGTTTTTGGTTATATAGCATCGTTAAATTATAGCAATTCCGTAAAATCTAATAATATTGAACGTAATAACTATACTTTCGAGGGACCTAGGTATACTTATAAAGGATCTACCGCAACTCAATCTGTTATGTGGGGAGCATTATTAAATTTAAGTTTAAAATTGGATAAATCAAACAAGATTAGCTTAAAAAATATCTATAATCAAAACGCAGATGACGAAACAATTAATTATCAGGGTGCTTACTACTATAATCCCGATTACAGAAATGTAACTTCGATGCGTTATGTCTCAAGATCTTTATTTTCTACTCAGTTGATAGGCGAACATCATTTAAGTTTAATGAACGGCTTATTAATTAATTGGAATTTGAATATAGCTGAATCTAATAGAGAAGAACCGGATGCAAGAAGATATGTTTATGTTAGAGATTTAGAAGATACTGAAGCAGATATGATGTTTTTATTGGATCAATCATTGGCAACAAGATTTTTTGGTGATTTAACCGATAAAAATAAAGGTGCCGGAATTGACTTTTTATTGAAACCATTCGAAAATCCTAACTTGCCAAGTATTAAACTTGGTGTACTTTATGATAAAAAAGATAGAACTTTTAACGCTCGTACATTCGGATTTAAAAATGTACCGGGTGGTAATTTCATGAAGGAACAAGAAATTTTGTTAAAACCGATTGAAGATATATTTGTAGCTGAAAATTTTGGCAATAATTTTATTGAAATTACGGAAATTACAAAACCGGCAGATAGTTATACATCCTATCAAGATGTTGTCGGTTCTTATTTAATGACTGATTTTAAGTTGTTCGAAGATTTAAAAATAGTTACCGGATTAAGGTATGAATACTCTTTACAACACTTAGAATCAAAGAATTTAAAAGGCGAACCTATCACCGTAAATTCTGAATATAACGATATTTTACCGACTATTAACATGACATACATTCTAAACGAAAGTATGAATTTACGTGCAGCTTTTTCTCGTACATTGGCTCGTCCTGAATTTAGAGAACTTGCACCTTTTACATATTTTGACTTTTTATCCAACGAATTAGTTGAAGGGAATGTTAACCTTAAACGTGCACTAATAACTAATTATGACTTTAGATATGAATATTATCCTAATCCCGGTGAATTAATTGCCGTAGGACTATTCTATAAGTCATTCCAAGACCCGATTGAGCAAGTGTTAATAGCATCATCAGGATTTGAACCGACTCGTTCATTCCAAAATGCAAAAGGTGCAAAAAACTACGGTTTAGAACTTGAAGTGAGAAAATCATTTTCAGGTATCACTTCGTTTTTTGACGGTTTAATGTTTGTAGGTAATATAAGTTTAATTAAATCAAAAATTGATTTAAATGTTGGCGGATTTCAAGAGTCAAGTCGTCCGTTGCAAGGTCAGGCAGATTATATTCTTAACTTAGGTTTATATTATGATGAATCCTATACCGGAATTTCTGCTTCACTTATATTTAATAAAGTTGGGGATAGAATTTCAAAAGTCGGATTTAATAATCTTGGTGATGTAATTGAAGAATCAAGAGAACAGATTGACATTTCTTTATCTAAAAAATTATTTAACTCGCTAAACATAAAGTTTGCGGTAAAAGATATCCTAGCTCAAGATAGAATTATGATGCAAAAATCACCTAGCGGCGATAAAGTTGCCGAAAGAATAAAAGTAGGCAGCGATTATAGTATCGGTTTGAGCTACGAATTATAAAGTTTTATTTTTAATAACAACTTGGAGTATCAATGAAGAAAATAACTTATTTAATGACCTTTTTTATTTTAGTAGCAAATATTTTTGCTCAAGATGTAGTATTACAGGGAGACATTACTACTAATACTACATTGACAGCAGATAAAACATATTTGCTTAGAGACATAGTGCGTGTTCAAGCCCCTGCTGTTTTAACAATAGAAGCCGGAACAACTATATATGGTGAAAACTCAACTAAAGGTTCATTAGTAGTTAAACCCGGTGCAAAAATAATTGCAGAAGGTACACCTTTAAAACCAATAGTTTTTACAAGTGAATTTGCTAAAGCAGGAAGTAACCAAACTCCGACTTACGGTGATTGGGGCGGTATTATTTTGTTAGGTAATGCTCCTATTAACGTGCCGGGCGGTACCTCAACTATTGAAGGACCGGGTGACTCATACGGCGGAAATAATCCTAGTGATAATAGCGGTATATTAAAATATGTTAGAATTGAATTTCCCGGAATTGCTTATTCATTAAATAATGAAATTAACGGTTTAACTTTTGGCGGTGTAGGTAACGGGACAACCATTGAATACGTTCAGGTTAGTTATAGTGGTGATGATAGCTTTGAATGGTTTGGCGGGAATGTAAATTGTAAATATTTAGTCGCATATCGTGGATTGGATGACGATTTTGATACAGATTTCGGTTATAGCGGTAAATTACAATTTTTAGTAGCAATTAGAGATGCTGAAATAGCAGATCAATCTTCATCAAATGGTTTTGAATCGGATAATGACGGATCGGGTTCTTTAAATACACCGAGAACAGCTCCTACGTGGTATAATGTTACTATGGTAGGTCCTCAGAAAGAATTAACTTCTACATACAATTCATTATTTAAAAGAGGAATGCACTTAAGACGTTCTTCACAAAATAAAATTCATAATACAATTATTATGGGCTGGCCCACAGGTTTATATTTGGACGGTTCAACACTTATTAATGATGCTGTTGCAGGAAATACTTACTTAAAAAATAGTATTATTGCAGGTTCATCTAAAAAAGCTATTGACACTACAAAATCGGTTGCAGGATTTGATCCTAATGTTTGGTTTACAAATAATAGCGGTAGAGTATTAGCAACCACAAATGATTTACATTTAACAGATCCTTTTAACTTAAACGCTCCTAATTTTATTCCTATGCCAGGTTCACCTGCTTTAACCGGCGGAATTACTCCTCCTAATGACGGATTTTTTGATGTTACAGCAACTTATGTTGGTGCATTCGGTTCAAAAAACTGGTTACAAGGATGGGCAAAATTTAATTTAGTTACTTCTGAAGTAGTTTTACAAGGTGACATTACATCTGACATGACTTTAACAAGTGATAAAGTTTATAAATTAGTTGATTTAGTTAGAGTTCAAGCTCCTGCAACATTAACAATTCAAGCCGGTACGGTAATTTATGGCGAAAATTCAACTAAAGGATCATTAATAATTAAACCCGGTGCAAAAATCATGGCTATGGGAAATGAATTTAATCCTATAGTGTTTACAAGCCAATTTACAATGCCGGGCAGTACACAAGAACCTACTTATGGTGATTGGGGTGGTATAATTTTATTAGGTAATGCACCTATTAACGTCCCTGGCGGAACTTCAACAATTGAAGGTCCCGGTGATTCCTACGGAGGAAATAATCCAGATGATAATAGCGGTGTTATGAGCTATGTAAGAATTGAATATCCGGGAATAGCTTATTCATTAAATAATGAGATAAACGGTTTAACTTTTGGCGGAGTAGGTAGCGGAACACAGATTGATCACATCCAAGTTAGCTATAGTGGTGATGATAGCTTTGAATGGTTTGGCGGAAATGTAAATTGTAAATATTTAGTTGCATATCGCGGTTGGGATGATGATTTTGATACTGATTTTGGATATAGCGGTAAATTGCAATATTTAGTAGCTTTAAGAGATCCTCAAATTGCAGATCAGTCTTCTTCAAACGGTTTTGAATCAGATAATGACGGAAGCGGCTCATTAAATAATCCTAGAACAGCTCCTACTTGGTATAACGTAACAATGGTTGGTCCTCAGTCTGAAACTACAACATCATATAACTCTTTGTTCAAAAGAGGTATGCACTTAAGACGCTCTTCTCAAAATAAAATTCATAATACAATTATTATGGGTTGGCCAACAGGTTTATACTTAGACGGCTCAACACTTATAAATGATGCGGTTGCGGGAAATACTTTCTTAAAAAATAGTATAATTGCCGGTTCATCAAAAAAAGCAGTAGATACCACAAAATCAGTTGCTGGATTCGATCCTAATGCTTGGTTTGCAAATAACGGCGGTAGAGTTTTTGGTACTACTGCAGAAGTGATGTTGCAAGATCCGTTTAATTTATTAGAACCTAACTTCATGCCAAAAGATAATTCTCCGGTATTAAGCGGTGCTGTAAATCCTCCGAACGATGGATTTTTTGATACTGACGCTAATTTTGTCGGTGCATTTGGTTATAAAAACTGGTTAAACGGTTGGACAAGATTTAATAAATTGACAAGTATTAAAATTGAAGAAAACTTGAATACTGTCCCAGCAAACTTTGAATTAAGTCAAAATTATCCAAATCCTTTTAATCCAAACACAACAATTAAATTTAGCTTACCTGAAGCTGCTAGCATAAAATTAGTTGTTTATAATATTTTAGGTCAACAAGTTAGTGAATTGGTTAATGACTTTAAAGCTGCCGGTTCTTACACTGTTAACTGGAATGCAGAAAATCTATCAAGCGGTATCTATATTTACCGTTTAGAATCAGGTAATTTTAGTATAAGCAAAAAAATGACCTTATTAAAATAAAACTCTCTCTCCTTCCTCCCTTTATTGGCAGGGGCTGTTTACGCAGCCCCTTTTTTTATGTTCAATGTCATTCCTTTTATTTTCAAATGGAAATTATTTTTTGAACCAGGATTTACAGGATAAAAAAAGGATTAACTGGAAAAAACCAATGAAATAGTAAAAGTTTATCCTGCAAATCATGTAAAATCCTGAAAATCCTGGTTCTTAAGTACATTGTATTAATAGCGGATGAAAGGAATTGCTAGCGTTTTATTC
>JAEXOD010000179.1 GCA_023447335.1 Bacteroidota bacterium
CATGCAAGCCGGAATATATTATTATATATCCAAAGGAATAAAATAGAATACAAATTCCTATAACTATAATAAAAACAATATTTTTAACTGACGTTTTTATAATAATCCCGAATAATAAATCGTAAAAATATTCTTAAATATTACTAAATGCAATACAAATATTTTTAATTTGGAAAAATTTTTGGAACATTTTTTTTGTTTGCTTGTATGTAAAATTATGTTATATTTAAACAAAGAAATTTTATGATATTTCGGAGGTTTATAGACACGTAACATTTACTGTTTAATTCAATAATCAATAAATTGAGAGGGAAAAATGTTACACCCTGATGAAAAAAACAGCATTGACAATCCGTTATCGGATTTAATTAGCGATGATATTTACGTCTTATTGGAAAGTAAAGGGCTAATTAACGAAAAATCTGTTCGTGACTATATTATTCGTAAGAAATTCAAAAATCTTAGGGATGAAAAACTTAGTGCATCAGATGCAATTGATGCTTTAAGAAACGAATACCCTTATCTTCAATTCGATACAATAAGAAAAATAGTATATCAAATTAATAAATAGCTTTATTAATTTATTAATTTTCATTAATTTTGTGAATATAAATTAAGCCCGTTTTACGGGCTATATTATTAACAATAATAGAGAAATTATGTCTAAAGTAAAAAAAGTAGTAAAATCGCCGAAAATAATACAAGGTTCTCCGTTTGAAAATTATTGGACAATCAACAACATTATTTTAACTGTTGTTTCTGTAGTTTTATTAACTATTGGTTATTTATTAATGGCTCAAGGTCCTTGGGATAATCCAATGTCTCTAACCTATTCTCCGATTATATTAATTATAGTTTATTTGGTAGTGATTCCTGCAGCTATTTTGTTTTTTGGCAAAAAGAAAGAATCATCAAACAATACTGAATCTGCCGAATAATGTTTTTAGCTAAAATAAAAGGGAATATTGTTTCGACACAGAAGGATGAATACTTAATTGCACAAAAATTATTATTGGTTCATCAAATTGATTTAAACGGAAACTTTGTGGGTGATAAAGATTGGATTGCTTTAGACTTGATTGATAGCGGTATCGGAGATACGGTTTTAGTCTGTCAAGAAGGTGATGCCGTTCAACAAATTTTGGGTCATAAAAATTCTCCTGCTAATACCATGATTATTGCCATTGTTGATGACATTGATATTCCGGAGGTTTAAAATTTGAAAGGGAAGGATCGGGTTGAGTTTATAGCAAGTTTAAAAGCACTTCTTGATATAGAGGGTATTGGAACGGCAAAACTATTATCCCTATTTACTAAATTTGATTCTTTTGAAAGTATTTTATACGCCTCCCCAAGTTCGTTATGTAAAGTGGAGCATATTAATAGTACATTAGCAAATCGTATTATTAAAGCAAAAAACGAATTAAATAAGTTTGTTGAGCAAACAGAAAAAGAATTTGAAGAACTTGATAAAATCAATGCTGATATTTTGACCCTCTGGGATCAAGATTTCCCAACAAATCTAAAAAGAATTTATTCGCCTCCCCTTTTACTCTATTATTGTGGTTCTTTAGAATTATTAAATACTGACTGTCTTGCGGTAGTTGGAACAAGAATGCCTTCGGCGTATGGGAAATTAGTTTGTGAGAAATTTTCTAAAGAATTAGTATTTAAAGAAATTACAATTGTTAGCGGACTAGCTAGAGGTATTGATTCCATGGCTCATTCTACTGTACTTTCTAATAAAGGAAAAACTATTGCAGTTATTGGTAGCGGAATTGATGTAATCTATCCGCCTGAAAACAAAAAACTATTTAAGGGGATTTGTGAAACCGGATTAGTTCTATCCGAGTATCCTCTGGGTACGCGCCCTGATCCTCAAAATTTCCCAAAACGTAATAGAATAATTTCGGGTCTTTCTTTAGGTACTTTAGTTATTGAAACTCGAATTACGGGAGGTGCTCTTCAAACCGCAAGGTATGCATTAGATCATGGAAGAGAAGTTTTTGCCATACCCGGCAACATTACTTCACCGCAAAGTGAAGGGACAAATTTTTTAATTCAAAGAGGAGAAGCTAAACCCGTTACAAAAGCGGAAGATATTTTGGAAGAATTGAACTTATTAAATAATGCAAATATCTTGATAAAAAAGCAAGTTTTCGATTTAAACATATTCGAGCAAAAAATATTTGATAATCTTTCGGATATCCCCATTCATATTGACTCTCTTTCAAATAATACAGGTTTTAGTACTTCCGACTGCTTAATAAATTTACTTTCTTTGGAATTCAAAGGTTATGTTAAGCAACTTCCCGGTAAAATGTTTGTTAAAGATTAATGTTTTTAATTTATCTTAAATGAATTGATTTCATAAAATTTATATCATTTCTTTCTAAATTGTTTTACAAATACTTTTATTTTAATTCCTAAGCTTTAATATGTATTATTCCTGCATTACTTCTTAGATAATTTATTATTTGTATACCAACTAAAGATAAAATTTGGATGGGAATTTGTGAGTTAACTTAAAAGTTTTATTATAAAGGGACTTCTTACAAAGCCCCTTTATAAATGAAATGTTTTCTTAAATTTTACTTTAACAACATTAACTTTTTAGTTTGAGTGAATTTCGGTGTTTTTATTTGATAATAATAGATACCGGATGCTAACTTTGAACCGTCAAACTGTACGGTATATACACCGCTATTTTGTTCTTTTTCAAGAATCGTTTCAACCAAATTTCCTATCGCATCATAAACTTTTAAGCTTACATAACTAACTTCAGGAATTGAATACTTAATTGTTGTTGATGGGTTAAAAGGATTTGGATAATTTTGTTCAAGAATAAAACCGTTAGGAATTTCATTAGTTTTTTCTTCCACAGAAACCCAGGTAGTATTAAAACCTAATTTCTGCATTTGTTCAACTGATAATGGAGTAGCATACATCAATTGGAATCCGTCAGCTTCACCTTTTACAAATGACCAATTTTTGGAAGCTACAACAGGAGAACTTGGATCACCGTTAAATGTAATAAAATCAATTTTAAAAGAACGCTTGTAATCATATGGTAGCGGCACAATTTTCTTTAACCAAGTTAAAGTACTATCATTGCTATTCCATTTTGCAAACTGCATAATTCCGTCAGTATTATAATCTGTGATTGCATCAATTTGTCCGCCAAAATTAGCGTGACAATCTGCACATACTCTTCCTTCTTTTTTAATATTGTGAGGATGATATGGCGCCATCGCAATCCAAGAATGTCCTTGATAACTTAAAGATTGGAAAGATAAAACACCGACTTTTCCTTTCTTTGTAATATTACCTAAGATAACAAAATCTTTAATCTGTTGTTTTGGTCTTTTTACATGATGTTCAACCTGACTCTCAAAATGGCAATTATAACAAGAAATAACAGCTTGTGCATGGCAGGCATCACAATCTAATTTGCCGTTATGAGGGTCAAAAGAAGCATGGCTTGGTAAAGTTGAAGTTCCCGCAATATGACAATCTTCACACGCTGCTTTAACTGCTCCCGGTTCTAACATACTATTGTATTCTACACCATCCCCGTGCATATCTTGCGATTTGTGACAAGCCCAACATTTCATATTGGCACTTCTATGAACATCAGAGTATTGATGTACGTTAATTTCGGCACCTTGTCTACTATGACAAGTAAAACATTGTGCTTGATCAACTGTCATATCTGATTTATGACAATCACTGCAGCTTGGATCATAAGCAGAATACGGATTTCCATTCGCATCATTAGCGCCGTGACATTGTACACATCCCATATTTGGATGACTCATTGGAACACCGGTTAATATTTCAAAACCACCGGCTCCTCCGTTTTGTACAGTATTGTACCAATAGGGCTTTCCTCTTCTAGTTTTATGCAAACTGTTACTAAAGAACTGAGGTTGTGCCGCTATTTCACTTATAACAAAACAACTGATAATTAAAATAAGTAAGTTGATTCGTCTCATATTTTCCTCTTTATTTAATGGACATTATTGTATTTTTATACTCTTTAATTAATTTTATTATTTTTCTAATTTTATTATTGCTAAAAAGTGATTCTAATTCTTGAAAGATCGAAAGTGACTTTTCATAATTACAATAAAGCCAAATTATCCCCTTCACAATTAATATGTCTTTTGTATCCAGGTTATATTTTTCAATATATATTCTTTGTTCAACAAGCTCAAAACACGGACAGTCATCATCAAATGGATCAGTATTAATAATAAATTCAATATCTTCACTTACTAAATCAAAAAATAATTCAAAAGCTAAGTTTACTTTACCCAATTGGGTATAACAAACAATCAACTTTTTTCTAATGGATTTATTTGTCGGATCCAACTTATAGCTAATTTCATATTCTTTGGAAGCTTCGTAATATCTTCTCGCCATAAAGTGCTGATTACCTAACATTTCATTCATTTTAATAACACGCCAATATCTTATTAATACAATCAAATTTCAATTCTTATGCCAAATTATAAGCCTCTATTTTTGTCTATTTTGATACTGAGAATCGAAATATAAATGAAACATATGAAACATTTTTCACTTATATTATTATTTTTTAATATGTTACGTGATTTGAAACAATCTGTTTCATTTTGATGGAAAAATATTAATATTTTTAATTATAAGTTTTTAGAAATCTTTTTTTTTATATTTTACTTGCATAAAGTATATTTTTATTGTAATTTAAAAACAATTTAACAAATGTATTCATGAAACTAACCGCAGGTAAGTTATGAAGCATATTTTACTCTTAATCATATTTATTATCCTCTTTAAATTAAGCTTATTATTTGTGCCGTTAAAAGAAGGGCTATGGTCTATTTCAGCTGTATTTGCCACAATAGGTATTGGGTTTTTCCTTTACTTGCTTTTTCAACTTAAAAATTTAGAAATTATTACAAAACATAAAGTATATGTTTTTTTTGTGTTCCTTTTTATTATTTTTCTGACAATAACCGGATGGAATAGTCTATATTCAATTATTAAAACAGATTATAATTTAAACAGTGAAATTAGTGCTAAAAAAAACAAAACACAGTTAAAAACAGAGATGTACACTTATTTGTTAAATTCTTTAAATAAATTCAACAAAAATACATCGAAAACAAACTTAAAAACTGTTTTTATAAAAAATACTGATCTAATAAATAAAGATTCAAAATTACCTAGTTTAAAATCTGAAAATAAGAATTTAGTAATCTATGTCGATGATTTATCAGATGATATAATTACATTAATAGGACTGGATACATCTTCTGTTGGAACATTGCCCGGATTTAAGAATTTTGGTAATACCGGTGAAGGGTTTGTACAATTTAAGGCTACTCTAACTTTAGGAGGGATTAAATATGAACGCCAAAATTAATAAAGAATTTACATCTTCTCACTATATTAATAAAGTTATGTTCTGGCTAACTTTAATTGCAATTTTAGCAGCTTTTATATTTCATTTTTTTATATTGAAAAATGATTTCTTTATTATTAATTTTCCGCATTTAATAGCTGCTTATTTATCAGATAATAAGTTTTTAACCGGCGGAAACATCTTTAAATATTTCTCATACTCTGTTCCATTTATCTTTTCGATTATCTTTTTATATTTCATTATCCCTTTTAATCTTATTTTTTCTATATCACCGGCATTAAGTATTATAAAGGAAAAAGAAACTGTTAAAAGATTTTTTAAGTACGAAATATTTAATTTTTTCTTAAGTACATTTACTCTATTTATTATGCTAATTTCTTTAGTTTATGTAAATTATCTTTATGTTCCGGAAAAATCACAAGCAACTTTATTAAATGCAAAATTACGAGAAGCAGAGGAAATAAATATTGTAAATGACTTAGCATTGGAGTTAAGAAACATGAATTCCGTGCCAAAGAAAAATAAGGGTTGGTATGGTATGACTTCTAACGAATTTGATATATATAAACAATATCATGCAAATTATATAACAAATTTTTTAAATTCTCCCAATCCAGATAATATTATTATTAGCAAAGCTATCCCGACTTTAGTAGAATTCTATAAGTTAAATTTTAAATTGTATGTTAAGGATGGTCCGATATATCTGCTAAAAATTACCCCGCAAAGTCATGATATCTCAAAACCGGAATAAAAAAAAGCCGAACAACACAACTACATATGCAGTCACTTACCGCTGCTTCCTTCCGGACCTGACGGGGTTGGGCAACATACACATTAGTGCGTGTTCGGCAAACTTTAGATAACAAATATACAACTTTTTTTTGTACTTAAAAAGAACTTTTTTTTGTACCCGAGAGGGGACTTGAACCCCTACTAGCTTAAGCCAACTAGACCCTGAACCTAGCGCGTCTACCAATTTCGCCACCCGGGCTAAAACGAACTACAAAATTAATTAATTTATTCCCTTTATTCAAGATTTTTTTTCTTTTTTCGATTATTTTAATTATTTTACTTTATATCTAAAATTTTTCAAAGTTATATATTTTTGGAGTAATTTATGAAACTTACGCTATTATCTACGACATTTTTTGTGTTTATTATTAATTTATCTTTTGCTCAATCCCCCCGTAATACGGGAAAATATATTGATTATAAAAATGAATATTGGGATTTAATTGAAAAAGAAACAAAAGAATTTAGAGAAAAAGAAAAGGAGAACAAACTATCCTTCAAAGTCGATTTTTCTAATTTAAACTTACCTAAATCAAAAAGTGATTTCAAATATTATTGGCATTTTGATCCTGTGAATTATCCTCAAGCTAAAACCGGCACTTGTTGGTCTTTTTCAGCAACTTCGTTTTATGAATCTGAGATTTTTAGGTTACAAAACAAACAAATTAAACTTAGTGAAATTTATACCGCTTATTGGGAGTATGTTGAAAAAGCAAAAAGATTTGTAAAAGAAAGAGGTAACTCCGTTTTTGCAGAAGGAAGCGAGGCTAATGCACTTGTTCATGTTTGGATGAATTACGGAATAGTTCCAATCGAAGTTTATACCGGACTATTGAAAGGGCAAAAATTTCATGACCATGAACAAATGTATGCAGAGATGAACGGTTTCTTAAAATCCGTTAAAGAAACGAATAATTGGAATGAGGATTTGGTTGTGTCAACTATAAAATCTATTCTAAACCATTATTTGGGTACTCCTCCGGAAAAATTTAATTATGAAGGGAAGAATTACACACCAAAAGATTTTTTTGAGAAAGTAGTTAAAATTAATTTTGATGATTATGTCGAGGCTGTTTCAACACTCGAAGACCCATTTTATAAAAATGTAAAACTACGCGTTCCTGATAACTGGTGGCATAGTGAAGAATATTACAACCTTCCACTTGATGCTTTTATGAATGTAATCAAAGAATCTATTCGCTCTGGTTATACTGTTGCAATCGGTGGTGACGTAAGTGAAGCCGGTTTAGAAAGCCATGCCGAAGTTGCTTTAATTCCGACTTTTGACATTCCCTCAGAGTATATTGACCAATACGCAAGACAATTCAGAATTGATAATAAGACTACTGAAGACGACCATGGCATCCATTTAGTCGGATATCTTGAAAAAGACGGGAAAGATTGGTATTTAATTAAAGATAGTGGTTCCGGTAGCCGAAATGGGGCTAATAAGGGATATTACTTTTATACAGAAGATTTCGTTAAATTAAAAATGTTAAGTTTTACTGTACACAAAGAAATATTTAGGAAGCTAGTTAAAGAGTACAAAGACTAATTAATAAAGTGAAGTGTTAAAAGTTGAATATTTTGCAATCAATACTTAGTTTTTAAAAGTCTTTTAACAATGTATTTTTTGGCTAATTAATAAAATATGGATTTAGGGATAAATATTTTTTTAGATTTTAACATAAATTTATTTAATAAATTTATATTTATCCTTAATTCCATTTAATATTATTTTAATAATTTCTCCAATATTATTTTCCCCTTAAACATCTCAATTTTGCCCTAAAATATAAGAACAAAAAAATCAAAATTATTTAACAATAAACCTTTACCATTTAACACTATAAAAAAAATCCCCATTCCCTTTCAGGAATGAGGACATTCAAAAAATATTTAACACTTAGCACTTAAAACTTAACACTACTTTATCAGCATCATTTTCTTTGTGCTTGTAAAGTTTCCTGCTTCTAATTTGAAGAAATACATTCCTGATGCGTTATTGCTTGCATTCCATACTGCTGAATGATTTCCTGCTTCTACTGTTCCGTTAATTAATG
>JAEXOD010000191.1 GCA_023447335.1 Bacteroidota bacterium
ACTCGGTTTATTCTAAATAGACTTTTAACAAAAAACGGATATGAAGTAAAAACTGCGGAAAACGGTTCAAAGGCTTTAGAAGTATTAGCATCTTATAAACCCAAAGTAATTTTGGCAGATTGGACTATGCCGGTAATGGACGGGTTACAGTTGTGCAATTTGGTAAAAAGGAAAGAAGATTTTAAAACCGTATATTTTATTGTTTTAACTGCTAGAGCTTCGCTTAAAGATAGAGTTGCAGGTTTAGATGTGGGTGCGGATGATTTTTTGGTAAAACCGATTGAAAATCAGGAATTGCTTGCTCGTATTAGATCAGGTATAAGAATTTACAATTTACAAAATGAATTAAAAGGAATAGAACATAATAAAGCTTTAGTTGAAATGGCTTGTACTATTGGTCATAGAATTAATAATCCTTTAAGTAGTCTTAAAATGAGTGTAGATACTCTGCATTCTGAATTATCCGATAATCAGAAAAAGAAATTTGAAGATGACTTTGAAATTATAACAGAATCTATTAAACGAATTGAAAAATTTGTGAGCACGTTGCAACGCCTTGAAAATCCGGAACTATCGGAATATGCGATAAATCAAAAAATGTTGAAAATTGAATAAACTAAACTTTTTTTGAAAATTCTTCGATAATAAAGCGGAGATTTATATGTTAGATAAAATAATAAATATTGATACAAATACGCTTTATTCGGAGAAGAAAAATCCGACCGCTGCTTATGAAAAGTTTATAAGACAACCTCAGATGGCGGAATTTTTTCCAAAGGATTCTATCGCCTTTTCCCCTGCTGCGGTTTATCTTTCTAAACTTAATTGGTTTGCCAAAGAAGTTCGTTTTACAAAAGATAATAAAGTTTTTTTGGTTTTAGTTATTTCCGATTTTGAATTGAAGACAATTATTGATTTAAAAAATTTTTATAAAGAATTAAGGCAGGTTTATTATATTTCGAGAAGAATTCCGGACAATTATAAAGATACTATAATTAATGCTCAAATATCGTACAAGAAAGAAAAGGTTAAATTTAATGAAGTTATCGAGAACTATAGGTTGACAGGTTTAAGAAATTTATTTTCCCGAATTGATAGTTTTTCTTATGGTACAAAGTTATCAATTGAAGAAAGTTATACATTAAATGAACTTTTGGACGGAATTAAAGATGAAATATGGAATGAATTAGAAAAAATTCAGAATGCAGTATATACTTTTATACAAAAATTTGATAAATTTAAATTTAATGAAAATCATATCTTTGAATATGACGGTTATCAACCGATTATTTTAGAAAGAATTTCTAAAGAGTATGCCCGATAAATATAGCGAATCTGAATACGAACAAAAATCATTTGAATCAATTAAAGAATTTAAGAGTTTAATTGAGACTCCGGAAACAAAACCATTAGCTTTAGTTGCAGAAGGCGGAAGGATACAATATTGTAATAGATCCTTTTCAAATTTGTTTAATTTATTCGAAGGGGAATCAATTAATAAAATTCAATCCGAACCTTCATTATCTATTTTTGTTAATAGTTTAACGGTTAGTAAATATAGCAGCTTTCATTTTGAGATATTTTTACTACAAAACTTATCAACAATACCAAACAACTATTACATAGATATTGATAGAGTTTTAGTAAACGATTCTCAACTAATGGTGTTTATTTTTACCAGCGGGTCTGAAAGAAGAAGAATTGAAGATAGAATAAATAATTTACATAATGCTTTAGAATACGGTGATGTTGCGGTTGTTATTACGGATGATAAGGGGATTGTTAATTATTCCTCACGATCATTTGATTCGTTATTAAATTCATCAATTGAATACATTTACAATGGATTCTTACCCGATATATTGCAAACCATTTTATCGGAGAAGGAAGTTGATGACGTTAAAACTGCAATTAAAAATAAATCAGAATGGATATCTTTAATTACTACGGTAATTGACGGTAAAAAGTATTATAAGGAATTAAAACTTAATCCGGTTGTAAAGAATTATGTAGATAGCGTTAATTTTATTTTAACCGTAAATGACATTACGGAATATATTGAAAAAAATCAGATAATATTACAATCTGCAGAGCGTCAAAAACTTATTATTAACAATATTTCTGATCCTATTGTAATTATAAAAAGGGAAAATAACGTTTATAAATTTGAAAGTGCAAATGAAGCTTTTTTTAATGATTTTATAGTCACTAAAGAAGCTTTAAGCAGCAACGAAGATAAATATAGTGAACACCCTGTTTATAAATTTGTAATAGAATCGATTAGGGAGTTGGATAATACTAAGTTGTTGGTTAACAGCAAAAACTTTTCTGATACAAATACTAGTAAAAAATATATTAGTAAAGTAAGTTACTTTGAAGAAGAGGAAACCGGTTTAAGGCTTTATGTAACAAACTTTACGGATTTAACAGAACAAATTAAAGCTGAAGAACAATTGAGAATTGCATACGAAAAAGAAATGCAGCTTAATAAACTAAAATCGGCTTTTTTGGCTAATATGTCCCACGAATTTAGAACCCCTTTAAATGCTATTGCAGGATATAGCGATTTATTAGAGGACGATATTAAAAATAAAGAGTATGATTATCTTTCGGAATATACTACATATCTTAAAGAAGGGGTACAAAGATTAGTAAAACTTGTTGATAATATTTTAGAAATATCTTTTTTGGAATCCGGTATAGATGATTTAGAAAAGGAACCTTGTAGTGTTAATTATTTACTGCGTTCTATTTTTAATTTACATTTGCCAAGAATTCAAGAAAACGAACTTGTTAGCGAATTAGATTTGGATAATTGCGAGCCCTATATTTTATCAGATGAAAATAAAATAATAAAGATTTTGGATAATTTAGTTGATAATTCAATAAAATATAATACTAAAAATGGTAAAGTAATATTAAAATCCTCTATTGAAGATGAAACTGTATTATTCCATATTTGTGATACGGGTATTGGTATTAGTGCTTCAAAACTGGAAAAAATTCTTAAGCCGTTTGAACAAGAAGATGATTTGGCACATACCAGAAATTACGAAGGTGCAGGTTTGGGTTTAACTATAGCCCATAGATTAACTTTAAAGCTTGGTGGGGAATTTATTATAAAAAGCACGCAAGATGAAGGTACAAATATTCAACTAAGATTCCCTTTACTCAAAAAACAAAACTTACAAAAGTAGGATAACCGTAGTTAGGTTAACCATTTCGTAAAGTTCCACAATATCATTGTTTCGCATTCTTATACAACCATGACTGTTGGTTTTTCCTATATCCGCTTCGTTGTTTGTTCCGTGTATGTAAACCCCTCTATAAAATGTATCTATAATTTTTCCTTTACTACTCTTCCCCTTGTTTATTCCTTTTTCGGAACCTTCAAGAACCAGAACCCTTGTCATAATAATATCTTCAATATCAGAGGGGATAATATCACCGGTTCTAAATATTATACCTACTGAATCTAATATCTTCTTCATTTTAATTATATTACCTATTGGTAAACTGTCCCCAATTTTACTTTCAATTTTATGTAAACCAAGAGGTGTTTTGTTGCTTCTAAGCTCTGCAAAAAACGAAGCACCTGCTTGTGCCGAGCTTATTTCGTATTGCTTTTGTATAATTGTATCTGTTATAAAAAATAATTTTTGCAAAGAGATATCAATAAACACTAGAGTATCGGGTTTTGTAATATTTCTTGAACTAAAATATTCATCAATCTTATAACCGATTTCCTTATAGTTTGTTTGTGAAAAAGTGATTATTGAGAAAAGTAGAATTAAATATATTGCGAAATTTAAAAATTTTATCACTATAAATTAGTCCGAGGTTTATATAAAATAAATCAACTAATAAGTTAAAATTAAAATTAAAAAAAGGCAAACAATATTATCATTTAATTTGTCAATTGAGTAATTTTTATTATTTTTAATTCTCAAATTGGCTTTAATTGGATGTTTTTGAATGAATACACCTTTAAGAAAAATAATTTTAATTTTACTATCAACTATATTTTTGTTTAACTTTTATTCTTTATATGACGAGGATATTACAATTTCCTTTAAAAGAAATGAGACTCCTGATTTTATAAATAAAAACCTTGCGGTAAATATTTTTTCTTCAGATACTACGTCAGAAAAAAATGATACCACAGGATACGTATTACAAGAAGAAGTGGAAGATGATTCGGTAAGTAGTGATACCGGGAAAGTTAAAATTTTAATGATCGGGGATTCGATGTTACACGGATTAGCATTAAGATTTAACGATTATTGTTTGGAACAAGGGTATGATTTTAACGGCGTTATTTGGTATAGCTCTTCAACTAAATATTGGGCACAAAAAGATACATTAAAACATTATATAAAACGATTTAAGCCTAATTATTTAATTTTTGTTATCGGGGGTAATGAATTATTTGTGCGGGATTTAGATGATAGAGCCGAATACATACGAAATATAGAAAGACAAATGGGCAAGATGAAAAGCATTTGGGTCGGTCCGCCTAATTGGAAAAAGGATACCGGTATTAACGATAGTATTGCAAAAATTGTGGGAAAGGAAAGATTCTTCCTTTCTAAAGACCTCACCTTTGATAGGTTGAGTGACGGTGCTCATCCCACAATGAAAAGTGCATCTAAATGGATGGACAGCATTGCGGTATTTATTGAAAAGAAGAGTAAATATCCGTTAAAATTAACCGTCCCATTAAAAAAATCAAATAAAAATCCTCACTTAGTACTTTTAAAACCACCCAAATAATATATGGATCTTGTAAAAGCGTTTAATGAACTATTTTTTTATCATCCGAATAACGTGATGCTTTTTAATAGCGGCGCGTTTTTATTCTTTTTTACTTTCTTTTTACTTGGGTATTCTTATCTTTATAAAAATAAAACTTTACGAACTTTTTACGTATTAGCCTTTAGCTTTTTCTTTTATTATAAATCAAGCGGATTTTATTTAGGAATTTTATTATTTACTATTGTTTTTGATTATTGGATAGGCTTAAATATTGCAAAAGCAGAAACTAAGGCAAAAAAGAAAGCATGGCTATTACTTTCGGTTTTTAGCAGCCTGGGGTTGCTTGCTTACTTTAAATATACAAATTTTATTATGCTAAATATTTCTGAGATTTTTAATTTGAAATATTCGGCATGGGATATCTTTTTACCTATCGGAATTTCATTTTATACTTTTCAAACATTAAGTTATATTATTGATATATATAGGGGAGAGATTGAACCGACCCATGATTTTTGGGATTATGCTTTTTATATGACTTTTTTCCCTCATCTTGTTGCAGGTCCTATTGTTAGAGCAAAATTCTTTTTGCCCCAGTTAGAGCATCCCGTAGTATTAGACAAGGCAGAGATTAACGAAGGATTATTATTAATAATTAAGGGTTTAATTAAGAAGGCTATAATTGCAGATTATATTTCACAATATTGTGATATTGTATTTGGTAATCCTTCCGGATATGGCGGGGTTGAAAATTTATTTGCTGTTTACGGTTATACTTTACAAATATATTGTGATTTTAGCGGATATAGCGATATAGCAATAGGAATTGCAAAATTAATGGGGTATCAATTAGGAGATAATTTTAAACGTCCTTATCAGTCCCTTAATATTACCGAATTTTGGAGAAAATGGCATATTTCTTTGTCTTTTTGGTTAAGAGATTATGTATATATTCCAATGGGGGGGAATAGAAAAGGAGTTGCAAAGCAATACTTATTTTTAATGTTAACAATGTTAATAGGCGGGTTATGGCACGGTGCAAGTTGGAAATTTGTGTTTTGGGGCGGAATGCACGGTATAGGACTGGCATTTCATAAATATTTTGCCGGCAACGTAAAGGGAAAATTTTTTGAATCAAATTTATGGAAAGTATTTAGTTTAATGTTTACTTTCCATTTTGTGGCTTTTTTATGGATATTTTTCAGAGCTTCGGATTTTGCTACAGCTTGGCAAATGATACATGCAATAATATATAACTTTGATGTAAATTATCTTTTCCCGTTTATTTCATCCAAAACATTATGGGTATTTATATTAATTTTCGGTTTTGCAACTCAAGTGATACCTTTAAGAAAGAATCCTTTAATAAGCAAAAAGTTTGCTGATTTACCCGTTGTTATTCAAGCCCTTCTTTTTATTGTAACTATACAATTAATTATCCAATTAAAATCTGCTGAAGTTCAGCCTTTTATATATTTTCAATTTTAAAATAAACTTTTCAGCTTTGTTTTACGTTAATAGCAGTAGTTGATTTTTTTACGTTGAATTAATAGTAGAAATATTTTAAGTTTACTTATGCAATATTATAAATTGATGAATAGAATTACAAGGACTATAAAAAATAGTGTTACAATAACTGCATTAATTGGTTATTTGTTAATTGTTTTTTATGCGGGAGCTCATCATCATACTTATAGTATTTTACCTGTACAGGGTGTTTTAGGGTTACACATCCCATATGAAAAAGCTGATCATGATTATTTACATTGTGAGAAACACTATGTAGTTAATTCTTCTGTATCTACAGTAAATTCTGTTTTATTTAATATAATTATTTATAATAGTGAAGTTATTAATCCGTTACAAACGGAAAAAAACTATAATTGTAACTACTTTGTAAATAATAGGTTACGTGCCCCTCCGTTAAATTCTTAATTCCCAACATATTCGATTGTTAATTTTTGCTTTCTTATTTAGAGATAAGCAAAAGGAATTTATTTACTTAATTTACGGAGAAATTATGTTTAAAATTTATTTTAAATTTTTATTTATTTTATTAATATCAATATCAGCTATATCCTGTAGTAAAGACGAAGATACAATAAATCAAGCAGAGCATTTTGAAGCTATTGGCACTGCAATAACTGATGCTTCCGGTGCAATTGCCGTAAAAATACTTAGAGGTGTTACTTCTGATACGTTATATGCCCCGCTTAATGCAAGAAGTGAAGCAATGTTTGTTAAGTTTTATGATAACAACGAAAATATTATTCAACCCCCTGCCGGTAAAGACAAATATTTGGGTTACGAAATAGGTGACCCTACAATGGTTAAAGTTTATCAACATGAAGGGGAAGAAGGCGGATACGAATTCCATTTAGACGGACTGAAAGAGGGGAAAACCACAATTCAGTTTTTTGTAATGCACAACGGTCATGCTGATTACAGAAGCGGAATAATACCGGTAGTAGTAAAAAATTTAGAGGGGGCATACGGCGAACCGGTTAGTATAGTAATTAAAGATGAAGAGACTGACTCTGCTTTAGCTGCTGTAGATATTAGCGGAGTTAATAGCGGTACTATTAATTTGGTAAACAACCAAACTACAAATCACATGGTCGTATTTTTTAAAGATGCCGAGGGGAGGGAGTTTCAACCGTCCGTTGCAGAACACTCGATTGATCTTGTTGTTGATAATACATCAATTGCAGAAGTTACGGGGCTTATAGTAAATGAGCCATACGCATTTAAACTTAAAGGTAAGTTAGTCGGTTCTACAAAATTAGGTATAAAATTAAAACATGGTTTAATTATAGAAAAAACATTTTATCCAATAAATGTGATAGTAAACTAATATGTATAAAAATAAATTAAGCGGTAAACTTTTCCTGTTTACCGCTTTTATAATACTTTACGGTAATATATATTCCGAAGTTCTATCGG
>JAEXOD010000214.1 GCA_023447335.1 Bacteroidota bacterium
GGATGATGGGGGTAAGCGTTATTACAGAATCTTTTTTTATCGGCTACCTTTTTTATTATCTTAGGTTAAAGAGTGAAGATAAAAAAATAAGTGTGCTACGCTTATATGGGATGGGGCTTGTGGTTCATTTAATTATGGTCTCCTTAATGATTTTGTTACCCGCAAAAAATTTTGCCGAAGCATTCGTTCTTGTAGCTCCGACTGTTATCATCGTCTACCCTGTTTTGACGGTATTAATCGGTAAAGTATTACTTGACCAGGAAGAAAATGAAAAATTTGCAAATCAAATTTTGGCAAGTGAAGAAAAATACCGAACCACTTTTTATAGCATCGGAGATGCCGTAATTACTACAGATGTTCAAGGCAGAATTACGGATATGAATTTAATTGCTCAAGAATTGACCGGTTATACGCTTAACGAGGTACGTGGGGAATTTATTGAAAAGATTCTGTTGTTATTAAATTATAAAACTAACGAAAAAGTTGAAAATCCGGTTAGGAAAATATTCAATACCGGAAAAGTTGTTGCATTAGAAAATCATACGGCACTAATTTCGAAAAAAGGGAAGAAAATTGCAATAGCGGATAGCGGTGCCCCTATTATTGATAATTCAGGTAAAATTACCGGTGCGGTAATAGTTTTTAGAGACCAAACAGATGAATATAATTCCCAAATTGCACTTGAAAAAAGTGAGGAAAAATACAAAAGCTTAATAAATAACTCGCCAATGGGAGTTTTAACATACTATTTAGACGAAGATGATAATTTGATTTTTTTGGGCGGGAATAAAGCTACGGACAATATACTTCAGATTAATTCAAGGGAGTATATTGGGAAAAGTATCGGGGAGGTTTTTCCTGATTTAAAAAATAGCGAAATTGAAGCCATTTACAAAGATATTGCCAAACATGGCGGTAATTATAACAACGAAAGTTTTATTTATAATGACGGAAAAATCAAAAGTACATTCGAGTTTAGAGCTTTTAGCATCTCTCAAAATGCATTGGCGGTATTTTTTAATGATATATCGGAACGTGCTGCATATCAACAAGCATTAAAGGAAAGTGAAGAAAAACATAGAATATTACTTGATGAATCGAACGATCCGATGTTCTCGTTTGCTCCGGAGGGAATATATATATATGTTAACAAAGCTTTCGCATCGGGTGTAGGGAAAACACAAGAAGAGATAATTGGTAAAAGTATTTGGGATATTTTCCCTCATGATGAAGCAAAAAAACGTATTGCTGCCTTAAATTTTGTTTTTGAATCCGGTGAAGAGAAAGTAATTGAAGTGCGAGTTCCTAATCCAAACGGAGATAGGTTTTATATAACGACAATTACCCCGGTTAAAGACTCCAATAACCAAGTTAGCTTAGTAATATGTTCTTCCAAAGAGATTACGGAAAGAAAAAGAATGGAAGATGCATTAAGCGAAAACGAAGCTCAGATTAAGGCTTTTATGAATTATGTTCCGGCTTTAATTATGATTAAAGACAGTGATTTTAGACCCATTTTTAGCAATGAAACACTTAAAAAGGTTTTTCCTTTTGAGGATTGGCAGAATAAGACACCGCACGAGACATATTCAGGCGAATTGGCTGATTACGTCTATAACACGGATAAAGAGGCAATGGAGAAGGGAAGTATACAATACGAAGATTCGTGGGAAGATAGGTACGGAAGAATTAGAAATTTTTTAACTTCAAAATTCCGAATAGATTTCCCAAATAAAAAACCAATGTTGGGCGCAATTATTACCGATATTACCGAAAGAAAACGAAACGAAGATATTCTAAATATCCAATATAATATAGCTTATGCTATGGCAACAGTAAAAAGTTTTGAGGATGTAATTGATGTTGTTAGAATAGAACTTGGTAGGCTTGTTGATACAAAGAACTTTTATGTTGCCTTATATGATGAACATACAGGTATGTTGCATGCAGTAAATGAGAAAGACGAGAAAGATAATTTGCCAAGCTGGCCCGCTGAAAAATCACTTACAGGATATGTGATTAAGTATAATAAAACGATGCTAATTGATAACAATGAGTTTAAAAGGCTACTTGAGTTGGGGGAAGTTGATGTAATAGGAGAACCTTCCGAAATTTGGTTAGGTGTACCTATAAGAATTAACGGAAAGCCAATCGGAGCTATTTGTGTTCAAAGTTATGAAAGAGAAGATCTTTATGACGAACGTGGCGCAGCAGTACTTGAAATGATAGCAAATCAATTAAGTGCTTATTTGGAGCGAAAAATAGCAATTGATAATTTGAAAGAAAGTGAAGATAAATTCCGTAGTTTTGCAGAGCTTGCTCCTTTTGCCATTATGATTTATCAAGGTGATTATTGGGTTTATACAAATCCGGCAGGCGAGTTAATAACCGGATACACGGCTGAAGAATTATATAAACAGAATTATTGGGACGTAGCCGGTCCAAATTACTCTGAATTGATTAAGCTTCGGGGTAAGCAGCGCCAATCTCGTGAAATAACGGAAACCTCGTATGAGTTTAGCATTATTGCAAAAGACGGTAGCGAAAAATGGGTTTTCTTAACCGGAAGACCAATAACATATATGGGTAAGGCAGCAGGATTTATTTCGGTGGTTGATATTACCGAACGAAAAAAAATGGAAAGTGAACTTATTGAGGCAAAACGAAAAGCAGAAGAAATGAATAGAGTAAAATCATACTTCTTTGCAAATATGAGTCACGAACTTCGTACGCCGTTTATGCCGATTATGGGGTATGCAGAACTATTGGCAAGTACGCTTTCGGATCCTGACGAAAAAGAAATGGCTGAGGCAATTTTATATTCATCGCGTAGATTAACTGAAACATTAAAGAATGTTTTAGATCTAACACGATTAGAATTTGATAAGATTGAAATAGTAAAGACGGATGTAAATGTTGTTATTTTGGTTAATGAGATATTTTATTTATTCAAAGAAACAGCAAAGAAGAAAGGAATAGAATTAAAAGCAACGTATTTAAATGATAAGATAATGTGTTATACGGAAGAACAATTTGTGCGAGAAATATTGACAAACTTTGTAAGTAATGCAATAAAATTTACATCCGAAGGGTATGTCGAAATATGTGTAGAAAGAATTGAAGAAGAGAATACCGAGTATATTGTTTTGTGTGTGAAAGACACCGGTATTGGTATACCTAAAGAAAAACAAGCACTTATTTGGGATGAATTTAGACAAGTAAGCGAAGGGACTACCCGTAATTTTCAAGGATCGGGATTAGGTTTGGCAATAGTAAGGCGTTATTCGGAAATGATTGACGGATCGGTTTATGTGGTAAGTGAAGAAGGAAAAGGAAGCGAATTTTATTTAAAATTAAAAGTTTAGATAAAAAAATTAAGAAAATACTTGTTTTACAAAAAAAATGATATTATATTTGTATTCTATTTTAGAAAAAGTAGGGGGCGCGTAGCTCAGGGGTAGAGCATTTGCCTTTTAAGCAAAGGGTCGGTGGTTCGAGCCCACCCGCGCTCACAGAACTTAAAGCCTTGTAAGATAATAACTTGCAAGGCTTTTGTGTTTTAAATAATTACCCTTCCGAAACGAATCGCGAAACGAAATTTCACATTTTGATTTTAAAATAAAAAAACCTGTGGGGATTAATCCACAGGTTTTAGCTATTATTTTAGTTTTGACAGCTCATCTTTTAGATGATTTGATGAGAATTTTGTGTAATAAGTCATTGTTGTTTTAATATTTGAATGACCTACCAACATGGCTGTTGCTGCTATTGATACACCCGATTCCTGACTTCGTGATATAAAATCCTTTCTGAAAGTTCTAAGTGTATATCCCTTTTCTTTTAAATTAAGCTTCTCAAAGTATCGTTGGAGAGCTCTTCCCATATTATGGATTTCAATATAAGCAAAAATACGACCGCTTTTTACTTCGGAAATCCGAGTAGTCAATATATCTTTTAATTTTTCATGGATAGGTCTAACAAACCAATTATCTGTTTTTGTAGAGTAAAATCTCATCTCCATTTTAGATAAATCAATTTGTTCGACAGTAATGTTTATTATATCACTTGGTCTAAGCCCTGTGTACATTAACATATAGACCATCGTAGAAAAATTACTGTTTTTGCCTTCGGTTTCTAAGCCTTTCAATATTTTTTCCCTATCTTCGGTGCTAAATACTTTCGGTTCTTTAACTTGAGGTCTTATTTTAACGTTTTTATTAATTATAAAAACAGTAGGGATATACTCATACTCGAATAAAAATCCTAAAAACTTTACAAAGTTCTTTTGTATGCTAAACTTTGTGTTTTGCTTCAAGTGCTTTTGAGTTGATAACCATAACAAAAAACTTTCGGCAGTTTGTTTAGTAATTGAAGTACAAGGCAGATCCGGTGAGAATTTTTGAGTAAAGTAGTTAAAGAATAGTGAATAAGTGTTTATTGTAGTTCCTGCTTTATTCGCGTTTAATTCCAAAAAATGATCATAAGCTGCTTGTATATCACCCAATCGTATTTGTTTTACTTTGATTTTAGTGATTTCGCTTAATAATTTGTCTCTATACGCAATTGCTTTTTCCAAGTTTGATTTTGTACTAGGCAATTTTGTGGATACAGATTTCCACTTTTCAGAAATAGGGTCTTTATACCGTATATACCAAAATCCTTCTTTTTCGTGTAAATATTTTAATTTCTTATTCATGCTCTCAACCCTTAATATTGAATAAGATTTTATGAGGATTAAATGGTTCTACGATACTTAAACGCCTTCCATAATTTTCTTTACTTACAAATCTGGTTTTTTCTTGCAACCAACGTCCAAGTTCGTTAAAAGGGACTTTGAGACGTCCGTTTGGCAAGGAAATTACTCCGATTTCACCATTCTCGATTAAATCTTGAAGTTTTGAAGCTCCGATATTTAATTCTTTTGCTGCCGCACTAATTGATAATAGCTTCAATGAATTTTTTACTTCATCCATTGCTCGTCACTCCTGCCTGCTGTTTGAAAAATGGCATAAGTGACTTTTGTTTTTTGTAACATAATTTAATTTGATTAATTATTATAGGGAGTCGCTTTCCCTAAATTTGTTATTTTTTTGCGACTGAGTCGGGTCACCTATGCTTGGTTGTATTTCTTATACCAAGAAAGTGACCCTTTCTCAAATTTGTCAATCAGAAAGTAGAGTATATTATTTTATGAAGCTCTTTTTCCTAAATTCAATTGTTTCAGATGTTGGAAATTTTCCTTAGGAAAGGTATAAAAAGATGTTACATCATGATTGTATCTTCTCCTGTCGGTTGATATATTTAGCTTTTTAAGATAGGTTGTTAATTCGCCTTGATTTCTAAAGAGTTTATAGGGTTGATACGCCTCAAAATAATCAAGAAGAGTAGTTGTTTTAAAGTAATACTTTCCGTTAAGCTCTAATTCGTTATTGGTGGAATTGTCTTTATAAAATTCTTCGACAATTGATTTTACGATATTTTCCAGACTGTTTAATTCATCCTGAAGAGATTCATTAATTTCGTCTTCGGCATAGATTTGTAAATCATTATACAAATCAGTATTTCCAAAGACTTTAGTAATTGATAGAATAGGGAACCATTTATCATAAGATCGATTAATGAATTTATCCGAAAGATTAAGTATATTCGGCTCGTTGATTATTAAACATAATTCAGCAATTCGGCTGTTAATTTTCTTTGCCAATAATTCAAAGATTTCAGCTTGATGGTTTTCAAGTATATTTTTTTTATCAAATTGACTATCAGCTTTTGATAACTTTATTTTTATACTTCTATCTTTGATAGTATCTAACATATCATTAATACCGGCAAGTATTTTAACAGAATATGTACTAAATTTTTTGGATTCATATTTTTCGGTAAGCATAACCGAACCGTTTTTTTCATAACCCGAGTTTAGTATTTTAATAATTATGTTTTTTAGAAGACTTCTTTTATCCAAGTCTTCGGCTTCATCAAGTAACAAAGTCGGTGATTCAGCGTCAATTAATCGATATAGTGAAGAGCCTGTGTAGGCAGATGCAAAAGCAGGGTTTCTTACCAACTTACTTAAGCAGTTTAATGTTGTTGTTTTCCCCGTTCCTTTTGAAGCATTTAACCACAAATAGGGTATTCTCCCAAACAAATCATACGCATATGAAAGTATTACAAATGAGGATAAAACAGTGTACTCTTCCTCGTTATTTAAGTGGACGTAGTTTTTTATTATATCAGATAAAAAGGAAATCGTATCAGTTGAATTGTCAACAAAACTGTTTTCTTGCTGAGTCTCCTGTAGTTCGTCAAGGCTTTCAAGTTGAATTGGATTCCCTTCCAAATCAAAATATTCAAGAATATCGTTGTTTTTTACTAGTTTTAAGGTCTTGTTCTTATAATTGCAATATTTGAAATTATTCATAATTCTCCATATTTGTTATTAAAATATTATTTAATTAAACCCTTTCCCCTCCTTTTTTCATTTTTACTTTTATCCCGATGTGTTTAACATCGTCAGTCAGTATGTCAAAGAATTATGACTACTAATAGACAAAGTATATGCCAAGCGAAAAAGGGGCTTTTTGGTCGCTTTCTGGGGGTTTAGTGAAGAAAAAACTTGAATTTATTCAAAATCGTTTGAATTTATTCAAGTTTGGCTGATTAAAAAAAACTTGACTTGTTATACACAATAGCGTATAATATAAATATAAATTTAAATTCGGAGGTTAAAAATGACCACAAATGACTTTTATCTTGCAAGTTTTCTTGTTGCTTCAGGCATAAAACTGCAAGGACACAAAAGAATTGACGATAAGACTAAGTTCTACTTTGAGGACTGTCCTAAAACAGATTTTACCGTCAATCAGTACTACTCGATGAATGGAAGCGTAGAGCCAATCACCTACGCTAATGCTATTAAAGGATTGAAAAGCGTTATCCATTCATATGCAAATATAAATATAAATCACGAGGTAAATCACCATGTTAAACAAACTTCAGGAACAAAATAATGAGCTAAAAATAAGCAACACAGATATTGTAAAAAAGTACACAAAAGATTACAAGCTAAGCATCATCCCTATCAGGCACGCCACAAAAGAACCCACGGTTCCTTGGAAGGAATTCCAAAATCGAATTTTTACTGAACAAGAAATTCATGATTATTTCAGAAACGATATTCCCTTACGCATTGGTGTCGTATGCGGAAAAATATCAGGAAATTTAGAAGTAATTGATATAGATAATAAACTAAAAAATGCTAAAGAATTTTTTAGTAAATTCATTAATAACCAACATTCATCTTCTATTTTAAAAAAATGTATAATTGAGGAAACGCCGAGCGGAGGTTACCACATTTTTTATCGATGTAACAAAATTGAAGGTAATCAAAAATTGGCATTAATGAAAAAAGAAGATAAATATGAGGCAGTTTTTGAAACCAGAGGAGAAGGAGGATACGCGTTATGTGCCCCCACCTTCGGATATAATTTAACTCATAAAGATTTTAGTGATATACCGACTATATCTGAAAATGAAAGAGAAATATTATTAAGTCTTGCCAGGTCTTATGATGAACGAGAACAAAACTATAAGCCACCCATTGAGTTAAAAAATACAAAACCCGACTCTCCTTGGAGTAAATACAATGAATCGGAAAGAGCTATTGAAGAAATAAAAAAACTTCTAATACAAGCGGGCTGGAAACAGAATGGCGGAAATAATAAAGAAGAATTTTGGCTGCGACCGGGTAAGGATTCAGGTGTTTCGGCAAGTTTACGGGGTAACAGTTTTAGAGTGTTTTCAACGAACGCCGAATTATTTGAAACTGAAAAATCATATAAACCGGCTTCTGTATATGCTTTGTTAAAATATGGAAACGGTAAAGAAAATTTTATGAAAGCTGTAAAAGATTTTGAACGAATGGGATTTGGTAAAACCGAGAAACAAATTTTAACAACAATTGCACAAGTGGAAGCTTATTTAACCAATTGTTATGATTTCAGAAATAACGAAGTGCTTGGGAAAATAGAATACTCCCAAAAAGATAAAAATAATTACAAAATTATTGAGGACGGAGAATTTGCAAGCCTATCCAGAGAATTGCAGCATGCAGATTTAAGCTATTCCAACGATAAATTAAATACTCTATTAACTTCGGATTTTGTTAGGAATTATGATCCGTTTAAGTCGTATTTTGAAAATTTGTCTGAGTGGGATAAAAAAACAGACTACATAAAAATATTAAGTGAAACTGTAAAATTACAAGATAATGGGAAAAGAGATTTTTGGGAAATGTGTTTGAAGCGCTGGTTAATTGGGTTGGTAGCTTGTGCTTTGGAAACTGATAAAACCAATGAGACGGCATTGATTTTTTATGGTGCACAAGGGATTGGAAAGACGAAGTGGTTTAATAAGCTATTCCCTAAATCGCTAAACCCAAATCATTATTTATACATTGGCTCGATTGAGGATGACAAAGATTCAAAGATTCTTATTGCAAATAAGCTAATTATAAATTTAGATGAATTAGGATCATTGAAGAAAGACGAGATTGGCTATCTAAAATCACTTTTTTCACTTACTCAAGTTTCTTTAAGAGAACCATATATGCGTAAAGGGAAAACTTATCCAAGAAGAGCTAGTTTTGTCGGAAGCATAGATACGGTTGAATTTTTATCGGATATGGCAGGAACAAGACGTTTTCTGACTTTTTCAGTTGTGGATGTAGATTATCAGCATAACATTGATATGGATAAAGTTTATTCACAAGCGTATGCTTTATTTAAGAATGGTGATAAATACTACTTTACAGGAGAAGAAATAGTTGAGATAAATACAAACAATGAGCAATTCAGAACCAGAAGCTATGAAGAAGACAAAATAAACGAACTTTTTTGTCCTCCGACTGAAAGTAATAGACTTTTACTAACCTCAACTGAAATCGCAGAAATGCTCGCGGGGAATTCTTCAGTTTCATATGGGATGAAAGATACTTTAACTTATAGAATTACCAACTCAGCGATTTCAACAATTGGAAAGGTTATGGCAAGACTGAAATATAAAAGAATAAGCGTTAGAAACGATAATAAATCACCTGTATATAAATGGGAGGTGGGGAAAAATGACTTTCGTAGTAGCCTGTAGTAACCTGTAGTAACCTGTAGTAAGTAAGCAAAAAGCAAGTTACTACACGTAACTTGTTTTATTATAAGAAGTTACAGTAATTGTAGTAAGTAGTAACTAAATATTATAAAAACATACAAATATAGTATATCAGTATAAGAGACAGGCAGGGAGTAGTATACAAAATATATATACAATATGCCTTTATAGAAAGTAGGTTACTACAGTTACTACACCTACTACAGTTACTACAAAATATAAATTGGACAGTGAATTCCGTAAATTATTACCCACAAAAAGTGCCTGTTCGTCAATTTAGGACAGGCACCGACAGGCACATGAAAGCCACACTACGCGAAAATAAGCGAAAAAAGTGCCTGTTGTGCCTGTTGATTTTGATAAAATTGCCACAGAATTAAAAAATAGATAAAAACAGCATAAAACAGCCTAAAAACAAGCAAAATAAGTGTATAGATAGTTTTATGTTTTTGGACAGGCACTACAGGCACTTTTCGTGTCGGTGGGGGAAAAAAGAGGAGGAGAAATATCTCCTGATATAAACTGGAACCTACCTCTGTCCATAGGACATCATAAAAAAAATGTTGCTCGAAAGTAGTTAGATAGAAAAAAAACAATAGCTGTAACTCTATTTAAATAATAAGTTGCAGCTATTTTTATCTCAAAAAAAAGTGTACAATTGCAGCTTTTTAGGCAAACTCATCATGGCGACTTTTACGCGACCTACCCCCCTAAAACGGGACCCTACCAAGTACCCAAAAGCCAGGGTACCCCCTTTTTTTAGGTACCCCCCTATCTCGCATATAAAATTTTGGGGGGCTAAATTTGTGGCGTCCCCCTTAAGCAAAGTGTACGAGGTGTACAGCGTGTACGACATAATTAAACAGCGTGTACGCCCTGTACATCATATATTATCTCATTAGCACAAGCTTTTTTGTACTAATAAAACTACTTGCTTAGAGTTTATAAGAATTGATGCATTACATCATTACTTAATTCTATTTCTGTTTCTTATAGGAAAAATCCAAATATTATATCACAATGAAGATT
>JAEXOD010000006.1 GCA_023447335.1 Bacteroidota bacterium
CACTATACTGTTCTTCGGCTATATCATCAATAATTGTTGCAAGTTTAACGTTTTTTGCTTTTTCCAACCAATTTTTAATTTTGCCCCTGAATAAATATTTTTCAGCCATCTTTAAATCTTGCTGCATAAATTCGGCAAGTTGTTCCGGCGTGTAGGCGATTTTATCGTCATCAAATGCAAACGGTTCGTAATCACTATAGATAACATCTTTATGAACAGGTACATCTTCGCCTTTTATCCAACGTGAGCATTCGTCATAACCCCATCTTTTATCTTCGGTTAACACCATTAAACCGCGTATAAGGTTTTTTACTCTTTCCGGCATATCATCAGGAAAAGGAATTGCTCCTTTTTCTTTTAAGTCATTCCATGCAATAAATAATTTTTCATAGTCATTTTTGTTTGGAATTCCGGCTATCTCCATAATTTTATTTTCAAACTCTGCTTTCCCCATCCAAGCGACTAATAAAGTTACGCCTAACGAGTAGTAATCGACTGCACCGGAAATCTTTACATTATTACTGCGTAAAGAAGCTAACTGTCTTCCTTCCGGTGCAATATAAAAATCGCTCCCTTTTCTAGTTGTAATATGATGTTTTACTCTAGTATCCATTATGGAAGAAATGCCAAAATCCGCTATAACAACATCAGTATGATTTTTATTTCTATAATATAAATTTTCGGGTTTTATATCGCAATGTACAATCCCTTTTTCATGTAAAAATTTAAAGGCATTAATAGTTTCTTTAAGAATCTGTTTAATCTTTTTTTCATCATTTATCGGAGCACAATCTAATACGGAACCCCCTTCGGCAAATTCCATTAACTCAAAAAACTTTTCGCCAAACTGATCCGGAATAAAACCATAGTCATAAACTCTAATAATGTCATCATGTTTAATTGCTCGTAAATGTTCAATTAATTCTAATTTTGGCTTATTTCTATCTCTATAAATTTTTAGGACAGCTTTACCTACTTCTCCTTCAACCAAAATTATATCGGCTTCTCCGGTAGTTACCGAAATAGTTTTAATGAACTTATATTGTTTATTATTTAACAGATAAACGCCCTGCGGTGTTTGAGAAGGAGCTCCCATTCCGCTTCCTATATAATCAGAATAACCATCATCATCAAATCTCACAGTAGAATCATTTGCAGCAGCATTAACATTTGGAGTATTAAAGCCCGAAGATATTATTTGATTATCTCCCCTTACAGTAGAATCATTATTCATTTCAGACGGAATAAAATTACTATCGCCTCTTACGGTTTTATCATCCATTTTAACCTCTATTATAATAAATATTTATCAATCATAAATCCAATAACCGCCTAACTTTGGTTCTGCACAACCGGCAGGTCCGTCGGGATGTTGGTAATTAGCATAATTACAAACCCAGTATTTCGGTTTTGCAGGGTATAGCCTTGGTTTTGTTGCATTAAAAAATCGTCTTGCTTCTTGGGATGTCTCAAAAGTTAATTGAGCCATTTTATTAAATTCTTGTTGTAATTGTCTTTCTTTATTAATTCTATCATTTTTACGCTGTTCGGCATTTTGTAAGGTTTGTTTTGCCCTTTCAATAGTTTTTAAATGAGCCTCCGAAATAAATTGCTTTGGAGGTTCTGCGGGTTTTTTATTTTCTTCTTGTCTTTTACTTTGGGTAGCTTTATTTGAATACTGTTCCAGCCTCATCATCATCTGAATTTGCTCTTCTTTTTTTTGAGCTTCTTCAAACTTTTGTTTTTCAATTGCAATTTGTCTTTCAGCTTCAATTATCTGCTTTTGTAGTTCGGCTTCATTTATATCATCTTTAGAAAGATAATCAAGTTCCTCACCAAGTTTCATCAGACTTTGAAAATATGGATTCTCGTTTATTTTTTTTAATTCTTCATGGGCAGCTTCGGTTAACGGAGTATTACAATGTTTGCAAAAATCGAAGATGTTGTGTGTATTACAATTTGGGCATATTATTCCCTCTGTCGGGTTACCACACTCCGGGCAAAATTTTTCATTACCGGATAATTCGGCATAACAAAAACAGCATTTACCTTCAAGCAACCAAGTTCCGCAGACTTCACAAATATCGGCTTCAGGCGAAACATTACTTCCACAATTTGGACATGCTAAAACACTTAATAAATTTGCACCGCACTCAGCACAAAATTTTGAACCGAGTTCGTTTTCATACCCGCAGCTTTTGCACGCACTACTTGTTGACTGAAATGCTTGGTATTTTTTGGTTTGCGGCTGTAACTGTTGTTCTTGTTCTTTATACTTTAACTGTTCTCTTTGTTGTTGGTTTTGCTTTTGATTTCCGTAATATTTATCTTCCAATTATTCCTCGTAAAATAATTAATATTACAAAATAAAAAAAAATATCCAAATAATAAAGATAAAAACATCCTAATTCAATATTATACTTTTGAATTGTTAAACACAACCATAAATTCAGTTCCTAACTCTTTTTGGCTTGAACAGAATATCTCTGCATTGTTAATTTCACAGTACTTTTTAACTAATGCCAATCCTAACCCGTTACCGTCATATTTTCTTGTATAACCTTGTTGTTCTTGAGAAAATGCTTGATACATTTTCGGCAAATATTCCTCAGATATTCCTATTCCGGTATCTCTAACTTTCAATATTAATTCGTTATGTTTGTTCTTATCAATTGTAAATTCTATTGTTCCTTTGTCAGTAAATTTTACGGCATTATCTAATAATTGAGTAATTATTTGTTCAACCGAAAACTCGTCACAAAATATCCTTGAAGAATCCAAGTGATTGGTAAAAATAAATTCCAATTCTTTTTCCATTGCGTAATTTTTATAACTTTCTGCTGTTTTTTCAGAAAGTTCGCCAATATCCACATACTTCTGAACATATTCATAATTACCTGTCTGAAGTTCGCTCATATTTACAATCATATGAACTGTCCTAATAATCCGTTTTGCTGAAATCGTTATGCTATCGAACAACATCTCGGAATCTTCGTTAATATATTCACTAAGGTCTTCCTTGATAAATTGAATAGAATTTATTACTGAATTTAGAGGCGTTCTAATTTCATGCGAAAGTTGGGCTAAAAATTCTCCTTTAAGTCTATCACTTCTTTCGGCTAAATCTTTTGCATCTTTTAACGCTTTTTCAACCTTTTTCCTTTCAGAAATATCTCTTTGTACGGCAATAAATCCCAAAACATTATTATAAGAATCAAAAAACGGGCTTACAGAATTTTCAATTTCAATAAATTCTCCGTTTTTTAATCTATTAAGCATTTCTGCTCTAAACGGTTTACCTGAAACTAAATTCGCCCACATTTTAATATACTCTTCATCTTCAAACAATCCTGATTTAAGAATGGATGGACGATTTCCTACAACTTCCTCTTTTTTAAATCCGTAAATTTTTTCAAAAGCAGGATTCACATAAGTAATAATTCCTTCTATATCGGTCATAAATATTACTTCATCTGTTTGTTCAATCGCAAGGTTTAATTTTCTTACCGTTTCTTCTGCTTTTACTAAAGAAGTTATGTCTTTTGAAACAACTACTACGTGTGTATATTCTCCTACCTCATTCAAATATGGATAATATGTAATATCGTAACATAATAAACCTGTTTTTTTAGTTTCCAGCCAAGCTTGGTAATTAATTGTTTCCCCTTGTAAAGCTTTATCAAAATAATTTTGAATTTTTGTTTCAAAATCTTTTTTACCCCAAATATCAGAAATGCTTTTTCCTATTACCTCTTCACGTTTCAATTTGTGAGAATTAATAAAAGCATTATTGGCAGCTTCATAAACATATGACGCATTTATTAAAGTCATAAAAGAACCGGAGGCATTTACGATAAATTCGTATTTCTTTCTAACATCATCAGATTGTTTTATTTCCATTGCTCTGCTTAATTGCGGAAGAACAAATATTTCAAATTGGCTTTTGTCTAATTTGTTTTTAAGTAATCCGTTATTTTGTGCAAAGCCAAGCATTCCCATTATTTTCCCTTTACTATTTTTTAACAGAATTGTATAAAATTCTGATAGTGTTTTTGGGTCTTCGGTTAAATTATTTGCTATCGTTATAAATTTAATTTGTTCTAAATCATGAAAGCATGACTGATTCATTTTAACAGCTTCTTCAAATGCACAAAGTGTAAAAGCTCGTTCTGCAATTATTGGATTGTTATTTTCATCAATACTTGTTTTATAAAATATCGGTTCTATTTTATTTTCAAAATTATTATATAGGGCACCAACAACTAAATAACTGCCAAAATATTTAAGTAAAGTTTCTCCGTTTTGAGTAATAAAGCTTTGCAAATCTTCAACTCTGTTAATCGAGTCACTTATGGCAAATAACAGATCATTTATTTCTTTTTCATTATCTTCAGGTAGTATTTCCTTTTTCACTTCAATAAAACTTTCAGTATTTTTATTTTGATGTTTTAATCTTTTAAAAATTATTAACAAAATAATAAAGCCTAAAACTATAACATATAAAGTTAATGCAACCCCTGATAAGTAAAAGGGTGGTTTTACTACAACTTTTATACTGAAAAACTTTTCGTTCCAAACACCATTACTGTTAGTTGCTTTAATTTTTAGAGTGTAATCACCATAATCTAAATTTGTGTAAACCGCAAAACGTTTTACACCGGATTTCTGCCACTCCTTATCAAATCCTTCAAGCTTATATTGATAATTAACTTTTGAGGCATCAGTAAAATCAAGAGCAGCGAATTCAATTTTTAGAGTTCTTTGCCCGGGTAGTAGTGTAATATCATTTATAAATAACAAATCTTTTGCGTTTACTTCTTTTTCATCTCCGATCTTTAAAGATGTCAGAATAATCGGAACCTGATATTTTGATACAACAAAATCTGACGGATTGAAGATATTAAATCCGTCATAACCACCGAAAGCAATATTTCCGTTTTTTAATTTTGCAACACTTTGTTCAAAATCATCCCCTTGCAAACCGTCGTTTTTATTAAAGTTGGTAAATATCTTATTATTTGGATCAAATCTACTTATTCCGTTATTTGTAGATAACCAAATATAACCCTTATCATCACCTGTAATTGCATAAACAGTATTCCCGGGTAATCCGTCATCAATAAAATATTTCTCGCATCTTAATTTATTATTATTTAATTCGTTAATATTAAACTTGTTAAGACCGCCTCCAAAAGTTCCAACATATAAGTTTTTATTGTTATCTTCGTATATTGAAGTAATACTATTACTACTTATTGATTCATAATCATTTTCATCATTATTATATCGAATAAACTTCAAGTTTTCTATTTGTCTAATGCTTTTACGTTCAACTCTATTTAGTCCGCCGCCTAATGTTCCTATCCAAATATTCTGTTCACTATCTTCGAAAATAAATTTAATTTGATCGTTACCGATTGATGAAGGATTATTTTTATCGTAGGAGTAATTTATAAATTTGTTGGCTCTTAGGTCAAAAATACTTATACCGCCTCCCCAGGTTCCTACCCATAAATATCCGTCTCCGATGAATCTCAGTGTCGAAATGTTATTATGGACTAAAGAGTTAGAATTAGTAGGTTCTTTGTGAAAAACTTCAACCTTATTATTTGACAAATTAATTTTATTCAATCCATAAGATGTTCCCACCCAAAGATTTCCCACTCCGTCATCTTTTATTACCCAAATGCTATTATTACTTAGTGAATTCGGATTATTCGGATTACTTTTATAAACTGTTGATTTACCTGTATTCAAGTCTAATTTATTCAATCCTTCGTGATAAGTACCAACCCAAAAATTCCCTTTTGAATCTTGATAAAGCGATTTTATTATATCTTCACTTATGGAAAAAGGATCATCAGGATTATTTCTAAATAGTTTAAACTTCCCTCTTGTATTATTTACTCTATTTATACCCCTATTACTTCCAATCCAAATTATACCGCTATAGTCTTCATATAAACTAATTATTGTATTATCGTTAATCCCGTAGTTTTTTTCTTTTTGATAATAATATTGTTCATAAGCCATATTATTAACAGATTTATTAAGATTTGTGCTATTAATAAATATTAATCCTTTTTTATTTGTTCCTATTAATAGATTTCCATCTTTATTGATAATTATGCTATTAATTCTATCATCAGGGAATAGTCCGTTTTTAGTATTATATATTATCTCTGTCTTATTTTTATAATCAAACCGAATTAAACCGTCACTAAAGGTGCCTAGCCAAAGAATTCCGTTTTTATCTTCTGCAATTGTTTTAATTCTTGAACTAGAAACAAATTTTAAATTTGTGAATTTGGTATAATTTTCAAATTTAAAACTATTCTCGGTTCTTATTAACTTATTTAGTCCCCCGCCAAACGTACAAACCCATATATTATTTTTGCTATCTTTATATATTTTGTTAACCGCATCATTTGATAAACTAAGACTATCGGCTGCAGAATTATTATAATTTATAAATTTATCAGCTCGTTTATCATAAACATTAAATCCTCCCGAACTACCATAGTATAAAGAACCGTCATTATCAACAAAAATTGTCCAAACCCTATTATTCTTTAAATTTGATATCGAATTTTCTTCGATTTTATAATTAAAAAATTTACCGCTTTTCTTATCGTACTTATTTATTCCGCCGCTATGAGTGCCAATCCAAATAATTCCTTCTTTATCCTCATTAATCGATAAAACCCAGTTATCAGAAATCGAATTATTGTTATTTGGTTCATTTTGAAAAGTGTGAAACTTATACCCGTCAAAAAAACATAAACCGTTTTCAGTCCCAATCCACAATAACCCCTGTGAATCTTTAAAAAAGGCATCTACCGATGTACTAGGTAAACTATTTTCGGCTAATACTTTATCAAAAGATAGATTTTTAATTTCCTGTGAATAAAAATCGCTAAAAAACAAAACAAGAACTATTAATATATTCCAGATATTATTAATTCTCCTTTTCATAATCATCCATGTTATATAATCAATAATTATAATATAAAGATTATTAAAATAATATCAAAAGTGTTTTAAGTGTTAATTAACCAAAATCAATTTTTACTAATAAATTGTGACTTACATCAAATTAATAGTTAATTTATTTCAGTTTTATTCTAATTTTCAGGATAACTTATTATGAAGTATTAGTTTCTCTGGCAAATCCCTTTTGCTCTTATAAATACAAGGTACTTAAGAACCGGGATTTTCAGGATTTTACAGGATTTTCAGGATGGTCTTTCACTTTTACATCGGTTTTTTCCTGTTAATCCTTTTTTATCCTGTAAATCCTGGTTCAAAAGAGAAATCAGATTTTAGTGGCAATAGTGATAAAGTGGTTTTTCCTGTTAATCCGTTTTTTATCCTGTAAATCCTGATTCGAAAGAAAAATCAGATTTTAGTGGCAATAGTGATAAAGTGGTTTTTTCCTGTTAATTCTTTTTCATCCTACAAATCCTGGTTCAAATGTAAAAACGAATTTCCTGGAAAAGAATAAAACGCTAGCAATTCCTTTCATCCGCTATTAATACAATGTACTTAAGAACCAGGATTTTCAGGATTTTACATGATTTGCAGGATAAACTTTTACTATTTCATTGGTTTTTTCCTGTTAATCCTTCTTTTGTCCTGTTAATCCTGGTTCCAAAGAAAAATCAGATATTAGTGGCAATAGTGATAAAGTGGTTTTTCCTGTTAATCCTTTTTTATCCTATAAATCCTGGTTCGAATGTAAAAACGAATTTCCTGGAAATGAATAAAACGCTAGCAATTCCTTTCATCCGCTATTAATACAATGTACTTAAGAACCAGGATTTTCAGGATTTTACATGATTTGCAGGATAAACTTTTACTATTTCAT
>JAEXOD010000095.1 GCA_023447335.1 Bacteroidota bacterium
TATCCATAAAGCGCGGGTTAATACTGCACTTGCAACTTCTTTATCTTTTGAATATAATCTTGGTTTCGAAATTTCGATAAACCAATCACAGAAATCATTCCAAATAAAGGAATAAATGATTTTTGAAGCATTGTTAATTTCAAACTTATCTAAAGCATTATTTACGTCTTTAATTGTTTTTTGAAGTTTAGATAAAATCCATCTATCCGAAAAATCCATATGTTTTTGCATTAAAGAATCGTCAATATCCGTATTTTGTGCGTTCATTAATAAATAACGTCCGGCATTCCAAATTTTATTTGCAAAATTTCTACCGATATCGCATTTATCCACGCTGAATAATACATCTTGACCTAAAGGAGCAATGTAGTTAATCGTAAAGCGTAAGGCATCTGCACCGTAATCGTTAATAACATCCAACGGATCAGGACTGTTACCAAGAGATTTACTCATCTTACGTCCTTTATCATCACGAATAATGCTTGTAAAATATACATCCTTAAAAGGAATATCATTCATAAATTCCATACCGGCAATAATCATTCTGGCAACCCAGAAAAAGATAATATCCGGACCGGGTACCAATAAATCAGTCGGATAATAATAAGATTGTTCTTCTTTGGTAGTAAACACATCTTGAGCCCATAACCAACTACTTGCCCAAGTATCCAAAACATCGTTTTCTTGTTCCCAATTTTCTAAATCAGTAGGAGGTGTTGTTTCGCAATACAGTTCTCCTGTTTCTTTATTATACCAAACAGGTATTCTATGACCCCAATATAGCTGCCTTGAAATGCACCAGTCTTTTATTCCTGTCATCCAATGTTCATAAGTCTTAATCCAGTGTTCAGGATGTAATTTAACTTTACCTTGCATAACTACATCAAGTGCAGGTTTTGCAAGTTCATCCATACGCATAAACCATTGTTCGCTTAAATAAGGCTCAATAGGAACATTTCCGCGCTGACTGTAACCAACTTTGTTATTATAATCTTCAATTTTTACTAATAAACCAAGCTCGTCCAATTTTTTAACTACTTTTTCGCGAGCTTCATATCTATCTAAATGTTTAAATTCATCGGGTACATTTTCATTTGTTTTGGCTTCGGGGGTAAAAATATTAACTATTTCAAGTTTATGACGTAACCCCATTTCATAATCGTTAACATCATGTGCAGGTGTAACCTTAACAACACCCGTTCCAAATTCCTTATCAACATAACTATCTGCAAAAATAGGTATTTCGCGTCCGACTATCGGTAAAACAACAAATTTACCTATTAAATGAGCATAACGTTCATCTTCCGGATTTACTGCAACTCCGGTATCACCTAGCATAGTTTCCGGACGTGTAGTAGCTACAACAACAAACTCGTTACTATCTTTTACAGGATATTTAAAATGCCATAATTTGCCGTTTACATTTTGAAACATCACTTCTTCATCAGATATTGCCGATTTAGTTACCGGACACCAGTTTACCATTCTGTGCCCTTTAAAGATATATCCTTTTTTATATAAATCGACAAAAGCTTCTACCACTTTTGTATAGTAATGATCATCCATTGTAAAACGTTCGCGTTCCCAATCACAGCTAACGCCAAGTTTTTTTAATTGTTGAATAATAATACCGCCGTATTTTTTTTGCCAATCACGACAATGACCTAAAAACTCTTCTCGGCTAATATCTTTCTTCTCAATACCTTGCGCCTTTAAATGTTGAACAACTTTTGCTTCGGTAGCTATAGATGCATGGTCAGTTCCGGGAACCCAGCAAGCATTAAAGCCTAACATCCTTTTATATCTTATGTAAATATCTTGTATCGAATTATTTAATACATGCCCAAGGTGTAAAATCCCTGTAATATTTGGAGGTGGAATTACAATTGTATATGGTTTTTTATTAGGGTCAGGTTCTGAATGAAAAAGTCTTTTTTCTTCCCAATATTTATACCACTTATCTTCAACTTCTTTGGGATTGTATGCTTTCGGAATTTCTTTAAAGCTGTGCATAAAATATCTCTATTAATTTTTACATAAACTTTAAATATAATAAAATTTCTTGAATTTTAATTATTATTCCCTCTAATTTCGGACTATTCCCAATATTACAAATTCAAGTTTTTATTTATTTTTAGCATTATTCCGTAATAGTATATTTTATTTTTTGTAAAAGCCCCCTTAGGAGAATTTAAGTTTAGGTTAATTTCTGCTCCGAGTGTATAATCTTCTAGTTTTACAGAATTACCTATGTATATTATATTCTTGTCTTTATCATCATTTTCTATTGATTGAACGGAATAAAAATAATTTGTTCCGATATTAAAACTGATATCATTTAATTTATAATAAATATTTAAATTAGCATTAATAGCTTGCCTATCAGGTCTGCTATTAATACTTATCATATAGATAGGATTGATAAGGATATGAATTCCCAGTTTTTCACTTATTTCGTTTTTATTTACCAAAGTAAATGAGATTGGAACTACATTCATAAACCAACTTAAAGATTCTTTCCAACCGTACATATTATTCGCATTGTTATAATTAAATTCACTCAATCTGTTTTTTGAAATATTACCGGGGAATGTTGCCAAAGGAATACCCAAATTTAGCAACATGTCTATTGTGCTAAATTTAGTCACTTTGTTATCTAAATAACCAACAATAACAATAGGATTAGACAAATCGGTTCTAGATTCAGTGTTATATCCCAAACGCTCTAATTTTGTATAAGTTGCACCAAATTTTATAGCAAAATAATATTCATCATGTAATTTATATCCTATTTCAACCAAAGGACTAAAAGTAAATGAGTTAAGATTAGCAGAAGATGGAGCTGTGCTAAAAGTTATATTCCCCTTAATTTCTAAATTGTTTTGAGCATACATATTTATAACGGTAGCGAACACCAAGAAAATTAAAACACCAATTTTTTTATACATATTATTTATCCCCTTCAATAGTTAGAAGAACTTTTCCGTCTTTGTTAACCTTATGGACTTTATTATCATCTACATCCGTAATCCATAGGTAGTTGTTTTTATCAACAAATATTGAATGGGGATTTTTAAAAACTCCATGTAAAATTTCACGATTAAATGCCCCGGTTAAAGCGTTAAATACCTTAATAGACGCATTGGGAGTATCTTCACCTACAAATAACTCATTACCACTAAAGGCTACACTAATAGGTTTTGAAACATATTTTTTAACTTCGGAGATCCAATTAAAATCCGGAATAAATGTAAAACTTTTATTTTCATTGGATATAATTTTATCTAATTTGCATACATAATTTTGTTTAATATCGACAATATAACAACTAGTTCCGTCTTCGTTAACGGAGATCGAGTGTCCCCAATTTATTTTTCCTATACTATCACCAAATAGATCATCGTACAAAATCATTTCTCCGGATTTATTTAATATTGATATCCCTGCATGTGTGTTTTCTCCCTGATTTCCTCCGTCTAATGAATAAATTATTTCGTCTTCGGTTATAGCTAAACTCCAAGGACGTCCCAAGTTTTTACCATAAATCTCTTTAATATAATTGTCTTTATTATCAAAAATCTGAATTCTACCGTTATCTCTATCCGCAATCCACAAATTATCTGCCGAATCTAATAAGATACCGTGAGGATTTTGAAACTCCCCTTTATCATATCCTTTTGAACCGAATGATTTAATATAATTCCCTTCCGAATCGAATACTACGATTCTTGAATTATAATATCCGTCAGCAACATAAATTAAACCGTTTGGTTTAACTACTGTCATTGTTGGACCGTCAAATTTAATAAAACTTTCCGGCTCGTTAACACAAGAAACGAATAAAAAGATACTTAGCGTTATAGCTATTATTTTATAGTTCATACAATCCTTTATTTTTTTAGCAAAATTAAGTTTTGTAGAATTAACAAAAAATAGCCCAAAACTACGTTTTTAATTGATTTTTTGTACTAATACAAAAGTATGAGGTGATTAAAATGCCCTTATTTAGTCAATTTATTAACTAATTGCATCTTATTTGCCGAATCTGTTTTTTGGTAAATGTTTTGTAAGTGTGATTTTACGGTATTAATTGAAATAAACAGCTTTTCGGCAATTTCTTTATAACTATCTCCTTTAATTACCAATAAAGCCACTTCTATTTCTCTTTCGGTTAATGAATATTTGTGTTGTAAAGTATGTATTACTTTAATCTCCTTGTCCTCATTTATAAGGCTGTTTGCATTTTTGCTTAATAAATAGTAAACAAAATATCCTCCTAAAAGTATGTACACAATCGGAAACATTTTAAAACCGACTATTTCTAAAAAAAACGTATCCGAAACAACACATGGAAGCGAAATTGCTAAAATTACTAATAAATAGAACAACTTAGATTTAACAGAATTGTTTGTTTCTTTTTTGTAACTTAGTATTAACAGATAAAAATTATAAAATAAAACAATTACAAATACTATATCCTTAATTAAAATACGAGAGATATCGGAAGTAAAAACTTTAGGAAATAAACTAATGGAGTAGTTAATTATTAATACCGCTATGGTTATTATTCCGATTGTTTTATTTCTTTTATCTTTATTTTCAACCGTAACAAATTCATGAATAAATATTGTAACCGTATACATTACTAACAGCAAAAAAACCGGATTTTCAAGATATCGTAAAAATGTATAAAGGTCTTTATTCCTTTCAATAATATTAAATTTATAGTAATCCGAAAAAAGATTAAGAAAAGAAAGAGTTGAAAATGTGCTATAGAAGTATAAAAACTTTTTTAACAACTCGCTTTTATTCTGCTTAATAAATACAAAAAATGAAATGCTTAATAGTCCGAATCCGACTATTAATGCGATAAAAAAGTAAAAAATACTAAACTGTTCCAAAATTCATCATTTTTTGTTTTACTAAGTTTAAATTTAAATATAAATTAAAAATATAAAAAATAAAACAAAATTTGCCACTAATTTAAAACAAGCTTTAATCCCAACCCATGCATAGTAATAATCTCTACATTTTTATCTTGGTTTAATATCTTTCTCAGTTTATTTATGTAAACATCCAAACTTCGGCTTGCAAAATAACTATCGTCATTCCAAATTACTTGTAAAAGTATATTCCGCTCCACAACTTCGTTTTTATGCAAATATAAAAATTTTAATAATTCTGCTTCTTTAGTAGTTAACCTATTTTTAATTTCATTAATTGATAATATTCTATTATTATAATCAAAATCAAACTCTCCGATTTTCATTTTAGAAATTTCCGGTTTATTTTCTAAAATACCGGTTCGTTTTAAAATAGCATTTATACGAAGCAGTAATTCTTCAGTATTAAACGGTTTAGTAACATAATCATCTGCTCCGATTTTAAATCCTTCAATTTTATCTTCTTGCAACGATTTTGCGGTTAAAAATATTATCGGAATATTTAAATTAGCCTTTCTCACCTTTTTGGCTAACGAAAATCCGTCTTCCACAGGCATCATTATATCAAAAATACACAAATCAAAGCAGCTATTAATAAATGAGTTCCATGCATAAGCCCCGTTACTTTGCAAAACAACTTCAAACCCGTTTTTCTCGAGTATTTCTTTAATCAAAAACCCTAAATTAATATCATCTTCTGCCAATAAAATTTTTGTTTTCATAATTTAGGTAAAATAATAGTAAAACATGTTCCTTTCCTTAATTCACTTTCAACCGATATTTTTCCGCCTAATGCTTCAACCGATTTTTTAACATAACTTAATCCCAAACCATACCCTTTCCCTTTATAAATATTTCCGGTCGGAACTCTAAAGAATGGTTCAAAGATTTCTTTTAAATACTTTTTTTCGATACCATAACCATTATCTTGAATAGTTATTTTAATTTCCCGATCACTATCAAATACTGCTATCTTTATTTCCGGAGTTACCGAACAGTACTTAATTGAATTATCTACAAGATTGTTAATTATATTACTTAAACAAAACAAATCTGTATTAATACTTATAAGATCGTCCGAATATTCAACGCTAATTTTTCCGCCAATTTGCTCAGCCAACACTCTGTATTTTTCAATTATTTTATTTATTTCCAAAACAACATTCGTTCTTTCAACCGATATTTTAAAACCACCGTGTTCTAACTTGGCACCGTTAAGCAAACTTTCTACCATTCCCTTTAATCTATCGTTTTCTTGAGCAATTATATCTAAATATTTAGCTTGTTCATTTATATTAAAAGACTTAATCATTTCTCCCGCAAGCCCTATGGAAGCAATAGGGGTTTTAAATTCATGAGTTACGTTGTTAATTAGATCAGTTTTTAACTCGCTTATTTTCTTTTGTAAAAAATAGGATTTTATTGTTTTATAAAACACATAAATGTTTAGGGTTAAAAACAATACTGAGAATAATAGTATTAAACCGATTTTTTTAATAAAATACAAATAATCATCTTTTACAAAAACACTTAAATAATTAGTATTTTTATCAAACGGATTTTGAAACACCGGAAGTTTATATTTAGCATTAATTAACTCATTTTTATCACAATTTTTAGTTTTATAAACAACTGAATCTGACGGATTGTTAATAATTCCAAAACAATATTCGTTACTTATTCCCTTCTTATTTAGATTTGCCTTAATTAAAGAGTCAACGGTTTTGAACGGAATTCTATCTTCAAATTTTAGATTAAAGTCAAAAACAAAAACATTTTCGAATACCTTATCTATTATCTTTTTCTTCTTATTTATTATTGAGTCGATTTGTTTCCCTTTTGAAGTTAGATTGATAATTGTATCATTGTTCAATACTATCATACTTCCGTTTTTATTTGAGAAATTAAAACTATTATCAATTTTAATATCTACAGTTGTTTTTTGTTTTTTATTTATTTTTTCATGTTTTTCTTTATGTAAATATCCGGAATTTGTTATTGTATTGGCATGATAAACAAAATTATCTGCATTTGTTTTTTTTGCAATAATTTTAATAACTTGCTTTTCTGTTTCGTATTTCTCTATATCCAAAACAGTATTATTAATAGCTTCAGACAAGTTTTTATTTAAACGCTCATTTTCAAGTCTTAAAATAGAATAAATCCAATAAAACTGAACAAACAACAACCCGATTGTTGAAATGGCTATTAAACTAATAAATAATTTTAATTTTTTTTCTTTCATAATTCAAATTTAACAATAAAACTTTAGTTTTACATTCCATTTAACATTTTTTAACATTTGTTAACTTCTATTTAACTCAATCGTCTAAATATATGTCCTATTTTTGAGTTAAATCATTAATAAACTTTAGGAGATAAAATGAAAAAGATACTTATTTTAGCAATGATAATAACTGTCAGCGTTACTTTATACTGCCAAGACAAGAAGGAAATTAAAGAAAAACTTAAATCATTAAAAGGAGATGTAAAAGAAATTACAATTAAAACAGATAAAGAAACAATAACATTCAAAGGTAAGGAAGCTGAATACGTTTTTAAAAACATTAAAAAGCAAAAAGAAAAAGAAATGAAATTCGTTATTACATCCGGCGATGATGATGATGAAGTAATTTATTTAAATGGAGACAAATTTGATTGGGTTGGTTGTGATTCACTTTCAAAAATGAAAATGATTAAATTAGATTGGGTAGATGCGGATTCTATTCTAAATACTAAGAAATTTAAATTCGATTTTAATATTGACGATTCATCCATTGTTTATAAAAATATGAATATCGAAATTAATGACGGAAATAAAAAATTAATAATCATAGAAAAAGATAAAAACGGAAATGAAACCGAAAAGATCTATGAAGGCGAAGAAGCCGAAAAGAAATTAAAAGAAATGGAAAAAGAAGGCAAACTTAAAAAACATGTAAAGAAAGTAATAATTCACGAAAAAGACGATATTAAAAACGACAAACAATAAAATTTAGACACGACTACCGTTTTACTTTCCCCCTTTTTTTAAGAAATTAAAACTGGGGGAAATATTAAATTTTCCGCGAACTTATTACTGTAATTTTTACGGTTTCAAATTTTTATTTCCTCTTTCTCTTCTTATTTCTTGATAATAGCATATAAATTATATATTTTTATGTTTTACGTTAAAAATTAATTTATATGGCACTGTAATGAACAGTTTTTTTATTGAATGGTCGAAGCAAAGAGCAAGAGCAATTATAAATTTTATTTTTTCGATTATCTATACCGGTAATGGTCGTTATTGCCCTATTTGCGAAAAAAACTCAAGAAAATTTTTGAGCTACGGGAAACAGATAAAAAGAGAAGATGCCATTTGTACAAATTGTGGTTCTTTTGAAAGACATCGTTATGTTTGGATTTATTTCCAAAAATTTACAAATTTATTTAACAATAAACCCAAAATGATATTACATGTTGCTCCCGAAAGCTGTTTTGTCCCTCCTTTAAAGAAAGCTTTTGGAAATGATTACATCACTGCGGATTTATATAGTCCCCGCGCTGACGTAAAGATGGATATTACTGATATTCAGTACCCTGATAATTATTTTGACGTAGTATATTGCAGCCATGTTTTGGAACATGTTCAAGATGACAAAAAAGCAATGAGAGAATTCCATAGAGTACTAAAAAGTGACGGTTGGGCTATGTTACTTGTACCGATTACTACAGAAAAAACTTATGAAGACCCTTCAATTATGGATCCCGAGGAAAGATTAAAAGCATTTGGTCAAAGAGACCATGTAAGGTGTTACGGATTAGATTACATCGACAGATTAAGAGAATCCGGTTTTAAAGTAACAATTGCTAAAGTTGAAGAAACTTTTAATAGAGAAGAAAGAATACTTATGGGTTTAACAGACGCAAGCGGCGATATTTATTTTTGCACAAAGTAAAAGAATTCCATTAAACTACAAGCAAAAAGTTCTGTTTAATTTCTTCCCATATTTTACCGTCAAAAAAATCTCTTTTATCATCGGGAAAAGAATTAACCAAATTTTTATAGATAAGTGTTTTCCCGTTTATTAGTAAAGCCGATTCATTTGCAATTTGAATTATTAAACTTGCAGTTTTTTTATCTAGTGTCCAACTCCCTTCAATTTCCAAATTGGTTGTTGTTAACAATACTTTTCCCTTCCCAACATCTGTCATTTTTGGAATACTCGCATTCCAAATAATGGTTTTGTTTTCGTCAATCTTTTGTTTCGGTTTTTGTGTTTTTAATACTTTTTCAACAAAATCAGGTTTTGCAGTAGTTTTAGGAGTGGGAAAACTAAACCAATTTTTAATATTTATATTTAATCCGTTATTATACATATAATTATATAAAGCTTTATTCAACCCTTCTGTAAAAATTGAGTGGTCTATTCCCGTCAAATCAACAAATTCTAAGTCGTTATTTGCAAAGGGATTGTTTAAGGAAGATAAAATTTTAATTCCATATTTTTCCGGATTTTGCGCAATAGGACTGTGTGCCGTTAAAGAGAAACGGTGCCAATATGCGGAATTAATTAACCCAAATTTCATAAACTGCCTTACATATTCAAGACTATTAATAGTCTCTAGTTCTGTTTGAGAGGGAAAACCATACATTAGATATGCATGGACTAAAATATTTGAATCTCTAAAATTCTTTGTTACTTGTATAGCTTGCTCTAAAGTAACCCCCTTCTCAATCAGTTCAAGCAATCTCGGTTCGGCAATTTCTATCCCCCCGCTAACGGCAATACAGCCTGATAGCGCAAGCAATTTGCACAAGTCTTTAGTAAATGCTTTATCAAATCTAATATTCCCCCACCAACAAATATTGGCTTTTTCTTTAATTAGTTCTATTGCTAACTCTTTTAGTTTACTTGGCGGTGCTGCCTCATCGGTAAAATGAAATGTATTTTTACCGGTTTCAGTACTTACCGTTTTAATTATATTAACAAGTCTATTTGTATCGGCTGGACTGTAAGAATTTATGTAATCTAAATTAATATCACAAAATGTGCATTTTTTCCAATAACACCCATGCGCAACAGCAAGTTTATTCCAATATCCGTCTGTCCAAAGCCTACTCATAGGATTTAACATTTCAAGAATCGAAACATATTTATCAACCTCAATTCCGGCATAGCAGGGTGCAGCCATATTTTTGTGAAGTACATTTTTTATTTCTGCGTTATCATAATAACTTACTTTGTCGTTTTCTTTTATCAATGTTCTTACAAACTTTTTAATCGTACTATTATTAACAATATCTTTTGCAATATTTAAAAGAGGTAATTCTCCGTCATCATAAGTTAAATAGTCAATATAATCAAAAAAACGAATGTCGTTTAACTTGCGGAGTTCGGTATTTACATACCCTCCGCCGAATGCAATTTTAATTCCCGGGTTCATTTCTTTTACAAATTTAGAGGATAATAATGCGGAATATAAATTACCCGGGAAAGGAATACTGTAGCATAATAAATCAGGATTATATTTTTTTATTATTTTTTCCGTTTCGTACAATATAATTTTTTCAATAATATTAGGTGTATTTTTAAGTTTATTATTAATTAAATCAAAATTTTTAGGAGAAAGGGCTATTTTTTCGGCATATCGACTTAGTCCAAAATCTTTTGTAATACAATTATTTATTGCGTAATATATATCGTTAATCATTAACGAAGCATAATATTTTGCTCTATCAATTAGCCCCATATTGCCAAAACTGCTAAAATCGATTTTTTCTCCGGGGAAATTTCTAATAATCGGGATATAACCATCTTTAACCAATAAATTTGCTAATGCATTGTTTTTACCTTGTAAAAACTCTATAACAATATCTATAATTTCGATATATTTATAAAAACTATTTATAATCAGTCGTAATTCCGGATTTTCTGTTTTTGTATTTTTAATTGTTGAATATAAATCGGTCAATCCTTTTTTAGAGTAAATGTTCAAAAAAACATTTAAAGATAAATCCACTGAAAACGAATTAAAACCTTCATTCCTTAAAAATCCGGAAAGTTGAGTAACCGAAGGATATGTTGTATTTACTTGAGTAAACGGAGGAATTATTAAAACAATGTTCATAAAATTTAGAAAAATTAGTATATTTACATCCGGTAAATATAAGGAATATTATGAAAACATTTTATATTTTAATTCTTACGCTCATTTTTAACTGTTTTTTAACAGCTCAACAAGTTAATATTACATTTAAAGTAAACACTATTGATAGCAGCGATGTTTATATCGTAGGAAATCTGCCTCAAATTGGCAATTGGAATCCTATGAGGGTTAAACTTAATAATCACGGAATTCAACATGAAATTACCATTACTTTCAACAAGGGTGAAAATGTTGAATTTAAATTTACTCGCGGAAGCTGGCAAACAGAAGCTTTGGATAAGGACGGTAATGTTCCGCCAAACAACTTTTTAACTGTAAATAAAGATACAATAATTTCCCTTACTATTAATAATTGGGCTATTCCTACCAATAACAACACGTTTGAAGGACAAATTACGGGTAAATTACGTTATCATCCACAATTTGAAGGCAAAGGAATTATTCCGAGAAATATAGTAGTCTGGTTACCACCTGATTATGACACTGATTCATTAAAGAAATATCCGGTCTTATACATGCATGACGGTCAAAATCTATTTGACCCAAGTACTTCATCGTTCGGAACAGATTGGCAGATGGACGAAACAGCGGATAGTTTAATTAGACAAGGGAAAATTTATCCGTTAATAATTGTTGGTATTTACTCAACAGAAAATAGAACAGCAGAATATGCAAGAAACGATACATGTAAATTATATATGGATTTTATTGTTAATGAACTAAAGCCGTTTATTGATGCTAATTATAGAACGCTTCCGGATAGAGAAAATTGCTTTACGGGGGGTTCTTCTGCCGGGGGATTAATTAGTTTTAAGCTCCACTGGGAGTATAACGAAGTATTCTCAAAAGCATTATGTTTTTCTCCTGCATTTAAAATTGAATGGATTGATTACGTAAAAATTGTCGATAACACAAAAAACAAAAAACCAATCAATGTTTATATCGCCAACGGCGGGAAAGGGATAGATATTCGTTTACAACCGGGAGTTGATGAAATGATTAAAGCTTTTGATAGAAAACAGTATAAACTAAATAAGGATTATTTTGTAAACATCTATCCAAATGATAACCATAACGAAGCTGATTGGGCTAAACAGTTACCTTTTTATTTCATGTTAATGTTCGGGAATAAATGAAAATACTTGTAGGTTCCAAAAATCCGGTTAAAATTGAATCTGTTAAAATTGCTTTTTCAAAGTATTTTGATAATTGTCTTATTGAAGGTATTAACGCAAATAGTAACGTACCTGATCAGCCGATTAATGAACAAACTTTTGAAGGAGCCAAGAATAGATGCGTTGAATTAAAGAAATACTCCAATTATAATAACCTACTCGCTGATTTTTATGTAGGAATTGAAGGAGGAATATCTAAGTTGCACAATATTTGGTTTTCATACGGCTGTGTTTGTGTAGCTAATAATAACAATCAGTTCGGATTTGGTACCTCTCCGCTTTTCCAACTGCCAAGCTTTGTTATTGAAAGATTGCTTAATGGAGAAGAATTGGGTGCAGTGATGGATGAACTATTTAATCATAAAAACAGCAAGCAAAGTTTAGGCGCCATTGGATTTTTAACCCATGGGGTGATGAATAGAACAGAACTATATACTTCCGGAGTAATAACTGCTCTAATACCTTTTATAAATGAGTGGAATAGTTAGAAAGTAATTAAGTGACTCGGTAAAATATTTGCCACAAAACTGTGAAGATTTTACTTTAAAAATGATAGAGAAGCACACAAAATTAAAGTATAAATTTGACCTTAAAACTATACATTTATCACTTAAATTTTTACACTAAAAAAAATCCTCATCCCAAATTAGGGATGAGGACATTGAGAATTCAAAATTAAGAACTCGAAATTATTTAACAAGTATCATTTTATTTGCTTTAGTAAAATTACCCGCTTTAATTTGATATATATATATACCGCTTGTTAAATTACTTGCATCAAAAGTTATATTATATTTTCCAATATTTTTATATTCATTTACTAAAGTAGTAACTTCTCTTCCTAATATATCAACAACCTTTAACGTTACCATTCCTGCAACCGGAATTTGATATGCTATTGTTGTAGTCGGATTAAACGGATTTGGGTAATTATTAAATAATTCGAATCCGGAAATTTGCAAGTTATTATTATCCTCAACATCTGTAGGTTTTTCATAAGATACTATTCTAAAGTCGTCAACATAAATTCCGTCAAAATTCTCGTAACCGTCTGAACGGAAATAGAATCTAAATAAAACATCTTTCCCTTTATAATCATTTAAACCAATAATTTCGTTTACCCACCCATTAGATTTACCGTCATACAAAGGTTTATTTTTGGGTTGAAAGCTGCCGCTTCCCGGTTTTGTATACATCCCTTCCAAAGAAATCCAATTTGTACCGTTATCTGTCGATACTTGACACATTGCATAATCCCAACCGCTTTCAATTTCCCAATTAGTTTTGAATGTTAGTATAGATCCTAAAGATTCAGGTATTTTAATATTTGTTTTAGTTGCAAAAGAAGATGTATTATTGGATGTATAATTACCTATAGGTGAATCTGTAATTGAATACGGAGATGATAAAAACTGTACTTGTGATAACCCGGAACTTCCTGCCAAATTCCATTTATCAACATTATTAAAACTATCTACGAACAATTCGGTTTCTGCGGCACAATAGAACGAATATAACTTTGTCGGAGGGATATTTCCTGCAGGGGTAAATCCCTTTGCACCTGAAGGTAATGAGGAAATTATTGTAGATGCCGAATCTTGAACTGCTATATAATATTCTACTAAACTACCTAAGGTTAAAGCCGGAAAAACAAAATTATAATTCCCGTCCTCTCCGGTTTTTGTACCTAATAATTTTGTAAATTCTCCTGCACCGTTTCCTTCATCAGTCCTGAAATACAAAATCGGAATATCTATCGGTAATCCGCTGTTAACTTTTAAGGAGGCTTTAATATCTTGATTTTGATCAGTTGAAGCTATTGTGTTATGCTCTAATACAATATTTAAATTTAATGCATAGCTTAAAAAAGTTGCAATCGAAAGTTTAGATGCTCTATGAAAATACGAGAAATTGAAATTTCCTAAAGTATCTCCGATTGTATGGTAATATGCATTAAAATCATTATCATCTTCGATTACTAAAACTGCCGGATAATTATGATCCCAAAACGATGCATGATCGCTGTAAGTAGCACCGGGGTTAATAATTGCAGTATTAAATCCAAAATTAAACTGAGTGTTTAATTCAACCATTTTATCTACTATATTATTCGATTCAAGAGTATTGTCAGTATGCAATTCAATTCTGTTCGAATTGGATCTATTCCAAGCAATCATATCCATATTAATAACTGCTATAATAGTATCTCCTTCCGATGCAGCATTAGCAGCATAATATTCGCTTCCTATAAGTCCTTGCTCTTCTTCATCCCATAGTGCAAAAACCATAGTGAACGGCGTGTTATATTCTTGTAAAATTCGAGCTGCTTCAATTACTGCAGCGGTTCCGTTACCGTTATCATCTGCTCCCGGTGCTTTACTTCCTGAGGGCATAGAATCAAAATGAGCACAAATTATTACTTTTTTATTTGGGAATTTAGTTCCGAGTTTTGTTCCATAAACGTTATAACCTGTTGAACTAAAAACTTGTTTAGTAACTTCAAGATTGTATTTTTGAAGTTTCTGATAAATATAGTCAGCCGACTTATTATTATCAGCACTATTTTTATGGCGGGATAAAATTTTACTTGTAGAACCGTTAACAGTTACATCAACCTTGCCGGATAACTCTTTTACAAAATAAGTTAAAGAATCGAGATTTACATTTTCAATAAATGAGTTTAAGTTTATTTGCTGTGAATATGTGTTAGAAACAAGCAAACATAAAAAAGTAAAAAGTAAAAACATTTTTTTCATAAAATTTCCGTATTTAATTATTCATTCCAACACTTTGTTGTATTATCCCGTTTAACCCTTATTATTATCCACCCGTAATGGTTTGCGTTGCAAAAAACAGCGCCCCTACAATCAGAATAGCTAAAAATGTATATTGTTTATCAGAATTTGTAAAATCTGCTTTATAAAATTTTGCGTAAGTTGATCTGCCCGCAAATAATGTACTTGCTGTAAAAATTTGATCCTCCACAAATTGCATCTTTTAAGTCAATATTCCTTAAATTAACCGAAGAAATTTATGATTCGCTTTATTTAACTTTTTGAAAATTATAGTTTGTTAAATCAATACAAATATTTCTTCTATCTTCATATTTTTTTTAAATTGATTTATAATTACTATTGCTAATAATTTAAGATCTTAAAATTAAATTTATGATTAGAAATATATATAAATTATTAAACATGTTTATATTAAAATATGCAAAAATGTTTATTTTTAACTTCACCATTTTATTTTAATTTTAAAAATATTTCCACCTATATTAAAATTTTTATTTAACAAGTATCATTTTGTTTGCTTTAATAAAGTCACCTGTTCTAATTTGATAAATATAAACTCCGCTGGCTAAATTACTAGCGTCAAAATTGATATTATATTTACCTTTGCTTTTGTGTTCATCCACCAATGTTATAATTTCCCTTCCTAAAACATCAAAAACTTTTAGATTAACAACACCGTCAACCGGTATTTGATACGAAATTGTTGTAGCAGGATTAAACGGATTAGGATAATTAGCAAATAGTTCAAAATTTAAATATTGAGTATTTTCATTATTTTCTACACCGGTCGGTTTTTCGTAAGCTATAAGCTTTAAATCATCAACGTAAAATCCGTCATTATTCCCCGTAGGTGCTGAGCGAAAATAAAATCGTAATAAAATATTTTTTCCCATATAATCATTTAAACAAATGTTTTCATTTACCCATCTTTTAGAATTTCCGTCATATATAGGCTTTTGCCAGGGTTGAAATATACCGCTTCCGGGGAATGTATAGTTCCCTTCTAAAGGTGTCCAATTAACACCGTTATTTGAAGAGATTTGGCACATCGCATAATCAAATACAAGTTTAATATCCCAAAATGCATTAAAACTTAGCATTATGCCAAGAGCTTCCGGAATATTTAGTGCTGTTTTTATTGTAAAAATAGAAGTAACATTCATTCCGTAATTTCCGTGAGGTGAATCAGTTATCGAAAATGGTGCTGAAACATATTTTACATTTGTAAGTCCGGAACCTCCCGATAAATTCCAATTCTGAATATTAGCAAAAGAATCTATAAAAATAACTGTTGATGGTGCATAATAAAACGAATAATACTTTGGCGGAGGAAGATTCCCGGGAGGATCAAATCCTTTAGCCCCTAATGGTAGCGAAGAAACTATTGTTTTACCGGTATCTTGAATTGCAATGTAATATTGTATAAAACATCCGAGAGGTAATGTAGGAAAATCGAAAAAGTAATTATTGCTGTTTTCTGATTTGAATCCATAAAGCTTACGAAATTCCCCAAATCCATTTCCTTCATCTAATCGATAGTACAATAGAGGAGTTTCACATATCAACCCACTATTTATTTGTACTTTGGTTTTTAAATTTTCAGCTTGGTCTGTCGAAGCTATACTTTTGTGTTGTAACATAATAAATTGATCCGTTGCAAAAGCCAAAAAAGTAGCAATTACAAGTTGTGAAGCTTTATGATAATATGGTAAGTTGAAGTTTCCTAACGTGTCACCAATAGTATGGTAATAATCATTATAATCATTTCTATCTTCTATTATTTCAACTGCCGGATAATCCTTCTCCCAAAATGAGGCATGATCACTGTAAACAGAACCATGGTTAAGAACTGCAACATTAAAACCGAGATTCAGTTGAGCATTTATATCTATTAATCTTTGAACAATAAAATCTGAGCTCAGAGAATTTTCTGTATCAAATTCAATAACATTGGAATTGGAACGATTCCAAGAAATCATGTCCATATTTAAAACCGCAATTATTGTATCACCGTTTGCTGCTGCGTTACTAGCATAATATTTACTGCCTACCAAACCCTGTTCTTCCTCATCCCATAATGCAAAAACCATTGTATATTGAGTTTGATAATTAGCTAAAATCCTTGCTGCTTCAATAACTGCTGATGTACCGCTACCGTTATCATCTGCTCCGGGAGATCTGGCACCTTCAGGCATTGAATCGTAATGTGCACAAATTATTACTTTTTTATTTGGATACTTTGTCCCTAATTTAGTTCCATAAATATTACAACCGGTTGAGCTAAATACTTGTTTCGTTACATCAAGTCCATAATAATTAAGTTTTTGATAAATATATTCCGCAGCTTTGTTATTACCAGCATTATCTTTATGACGGGAAAGAATTTTACCTGAAAAACCTTGGACATGAACATCAACAATGCCTGTTAGCTCCTTAACAAAATACGTTAAAGAATCTAATTTTACATTCTCAATAAAATTGTTCAGATTGATTGTTTGGGAAAACGACTTAGTTAATAACAAACAAAAGAATACTAATACAAGTAGAGTTTTTTTCATAAAAATCTCCTTTCATCTTATTCATTCCAGCACTTTGTTGTATTATCCCGTTTAACTCCCGTTATTATCCACCCGTAATGGTTTGCATTGCAAAAAGCAGCGCCTCTACAATCAGAATAGCTAAAAAATGTATATTGTAAATCGGCATTAGTAAAATCTGCTTTATAAAAGTTTGCGTAAGTTAATCTCCCTGCAAATAATGTGCTTGCATGAAAATTTGTTCCCTCACAAATTGCATCTTTTAAGTCAATATTCCTTAGATTAGCCGAAGAAATATCAGAACCGCTTAAATCAACTTTTTGTAAATCATAGTTTGTTAAATCAATGGTTGCTAAATTTGCATTCCTGCATTCATATCTTGATAACCTATTTTTAAAGATATCACCTGAAACCGGATATAAAAACACATTTTGAAATCCGGAAGCAGTATCAATATAATCAACTTCTGAAGTTAACTGTAATATATATTCTCCGGTTTCTAAAGATACTGAGTTTTGTTGTTGTTCAGAAGTTAAAACATCAATAAACGTATTTGTAGATTTATTAAAAAGTTTCATAATGATACTTAAGTCAGAATCCTTTGTAAAAGTATAGATTCCTTTTTCGGGAACTGTTAACGGAATTGCATCTATTCCACGTCCTCCGGTATCTTTTTCATAATCTAATAACGGAGCTCCTAAGTCTTCAAGTCTGGTTATTAAAACAGCTCCAAACTCATATTTTGAATTACTATTTTCATAAATCTGTTTTTCGCTAAGTGATTTATACACTTTATGGTTCTTCTCTTCCGTTTCTGTTGTACAGCCAACTACAATAATTATTAAACATATCGTCAAAAAGTATTTCATCATTTCCTCGAGTATTGAACAGACAAAAATAAAAATAAAAAGTTTAAAAAATAAGGGATTTTTTTGTGAATCTTTTTAAGATGTTGAACATCCTACTAATAGTTAATAAAATAAATTAGTGAGAAGAACCAATGACAGAACATTTAACAAAAAACACTTTTCTTGACAAAGTTTTTGATTACGAGAAAAATAGCGAATGGAAATATCAAGGTGAATTACCTTGCTTAATAGATTTTTATGCAGACTGGTGCGGTCCATGTAAAATGGTTGCCCCTATTTTGGAAGAGCTTTCGGTAGAATATAAAGACAAAATTAAAATTTATAAAGTTGATACCGAAGTTGAACAAGAATTGGCTGCCGTATTCGGAATTCAAAGCATCCCTTCCTTGTTGTTTGTTCCGCTAAATGACAAACCTCAAATGGCAAAAGGAGCTTTACCTAAACAGCATTTAATAAAAGCAATAGATGACGTTCTATTAAAAAATCCCGTTATAAATTAGTCATAAATTAGTTGTATTGGTTGGAACCACGGCCCCGGTTTACCGGTAAGTCGTGGTTTTATTTTAAGTGCAAAAATTTATCGCTATAAAAAAATCAACAAATAACACCTTCTATCTTGTTTTTAGTGATTCCTATTATTATATTGCATGTCAATAATTCAACCAATATATATAACAGGAGAAAAATATGTCATTAAGAAAATTGTTCTCGTTTGCTTTAATAGCTTTGTTTTTGACTAGCACTACAGCAACTTTTGCTCAGGACGGTAAAGATAAAAAAGAAGTAAAAAAAGAATGCAGCACAGAAGTTAAAAAGAATTGTGCTTCTCAGAATTCCTGCTGTGGTGACAAGGGTGAACCTACCGTAGGTGAGAAAAAAGACCAAGGTAAAAAAACCGAAAAGAAAACTGAAGTAAAAAAGACTGAAAAGAAATAAATCGTAATAAAAAAAGGACTGTTTTCAGTCCTTTTTTTGTTTTAAAGATCAAAATTGTTGTTTTTGTATAATAATTACAAATTTTCCCTTTTTGTCAATAAAACCTTTAGTCATTTTATTAGATTTTTTGTCAAAATACTCGGCATAAGCTCTACCGCTATTAAAAGGTTTTATATTCATTGAAAAATTAAAATCAATAATAATTTTTCCTTTAGTATCAATATACCCCCTATTAGCTCCGTAACCTTGCTGTGCAACTGCAAGCCCTTCTGAAAAGCTCGAATAAAATTCAATTTTATCCTTTTCTTTTCCTGTTTGTATAAATTGTTTTACCAACTTACCGTTCACATCAATTATTTCCCAGATTGTTTTTCCCTTATCATTAAGATAACTAACCGGTGCATATCCGCCATCAAACGGAAATACCGTTTTATATTTGGGGTCAACTATTACTTTTCCCGTATTATCAATTAAAGCATATAAATAATTTTGACCTAAAACAAATGTGCGTCCGTTTTTAAAGGACTGAGGTTCATTAGTAAATTTGAAGTCAATTATTACTTTTCCGTCTTTATCAATAAATCCCCACTTTTCGTTAAGTTTAACCGCTGCTAAACCTTCAGAAAAATCTCTAACGTCTTCGTATTTATTTTCTATTAAGGGTATCCCTTTTTCGTTTATATAACCATATTTGAAATCTTTATTAAATCGTGCTCTCCCTTCAATATAATAAGTAGTGTAAGAGTACCAATTAGGAAATTCTTCAACAAATATTTCCCCCTTTTTATTTATCAACCTCCAATGCGGATGATCTTCGTTATCATAGGATGCAGCCAAGGTATCATAAAATGGGGTTGTGCTATAGAACTTAAAATCGATAATTAAGTTTCCTTTATTGTCAAAGTAACCCCACGCATCTTTTTCCGGATTATTAAGCAATATTGTTCCGTTTTTACAAAACGGCGTATCAAATCCGTAAACATATTTTGGTTCGATAATTACGTTACCTTCCGTATCAATAAATCCCCACTTGTTTTCAAGCATAAAAGGAGCAACTCCTTCATTGTATGAATCTATTAAATCTGCGGTTACTACTTTTTGAGCAAACAAATTTGTGGCAATAACGATTAAAATTATCGAAATCATGATTTTTTTCATATTTATCTCCGTTATTTGTTAGTTTAAGATAACATTTTTATATTTTTGTACCAAACAAACATTTCCTATTTAAGCAATTTAAAATCTTTTTTTGAACTAATCCTTTAATTATTTCATTATTTTAAATAACTTATTAAATTTAATATTTGTAAAACGAAATTTAAATAATTACATGATAACTAATTGTTACTTAAAACAACTTCTTGAAGGCAATAAACGGTTTGTGAAAGGAGAATTATCACAAAAAAATATTATTGGTGATAGAACAAAAACTGCATACGAACCTAACCCTTATGCGATTATTTTGACTTGTTCCGATTCACGAGTTCCGCCGGAAATTATTTTCGACGAAAGTTTGGGAAGGCTATTTGTTATAAGAGTAGCAGGAAACATTGTTGACGAAATTACTGTTGCAAGTATCGAATTTGGTTTAATACAATTTAAAATTAAATTCATTTTAGTTTTAGGTCACGAAGATTGCGGGGCAGTTAAAGCTGCAACAACCAAATTAAACATTTCTTCAAATCTGGATAAGGTAATTGATTTAATAAGCCCATCCATACCGGAATATAACCACATAATTGATGATTGCGATTCATTATCAACTGTTATAAAACTGAATGTACAAAATCAAATAAATAATTGTTTAGAAAAAAGTAAAATAATAAAAGACCTATATTCTAAGAATGAGATTGAAATAATGGGAGGATTTTATAAAATTACATCAGGTGAAGTAGTTTTTTTTGATAATTAAAACTATTTAATTAATTATTTTGAACTAATAGATTAATTCTTATTCCATAATAAACCGGAGGCATCTCATATGAAAAGAAGTATTCATTTTTTCTATTTTCTACTTATTTCAGTAGGAATGTTAAGCAGCACTTTATTTGCTCAACATGATAATGATATTGACAAATATTTGCAAAAACTTTTAGACGGTAACGAACGATTTGTTGAAGGTAAATACTCGCAAAAAGATTATCCTTCAGAAGTTAAAGAACTAACTAAAGGACAACACCCTTATGCAATTATACTAACATGTTCGGATTCAAGAGTCCCTCCCGAAATAATTTTTGACGAAAGCATGGGTAAATTGTTTGTAATTCGCGTCGCGGGAAATGTTGTTGATGAAGTAGCGTTAGGCAGTATTGAATATGCTGCAGAGCATTTGCATACGAAATTACTTGTTGTTCTAGGACATGAAAGCTGCGGAGCAGTAAATGCTACAATAGCAGGAGGAGAAGTAACGCCTAACATCGAAGAAATTGTAAAAAAGATTGCACCTGCAGTTGAAAAAGCGAAAAAAAATCATACTGCAGACGAAGTTTTACATTGCTCAATCAAAGAAAATGTTTTTAATCAAGTAAATGAAAGTCTAAAACATAGTAAACTATTAACTGAATTACATGAAAAGGGTGAATTAAAAATTGTGCCTGCTATTTATGATATAAATACAGGTAAAGTTAGTGTTCTAGAACATCATGATTAAGATTAATTAGGTTAAAAAGCTCCTTTTATTAGACGCCAGGCAAAGGTTTACAAAAAAAAGCAAAAAGGCTTGATTTTAATAATTTCTTTATCGTATATTTACGATATACGATAATTAATTTTAGGTAGGCAATAATGCAAACAAAAATATCTGAATTTACAAATGAGGAAATTTGGTTAGCCGAGATAGCCAAAACTCTTTCTCATCCGGCAAGAATTAGAATATTAAAGATTTTAACTGAGCTAAATTCCTGCATGGTTGGTAATATTGTGGATAGAATCCCCTTAGCACAATCAACCGTTTCACAACATCTAAAAGAGCTAAAACGAGTCGGTCTTATAGAGGGAGAAATTGAAGGTCCTCGGATATGCTATTGTATTGATAAGGAAATACTAAAAAAAACGAAAATTGCATTTGATGAATTATTTCATAATATAGGCTGTTGCCAATAAACTACGGAGGTTGAAATGAAAACAGAGAAAGAAATCAAAGATATGGTAAAAAGTAAGTATACTGATATTGCATTAGGAAGTATATCTAGTTGCTGCAGTTCGACTAGCTGCTGTGGAAATGATAACGTAAATACTTATACAGTTTTTCAAGATGATTACTCAAAATTAAACGGATATGTTAAAGACGCCGACTTAGGATTGGGTTGCGGTATTCCGACTGAATTTGCTGCAATTAAGGAAGGAGATACCGTTGTGGATTTAGGAAGCGGTGCAGGAAACGATGTTTTTGTTGCACAAAAGCTTGTAGGACAGAGCGGAGAAGTAATAGGAATTGATATGACTGAAGATATGATTAATATTGCCAATAAAAATTTGCAAAAACTTGGCTATAAAAATGTTAAGTTCTTACTCGGTGATATAGAATCAATGCCTTTAAATTCTGAAATAGCTGATGTAGTTATTAGCAACTGTGTTCTAAATTTGGTACCTGATAAAAAGAAAGCTTTCAATGAAATTTTTCGAATATTAAAATCGGGAGGGCATTTTTGTATATCCGATGTAGTCATTTTAGGCGAATTTCCTTTAGAGTTAATTAAATCTGCAACGTTATACGCCGGTTGTGTTTCGGGTGCACTTCAACAACAAGAATATCTTAACATTATAAAAGAAATCGGCTTTGTTAATATTGAAATTAAGAAATCAAAAATTATTGATTTACCTGACGATTTACTATTACAATTTATGGATAATAACGAATTAAAATCTTTTCACGAAAATTTTAAAGGTTTATTTAGTATAACAGTCGTAGCTAATAAAATTTGATTTAATAAACAAAAAGCCCTCAAATTAAAGAGGGCTTTTTTATGCCTAATGTTACGCTATTCAAAAGCGTTATAATTATCTTACTAAGTTAGTTATTTCTTGCAATAAAGTATCACTGGTAGTTACAACTCTGGCGTTAGCTTGGAAACCTCTTTGCGATACAATCATTTTTGTAAACTCTTCCGAAAGGTCAACATTTGATTGTTCTAAAGCACCAGACTGTAATGTAGTACCTGTACTTTCTCCGGGTTCACCAACTAAAGCCTCACCGCTATTAGGTGATACTGTGTACATATTATCACCTGCACTAGTTAAGCCATTTCTGTTTGCGAAAGTAGCAACAAGAATTTGAGCTAAATTACGTGATTCACCGTTTGTAAATACACCTACAATATATCCGTATTGGTCAATGTTAATATTCGATAACGAGGCGGCTGCTGATCCGTTTTGGCTTAAAGCCGAAACAACCGAGTTTGAAGATGTTTGAGTAATACCGGTAAATCCTTCTCCAAAGTCTAATTCAATATTCTGTGGGCTTGCACCACCGCCGGGAGTTAATCTAATAATAGGAGGATTCGGAGAAATTGAGTTAATTGAACCATCGGTATTAAAAGAAATTGTACCGCTATTCTGTTCTAGCAATGAAGGAGACGGAACAGAAGTATTCCAATTCCATTGATTTGCTGCAGTTTTTGTAAACTTTAATGTAATACTATGTGAGTTGCCTAAAGAATCAAACACAGAAAGTGTTCCTGTTACGATAGTGGGCTCTCTATTTTCATCAACGGTAGAACTGATAGTTGTTGTTCCGGCAGTTTGAGTAAGATCGGTTACATCAAAAGTATAGTCTATACCTAAACCTAAATTGGCAACGTTAATAACAGCAGGTGCTGCACCACCGATTGTTTGTAATGCACCGGTACCGGCATTAAAAACTAAAGCTTGTGTTTGAGGTCCTCCAATTACAGTGTTTCCGTCTGAATCGACAAGATCATAAGTCATATCAAAGGTATCTGCAGCCGTTTTTTCGTATGATATTTCCATAGTATAAGCATTACCATTCATATCGTAAACCACGTTACTATCTTCTACGGTTTCACCTACTAATAATGACGATGTTAAATTACCTGATTGTATGAATTCTTCTGTTCTGGTTAATGCACTAGAGCTACTTAAGTTACCGCCCCAAGATGTAGAAGTTGTAGCAACAGCCGGCAATCTTAGATTAGTATCAATGTAGATATCTTCTAAATTATTTCCCGGAGGAATTACACCGTCTTCGGTTGCAACTTTACCTTGAACAATAGCACCGTTTTGAGGATTAACAAGTTTACCGTTTGCATCAAATGTAAACGCACCTGCTCTACTATAGAATTGTTTGCCATTGCTTTCTAGTATAAATAAACCATTACCTTGAATGGCTAAATCTGATGTTAAACCGGTTCTTTCAAAAGTGCCTTGAGTCCAGTTTCTATCAATAGAATTAACTTTCATACCTAAACCAACTTGAAACGAGTTAGTACCGCCTGTAGTTGTTGAAGGATCTGTTCCGTAACGAACATATTGATTAAAAGTATCGCTGAATGTGATTCTGCTTCCTTTGAAGCCGATTGAGTTAACGTTAGCTATATTGTTACCAATTACGTCTAACATTGTTTGATGATTGCGTAAACCTGATACGCCTGCGAAAAGAGAATTTAATAATGACATATTAACCTCCAAATAGGATTAATGTTTAAGTTCGGCTCAACTTCAGTCAGTCGGTCAAGCCTGAGCGTCCTATTAAGGTCCCGCTCGATATTATTTAATTTAATTAATTTTTACAATGCAAAAACTACACTATCAATATTTGTGAATACATTTTCGTTACCTTCTGCCACCTCGACCGCAGTAACCACAGTTTTGTTCGGAATATTGATTATAAAAGCTTTGTCGTTAAGCATAATCAAAGAGTCTTTGGCACCTTTAGCTTCGGCTTTACCAACCGCCTCTTGCAGCTTTGTCATTTCCGAATCAGACAGTTGTATATTTCGTGATTCAAGCCTTTTGGCAGCATGCCCCGAAAATTTAATTTTCGAAAGTTCACTATCAAAGAGCGAATCAAAACTGCCGATTTCTCCTTGTTTTTTCGGCTTAACGATATTGTTCTCTTCCGGCGTTACTATCGGCACAAAAGGAACACGAATACCGTTTACCATGTTACTCATGTTTTCAGTCTCCTATATAATTAATTACCTGTTGAATTTAATATTTCAGCAATATCCGATAAAGAGTATCCTACATTTCCTATCATTAGAACCGTACCATTCGTTGTATATTTCACTGAATCAATAGTACCTATTCTATAACTCTCAACCGTCATACTTTTACCATCCGTGGTTTTTGCCTCTACCTTGAATGTGTAATCACCTTTCGATAATTTCACACCATTATTATCGTAAAAATCCCAAGAAAGTTTATGGTCTCCGGCATTTTTTTCACAATTTTCTATAGTTTTTACTAAAGCACCGCTCTTATTATAAATTTTTATCGTTACATCTGAGGCTTCAGCAGGTAAATTATATCCTAAACTTATTTTTTCTTGTCCGTTATTGCTTAATACATTACCGGATAATTTTGCATCTTTTCCTATCCAACTTGCAGACATTGTATTATTTATAGACTGAGTTAACAAATAATTAGCATCTAAACTAGTATTCAATGATGTATTAATATTAGTAAGCTGTTCTAAACTGCTAAATTGAGCCAATTGGGAAGCATATGCTGAACTATCCAACGGTTCAGTAGGATCTTGATTTTTAAGCTGCGTAATCATCAACTTTAAGAAATCATCTTTTCCTAATTCTGATTTACCTTTTGTATTAGTGGCATTATTTACTGTGTTGCCACCAAAACTAATATTTGTTAATCCGTCAGACATATTTTCCTCGTTATGCTAAATATTCCACCGTGTTATAACCTAATGATTTTTTAATTTCTTCGGTCTCAGCTTCAATTTTATCAACTTGCTTATTTTCTCCGGACATTTTTCTCTTTCCGGTTTGTCGTTCGTTACTTTTCTGTTCATTATTCTGCAAACTGATATTTACCATTCCTTGTTGATTTCCGTTCTTATTCAAATTGCTTTGTAAATCACCAAGTTTACTCTCTAACATGTTTTTCACTACTTCGGTTTCTACAGTTATGTTTGCCCTAACAATCTTATCCGTTACTTCTACAGAAATCTTAACTTTCCCCATATTTTCCGGTTCAATGTTAAGTGTCATGCTGCTTTTATCTTGTTTTTCTAAATATCTGCTTACTTCTTTTATAACTTCGGTAAGTTTAACATTTCTTTCATTTCCTGTTCTTACTAAAGTTTCTTCAAAAACCTTGCCACTCTTTAAGTTGTCAGCCTCTCCGACTTTAACATTAATTGGATTTGAAGTATCCTTATGTTCTTTCATATCAAAACCACTTGAAGTATTACTCTGTTTTCCGCTTTCCGAAATACTTGATGACTTTTCAGTATTATATTCAACATTAATATTTTCAGTTACAGTACTTTTCTTGTCTTTGTGTTCTACATTTACTTCGGTTTTTAACTGTTCTTGCTTTTGTTCGGTAACATCTTTTACAGTTTTTTTAACTTTTACACTGATAGGCTTGTCTTCTTTATCCTCTCTCGATTTAAGTGTATTAATACTTTCAACATTTACTGCAACATCTTTTTGTGACTTATTTTCGATTGAATTAACATTTGTTTTTTCAAGTATCGTATTCGATTTTTCTGCTTTTCCTAGTTCATTCAAAACTTGAGTTTTGTTTACATTGCCGTTTTCTACTGTTACTTCCTTATTCTTAATTGGATTTGGAATACTCGTATTTAACAAAATGTTTTTGTCTTGCTTAATTTCATGTCCATTTTCATCAACTTGGCTAATATTAGCCTTAGCTGAGTTTGTAGTTAAAACTTTATCGTTATCATCTATCTTTAAATTATTTTTTTCAACAATTTTATTTGGATGTAAAACAAAACTTGTAACAACCTTTTTGGATTTTATATTGTACTTTTCAGATTCAAAATTTTCTTTTTCAACAGAATAATTCACACTGTCGTTAATTGTTTTGTTTTTCTCAATTCCTATTTTTTCTTCTGCATTTTCGGTTAACTTGATTTCAGCAGTAGGAGTTATATTCTTTTCTGCTTTTAACGAATTAGAATTCGCCTCTTTTTTATTAATTTCATTAGAATTTAACTCCGGTTTATTAGCGAGCTCTTTTTCTGATTTTTTATTATTATCAGTTTTAAAATTCTCTGTAATTTTTTCATTACTTTCTTTAACCGAAACTTTATCATTAGGAATTCGAGTTTTTTCTTCTTTTAAATCTATTACATTTGAATCAGTAGTATTTATGCCTTTTTTTATTGCAACTTCTGAATTTGTTTCAATAGGTTTATTAAAGTTAATACTTTCCGAGTCTGTTGAAATTTTATTCTTTGTATCTGAACGTAAATCTGTCTTACTATTATCACCGGTTAGGTTATTATTAATTTTTTCTTCTGATTTAAGGATATTAGATGTATTTTTTTCGTTATTTAAATTTATAGTAGGAGTTTCAGTTTTAATTTTCGGTTCCTGTAAACCATCAATATTTGCATCAGAATCATTACCTTCAATTATCGGAATTTCAGGACTAATAGAATTAGATTTTTTGGTTTCGTCTACTTGACTAATCTCTTTTTTTGGAGAATCGTTACTTACCGCTTTTAATTCCGGTTTTAAATTAGTCTTATCTTCTATTTTATAGTTATCCACACCAACATTCTTTTTTATATCCGATTCATCGTTAATAGCGGACATATTTTTACTCAAGTTTTCTTTCGAAACATTATTCAAGTCATGCAAATTATTGTTTTCAAAAGATTTTTCATTCCCCTTTACGGCGCTTTGAACTTTATTCAAATCGTTTACCGAATCAACATCCTCTAAATCAATTATGACAGTTGTTTTATTGTATTCAGTATTTTGGGTAGTAGATTGTGTTTCACTCAATTCGTTTTTAACTTCAGATCCAACTTTGGTATCAACTGAGTTAAGGGGCTTTAATGTTCCAGACTCTTCAGTTTTTCCTTCAACAATGTTTTTAGTGTTTTCAGGGATTTTGTTTTCATCAAAAAAATCACTTTTAATTGAATTTTTTTGAGGTTGAATCTTATCAACGCCTTTACTGATTTCATTTGGAATTTCTTCAATCATTTCATTTACATGAGTATCATCTTCAGTAACACTGTAATTGATATTAACGGTTTTTTCTAATAAGGGTTCCTTCCCCTCGTTTATTGGTTTATTAGCACCTGAATAATCTATATTTGCCTTAACATTAGGTTCAATATTTTGTTTATTTTGAACATTATTTGTCTCTTTACTATCAATCGAATAATCCGTTTTTGAAACTGTCGGATTTGGTTGAGAATTATCTATTTGGTTTTCACTTGCCTCAGTAAATTCTTTAACAATTTGTGAATCTACAATTATATCACTAGTTAATATTTTTTGTTTTCCTGAGCCGGAATTATCCCTTTGTAAATTATCTAACTCTACATCATTTACATAAACTTTTTTTGTAAAACCGTTTTCAATTGTAACATCAATACTTTTTTGTGTTTTACTTTCTCTATTAGAAACGTCTGAATCGTGTAAAGATTCTGAAGTTCTTTCCAAAGGTATTTTTGTTTCACTATTTATATTATTCTTTTCAGTATTTGCAAGTTTTATGTCAACATTTTCTTTTTTTACTTCTCTATCATTAACATAGTTAGCACTAGTTGATTTATTGTTTTCTGTTATATTTTTAACAACTTCGTCTTTATTTTTTTCAATAGGTAATTGATCTGTTTGTTCTAATTTAATTTTAGAGCTAGAATTAGCTATATTTTTTTCTTCAACTTCAACCATTAAGGGTTTATTATCAGTACTAATAGACTGACTATCGGACTTACGGCTTGTTTCATTTGTCGTAAAATTTTCGGCTACTTTTTCTTTGCCTCCGGAAGAATTATTTTCCGGTTTTACTAGTTGTTCTATATTTTTTCCATTCTCTTTAATTGTAATATTTTCTTTAACATTATTACTGTTTTCACTGTAAATATTTTTACTTCCATTATCAGCATCTATTGTTTTATTAATAGCATCTAAAACTAAATTATCCGGTTTATTTTCCGGTTTTTCGTTAGCATTAATTTCAACAGTTGTATTAATTTTCGTTGTATTTATAACCGAATCATCTTGTTTTGTTTTTATAGTGTTATTAACTACTTTATTAAAATCCTCATAAATTGGTTTTTCAGTTTTCACATTATTTGTACTTATAATAATATTCTCACTGCTTTCTACCTCATCAATAGCATTAGTTGTATCACTCAAAACTTTAATATTTGAATTTTCAATTTTATCTGTTGTTGATTCTTTAGCATTACTATTTAAGTTTGGTTCAATAATTATTTTTGATTCTCCAGATTCTTCTGGTTTTATTTGTGCAGATAAAATATCAGAGTTCTTTATTTCATTGCTATTTGTTTTTATCCCATCTTGACTATGATTTTCAGCAACATGATTAATAACTTTGTCATCTACTTTTTCATTATTAAATTCGCTTATCTTCAAACCATTATTTTTTGTTGATAATTGTTCTGTTGCTTCTTTTGAGACGTTATTTTCTATATTATGATCAATAGCTGTAACAAAATCTGTCAAAATATCTCGTTTGTTAAAATCATCGGGTATATTATTTACATCATTTTTATTTACCTGGATGTTTTTAACACTACTATCATTTGCTGTTACATTTTCTGATTTTACATATTTAGTACTAAGATTTTCAGTTTCAGTATTAATTGTTTTATTTTCTGTTAATATTTTTGGATCAAGTGGTTCATCAATTTTCTGATCTGATTTTTTAACATTACTGTTTTCAATAATTTGATTATTAACTGTTATTGTTTCTTTATCTTTTGTTAAAATACTCGGCTTAGTTTCAGATTTTAATTCATCAACAGAAATTCCATTATTAATATTTGAAACCTCCTTTGGGGTTTCTCCGCTTACTACTTTTAAAGTATCATTTGTGTTAGTTTCAACTTTTTGTTTTAAAGTTGCTTCAATTACCTTTTCACCATTTTCTTTTGTAGTGACATTTGTTTTAATATTTTCAGTTTCTTTACTAAATTCGCTTATCGAGTTTTTTACATTCTGCTTAATTTCAGAATTTGTTAAAGTGGTTTTTTCTAAAACAATTTTTCCTTTATTCAAATCATCGATAATTGATTCTTTATCTTCACTATCACTTACATTTAGAAATTTCGAAATTCTATCAATAGCTGAATTTACTACCGTCTTCTTATTATTCTCTTCAACATTAATTATAGGTTCATTTTTTCGTGAAGTGTCATTAACAGTATTAAATTTATTAATTTTTAATCCTGAGTTGTCAATATTAATATTTTGCTTGGTATTAACATCTTTAACAATTGTTGTTAAGTCTTTTTCTTCATCGACTAATATTTTATTGTTGTCGGCAGTAACTACTGCATTTTTATCTATTAGCGAGTTGTTATCTTCTACTGAAGATTTTGAATTAGGTTGCTCAATATTGGGTTGTTGGCTATTATTAGTCAATTTAGGATTGAACTGATAATTTTGATTAATCAAGATTTTTGTATCAGATTCCTTTTTTTCATAGCTATAAAATGCAACTTTTTGTTTTTCATCTGTTTTGTTACCGGCTTCTATATCAATTTCCTGTTTACCGGTTTCGGTTATATTTGGTACAGTAGGATTAATTTTCCCTGTATATGCAAAAGTTAACCCAATTTGCTCATTTTGTTCGTTGCTATCAAGTTCTTTAGCTTTATATATTACTAAGTATTCTACTTTTTCTGAATCATTCAATAACGAATTTACTATTCCGCTAGCTTCCTTAACAATTTGAAAACTTGAAACAGAGTTTGGTTGATTTACTGCAATCACAACTCCTTTATTATCATCTAAGAGTTGAAATATTTTCGCTTCGGAAATATGCTCGGAATCGGTTTCTTTCGAATCGTTTTTCGAAAATTTAATCTGTGATATTACGCTTTTTAGTAAGTTCTCAAGATTTTCTTTGGGGACTTTATAATCGGCAGTATTTAATTCAACTGAACTCTCTCCGTCACTAAGCATATTTAATAAATTAGCAATAAATTTCTTAACATCACCCGGTTTATAATTTTCCGTATCTATTTCTGCGGTTTGTAATAAATTAAGTTCTATAGTTTCATTATCACTTAATGATTTGCTTGAACCATTTAAATTTTTAGTTTCATTTAACGGAATATTATTAGATAAAACATTAATAATATCATTAAACAAATAGCTTGCACCCGCTATCTTGGAGTTTTTTGCAACTGCTGCCCCATTTGAACCCGAAGATTTTTCGATGAATAACGGATTAAATAGCATATTAACGGTTTCCTAATAATTTTGTAACTTTATCAACCGGCATAAATGATAGAACTTCTGCGGCTTTCTTTTTCTTTAAAGCATATATCAAATCTCTTGCCACATTATCTTGCATACCCATTATTGCTTTAGCTGCAACTTTAGAATCCATCGCTTCATAAAGCTTAACGGTTTGTTTTACCCATAAATTGTAAGTGCTATCTTTTTTGGTAGTCACTTGTTGAGTTTTTATTTTTTTCAATTCTTCTTCTTTAGCAGCAAGCTGCTTCATTAAGTCTTCATTCTTTTTTTTTGCTTCTTTTAGGTCAACTTTTAACGTACTGTCTTTAACTACTATTTTATAAACCGTATCCGTTTTACTCGTCCAATACATCCTTTTTACGCTATCTATTACTTCAGAATAAAACTTTTCCCTTATAAAATTTCTTACTTTTTGATAATCTTCAATTTTAAGAGTTATTTTTTTTACTGCCTTTTCAGGTTCAACCGTAGTTGAAAAATCGAATTTAAAAATATTTTTATATTTAGTATTGGCAAAATACAACAATCCCGTAACCGCAATAAATGCCATTAAAAAAGCTAAAAAGTATGCAATAAAATTTTTCATCTAATACTAATTCCCCTTAGTTTTTTTTGTGGCAATATCATCTATCTCTATCTGTTCAAGTCTATTTTGCTCAATAATAAATTGTTTTAAGTGCTGTTCTTCCAATTTTTCAAACATTTTAGTTTCTTTGGCTTTTTGAGTTAATTCTTCCATTTTCTTCTGTCTTGATTTTTCCAAACCTAAAATTTCATTTTTTATATTGCTAATTTTCTCTTCAATCAGTTTTTCAAAATTATTAACAAATTGTATTTCAGAAATTTTTAAAGATTTTCTGTTTTTTAATTCCCCAACAGTCTTTAACTTCTCCAATTCAAGTTCTTTAATTTCATTTCTTCGCTTTTCAATTTCAAGTTCAATAACAGCAACTTCCTTTTGAACCTTTTTTTCAACAATTTGTTTTACTTTTTTTATAGTATCAAATTTATAATTAAACTTAGCCATGATATTATGCCATTATTGGTTTTTCAATTATTGATCTTAACTTATTAACGGAATCGTTAAAAGTTGCTTTCTCATACATATCTTGCTTCAGATAACTACGTAAATCTGATATTTTAGATAAAGCGTGATCAATTAACGGATTGCTTCCCTTAACGTAGGCACCAATATTAATTAAATCTTCAGCTTCATAATAAGTCTGTAATATTTCTTTAAAACTCATTGCTCTCATTCTGTGATCGTTTGGAACTATATCAGGCATAACACGACTGACACTTTGCAAAGGATCAATTGCAGGAAATTGAGCTTTATTAGCCAATTTTCTTGATAGCACAAAATGCCCATCCAAAATCGAACGAACCGCATCTGCAATTGGTTCTGTCATATCATCCCCGTCAACTAAAACCGAATAAAAACCAGTTATAGTGCCTAAATTAGAAGTTCCTGCTCTTTCCAAAAGTTTTGGTAATACCGCAAATACACTCGGCGTATAACCTTTTGTTGTTGGTGGTTCGCCTATTGTTAAACCTATTTCACGTTGGGCTAACGCAAACCGCGTAACCGAATCCATCATTAAAACAACATCAAGCCCTTGATCCCTAAAATATTCTGCTATAGTTGTTCCTATATATGCAGCTTTTATTCTCATTAGTGCAGGCTTATCACTTGTTGCAACAACAACAACTGATCGTTTTAAACCTTCTTCTCCCAAATCCTTTTCAATAAATTCTCTAACCTCTCTTCCTCTCTCGCCAACCAAAACAATTACGCTTACATTCGCATTTGTATTGCGTGCAATCATTCCCAGCATCACGCTTTTACCTACGCCGCTACCGGCAAAAATCCCCACACGCTGTCCTTTGCCTGTAGTTAACAAACCATCAATAGATCTAACCCCTGTTTGTAAAGGTTTACTTATTCTTTGTCTCTCCAATGGATTAGGAGGCTCTCGATATACGTTTTTATAAGCTTCATATTTTATTTCACCTTTTCCGTCCATGGGATTTCCAAATCCGTCTAATACACGACCTAAAAGGTTGTTACCAACACCAATCATTAAACTTTTACCGGTTGCACAAATAGTACAAGCAGGAGAAATATTTTCTACTTCTCCCAAAGCTATCGATAAAACTTTACCATCCCTAAAAGCTACTACTTCACTCTTACAAACCTCTCTACCGCTTCTATCAACAACCTGACATATTTCACCTATTGCCACATTTGGTCCAATAGATATTATAACCAACCCGATAACGTCCGTAACTTTTCCGTTGATTTTTATTAATTCAACTTTGTTAATTACGTTTTCGTATTTTTCAATATATGCCGGTGCTATATCCAACTTTTAACTTCCTTGATTTTCATTTAAGCTATTTTCAAGTGCAGTAACTATTTCATTCAATTGTGTACTAATTCTTGCATCAACACTTCCGATCTCTGTTTCAATTAATCCCCCTCCCCTTTCAATTGAATCATCAGTTTCAAATTTAAGTTTATTAAAGCTGTTATTCAATGTAACAATAAAATCCCCTTCGTTAAGCAAATCATAATCAACAGGATGAAGTCTTACTACAATTCCTGTTGCTCCTAATATTTTACCTATTGAATTTCTTAATGTGTTTTCAATTATCGACTTGTTTTCGATCTCTCTATTCAATATTTTTTGAGCAATTTTCGCAGATACTTCTATTACTATTCTTTCAAAAGAGTTTTCTAAAGATTGTACTCTTTCTTCAATTCCTGATAAGATTGCATAAAACTCTTCACTTTTTGACATCAACTGGTTCGAGAACTCTTGTTCAAGCTGATTTTGTGCAGCAACAAATCCTTCATCAAATCCTTGTTGATATACTCTTTCAAGTTCTTTTTTAAATTTATTTTCTTCTTCTTTATAAAATTCCTGAATATCTTTGTCATTTTTTGCAGTTCCGGGAACAACAACCTTAAGTCCTTTTCCTGACGAACCCACTTTAATAACATTAGACATAAACTTCCTCCGAACCGCCACGGAAGCTTATTGTTATTTCCTCTTGTTCTTCAAGTTGTTTAATAACATCCACGATGCGAGCCTGTGCAGATTCAACTTCCTTAAGCTTAACAGGTCCCATAAACTGCAATTCTTCTTTTAATAAATCCGCAGCACGTTCAGACATATTAGCGTAAATTTTTGTTGATACTTTTTCGTCTGCAATTTTTAATGCAAAACCCAAATCTTTTCTATCAACTTCTTTAAGAATTCGTTGAATATCTTTATCTTGTAAATGGATAATATCTTCAAATAAGAACATAAGTCGTTTAATTTCTGAAGCTACTTCGGGATCTTTTTCTTCTATTCCGGCTATTATATCCTTGCTTAAAGTAACATTTGTTCTATTTAATATAGTAGCAACGCTTTTCGGACCGCCTAATTTACTCATGCTTTGATTCATTGAAAATCCGGCTAACTCGTCTACTACTTTTTCGATTTGTTTTAAAGTTTGAGGTGATATTTTACCGAGTGTTGCAATTCTAAACACTACTTCGCTTCTTAATTCATCGGGTAATTCTTTAATAGCTTCAGCAGTCTGATCAGGGTTAAGATGTGATAGAATTAAAGCAATAGTTTGGGGATGCTCTTTATTTAGAAAGTTAACAAGTTGCGTTGAGTCAGCTTTTTTAAGAACGTCAAATCCCCTTAAGGTCGTTAAATTTTTAACTTTTTCAATTATTTCCATTGCTTTTGCCAGCCCAAAAGATTTTTCCAAAACTTGCTGGGCATAGTCAATACCCCCTTCAACAACATACTCTTGAGCTGTAATTAGTGCATAATAGTCGCTTAAAACCTGATCAACAACATGCGAGGGTACATTTCTTACTTGAGAAATTTCAGCAGAAATTGCTTCAACATCCATCGGATCTAACTGTTTAAATAGAACAGATGCCGTTTCGACATTTAATGCAATCATCAGCAAAGCTGCTTTTTGCACTCCCGTTAAATCATTTACGGTTAAGTCTTTACTTTTTAAATTTTTGCTTTTAGTACTCATCTTCTCTTAACCATGAATTAATTAATTTGGCTGCTTCAGTCGGATTTTTTTGTGCATAATTTACTATCTTATCTTGTCTCACTTTCTTTTCAGCAGCGGCATCCGTAATTTCATCTTCAATATCGCCAATATCTAATAGTGCTTTTTTCTTATGACTTCCGCTTCCTAACTGCGGAGGTCCACCCATTCCCGAACTTTCACTATCATACCCCCCAATATCACTTACTGCTTCATCTCTATAACTAACGGTACCGATTAGAATTTTTTCATTTTGCAATTTTTTCATAAGCCCCTTAAGTATAAACAATGAAGCTCCGACTGCTACAATTAGGACAATAATATTTGTATAATCTTGTATATTAAAAGGTGTACTTTCAGTTAATTCTGCATCACCACTCAAGCTAGTTTCAAAAGGGATACTCTCTACAGTAACAATATCATTACGTGTCTCATTAATTCCTACAGACTGCTTAACAATTTGTTCCAACTTCTGCAATTGAGCTTGCGGACGTGGTTCAATAACTTTTTCAACTTTATCTCCGTTTTTAACTTCCCTAGTTAAACCGTTAATTACCGCTGCCAAAGTTATTCGTTTTATATTTCCAGTACCTTGAATTACTCTTTCAATAGTTTTGCTTATTTCATAATTTGTAGTTGCGTTTTCGCTAGTAGTTCCGGTACTATCTCCTACACTTTTTCCGCCTGTTTGTTGTTTTACGGTCTGTTCGGAAATTGCTATTTGAGTTTCAGGATCATATGTTTCCATAGTTTTTTCAACTTGGTCAAAATCTAAGTCAACATTAACTTTCACAATCGAATTTCCATAACCCAACACGTTATCTAATATTGCCTGAGCTTTATTGGCTAAGTAATTTTCAATAGATCCTTTTATTTCATATTGTTTTGACGAAACAAATGAAACTGAATTTTCATCATCATTTTTTGAGAGTAACCGACCTCTAGAGTCAATAATTGTTACTTTACTTGGCTGTAATCCTTCCACGCTGCTTGCAACTAAGTTGCTAATTGCAGTAATGTTTTGAACATTCGGAGTATATCCCGGTGCAAGTTTTAAAACAATTGAAGCTGTAGGTGGTCTATCTTCCTCTTTAAATAAACTTTTTTCGGGAACAACAATATGAACTCTAACTCCTTCAACTCCGCTTTGTTGCATAATTGTTCTTGATAATTCTCCTTCAATGGCTCGTTTATAATTCAATTTCTGCATAAACTCGCTCATTCCCATTAAGTTTTGATCAAACACTTCATATCCTACTATACCGCTACTTGGAATTCCTTTACCGGCTGATACAAGTCTCATTTCATAAACTTTTTCTTTAGGAACTTTTATAGTACTGCCCCCATCTTCTAATTTATATGGTACTTTTTGTCCATTTAAAACATCTACAATTTTATTTGCATCTTCGGGAGCCAAATTTGTAAACAAAGTTCCATAGGTCGGTTCGTTAAAAACAAAAACAACAAAACCTAAAAGCACTAATGTTATTACTACAACTCCGCCTAACAACATTCGTTGCTGTAAAGATAGCTTGTTAAAAATTGCAAGCATTGAGCCGATATTTGATTTATTGTTTTCCATTAACCTTGTAATCTCGTTAATTCACGATACATATCAATTGATTTATTTCTTATTTCTACTAAAAGATCTAAACTTGTTTTTGCTTTTTCACCGGCAATCATTACTTCATGAAGTTCTACATCTTCTCCGTTCACAAATTTAGTTGCCAATGTAGTTGAATCAAATTGCTGTTTATTGACCGATTCAATAAAATCACCTACTAAATTATCAAAATTTGGCAATCCCATACCGTTATTTCTTACAGTATTATTTACCGTATTAGAAATTGAATTAACATTCCCGTTATTAGGATTAATTCCTTCAACCAAATTGTTCAACGAATTAGTCATTTCGTTATTTTTGGGATCCATTGCTCCCATAAACATCTTATCAAAATCAGTACCTTGTATTGCACCTAACCCACCCGCATTTTGCATGCGTGTTAGATTATTCGCTATTTTCATTATTCCGCTAATATCCATTTTTAACCTCTTCTATCGAATAATGAGCCTTTTGTTACACCGCTTAGTTTACCGCTTTTCTGGTAAAAATGGTAGTCAACTATTTCTGTTTTGTTTTCTGGATAAAGTTCTGAGAAAAAATCTTTCTCTTCGTTGCTTATTTTTTCTCCAACTTCAGGAAACTCAGCTTTATTTGTTAAGTTTGCATTATAAGCCTTATTAATTGAATATGGGTTATAATTACCTATATTTGTATTTATTATTTTCATATTAGATCTCCAAAGCATCTTTAGCCATTTGCTTAGATGCGTTAAATGCTGTTAAATTTGCTTCATAACTGCGGGTTGCTGCAACCATGTCAACCATTTCTGTAACAATATTCACATTCGGCATTTCAAGATATCCGTCTGCATTTGCATCCGGATGA
>JAEXOD010000114.1 GCA_023447335.1 Bacteroidota bacterium
GAGATGATAGTGTAACGCTTATTTTGGGAGATAATATTTTTTATGGCAAGTTGGATTTTTTATATCGTGCTTTAGAAAATACGAAAAAAGGGGCTACTATTTTTGCTTATCAAGTAAATGACCCGGAAAGATACGGTATTGTTGAATTCGGAAAAGACGGAAAAGCTATTTCAATAGAGGAAAAGCCGAAACAACCAAAATCAAATTATGCTGTTCCCGGTTTATATGTTTATGATAATAAAGTTATAGAAATATCTAAAAACTTAAAACCATCCCCTCGCGGTGAATTAGAAATAACGGATGTTAATCGCACATATTTGGAAATGGGTGAATTAATGGTTGAAAAAATTGGTCGTGGTGTTGCTTGGTTAGATACGGGAACACCGGAAGCACTATTACAAGCCGCCAATTTCTTCGGAGTAATTGAAGATAGACAAGGATTAAAAGTTGCCTGTTTAGAAGAAATTGCTTATGCAAAAAACTTTATTAATAGAGAACAATTAGTATCGCTATTAAAGGATATGCCAAATTCATACTATAAAAACTATATAGAAAAATTATTGACAAACGAATAACTTCGAATTTGGATAAATATTTTTATTAATGTAACGGTTTGTAGATTTAACGATTATTAGTTTATTAAAATGGGACATTAAATCATCAAACCGTTATTTGTTTTATAATGCTTGCAAAGTAATATTAATTTTGCAACTAAACCTAGTTACATTATGTTAAATTTATAAATAATATATGTAGCAAATGATTAAAGCCGAACATAAATATTGGTCTCGTTTTGTTTTCAATTTATATATTGACAAACAATTTAAAACACATTTTAACGGTTTTAAGGCAATAAATAATTTACCCCAAATAAAATCAAATACAAGTTTAATCGTATTACCAAATCATTTTAGTTGGTGGGACGGGTTTTTAATTGACTATGTAAATAGAAAAATATTTCATAGAAGTTTTCACATATTAATGCTGGAAGAACAACTTAAAAAGTATTGGTTTTTCCAAAAATTAGGAGCTTTTTCAATTAATCAAGATAACCCCAAAAGCATTATCGAAACAATTGGTTATTTCAAACAACTTTTGGAGAATAAAAACAATTTAATTTCATTTTATCCTCAAGGCAAAATTGAACTATACGGATTTGAAAATATCACATTTAAAAACGGTATAAAAATGTTCATTAAGGGAAAAGAAGATAAAACCCAAATATTACCTATTGCATTTAAGTTTCAATATTATGAAGATAAAAAACCGGAAATATTAACAAGATTTGGGGAATTAATAGACCCCCTGTCAAAAAATATTGACGAACTAATAAAAAATAGTTTTGTAGATAATATTAAAAATTTAGAACTTGCTTCTTTTAGTAAAAATTGGGTAAAAGAATTTTGATTGAAATATTATTTTACATATTACTAATAATAAATTTTAATGTCTTTTTGGTTATTTTGTATAATTTTTTTACCGCCCCAAAATTATACAATAATAATAAAACTCTTGATTTTACCCCTTTAGTTAGCGTTTTAATACCTGCCCGTAACGAAGAAGCTAACATCGAAAACTGTTTAAATTCTGTTTCTAGCCAAAGTTATCACAATATCGAAATAATTGTTTTGGACGACAACAGTAACGATAAAACTTATTATCTGGCAAAAAAAGCATCAGAAAAAAACAATAAAATTAAAATAGTAAAAGGAGAAGAACTACCCGAAGGATGGAAAGGGAAAAATTGGGCTTGTAATTTATTGCAAGAACATGCAAAAGGAGAATATTTATTGTTTTTGGATGCCGATGTAACTCTGGCACCCAATGCTTTAAACTACGCTCTCCACTTATCTAACACATTTAATTTGGATGCTCTTACATCATTTCCTACCCAAATAACAAACAGTTTAGGCGAAAAAATTGTTGTGCCTTTAATGAAATGGTTATTGCTTTCATTTTTACCTTTAAAACTTGTTTACACATCTAAAAACAAGTCGTTTATTGCCGCAAACGGACAATTTTTAATGTTTAAAAGAGATGCCTATAATTTTATCGGCGGACATAAAGCAGTAGCAAATAATGTTGTTGAAGATATGGAATTTGCATTATTACTTAAACAAAACGGATTAAAACTTATGACTACTTTGGGAAACGATGCTGTTTTTTGTAAAATGTACGATAGTTATAAATCTGCATACTGGGGATTTAGCAAAAACTATTTTCAGGGTTTCAAAGTTTCCCCCATTCGTTTTATGGCTCTTCAGATTTTGTTTCTAAGTTTATTCGTGTTTCCGTTTTTTTTAACATTAATTCATTACGAGTTTATTATTATTACATCTTTAATACTTTTAGGAAGACTTTTGCTTGCTATAATTACAAAAGATAACATTATTTTTAGTATATTAATGCATATTATTCAAATATTTGTACTTGTTACAATAGGTATAAATTCGATTATATCTTCAAAAAACAATAGGATTTTATGGAAAGGAAGAAAAATTTAGAAGAGAAGAAAAAGAGGAATACTTATAAGTCCAAAAACGAAAGTAATATCAGACCCGAAAGTAAAAATATGGAAGAAAAATATGTTATAATTATTTTCGCAGTATTTTACTTGGTCGGCGTTATTGGTCATATTCTTCCTTTAACAAGAAAGATAATGTTTAATTTAACCCCGGTTGTATTATTCGTTTCTTCGCTTGTTATTTATTTTTATTTTGAATCGAAACAAAAAGATAAGTTTAATGTATGGATTATAGGGACCTACTTATTTACTTTTGTAGCAGAAGTAATTGGTACAAATACGGGGCTTTTATTCGGTAAATATAGTTATACAAATAATCTTGGTTTTAGGCTTATGAACGTACCTTTAGTTATAGGCTTTAACTGGGTAATTATTGTTTTAGGAGCAAACTTACTTGCCCAAAAGGTAAAACAAAATATTTATATTACTTCATTTATAGCGGCAGTAATTACTGTAGTCTTTGATATAATACTAGAACCGGCTGCAATAAAACTTCAATATTGGAGCTGGTGGAACGGCAAAATACCGCTTTTTAATTATATTACTTGGTTTGTTTTATCATTTATAATTTCTTTTATTTATAATAAAATGGAAATTAAATCACAAAATAAATTGCCGATATTTTATATACTAATTCAAGTTTTGTTTTTTACATTACTTTTAATTTTTATGTAATATGGGAATAATTATTAGTTTAACGGTTATATTGTTTTGGTTATTACATTTGCTTTTTTTGTTAACCTTAGTTGATATAAATAATAATATTTTATTTACAACTTTACATATAATTGTTCAAGGTTACTTATTTACCGGTCTTTTTATTACGGCTCATGATGCAATGCACGGAACAGTATCTAAAAATAAAACTGTAAATAATTTTATCGGAAGATTGTCTTCATTTTTATTTGCGGGTTTGTCATACAACAAATTACTTATTAATCATAAATTACATCATAAATATACGGGAACTGAAAAAGATCCTGATTTTTATGTTAAAAGTCAAAACTTTTTTATTTGGTGGTTTATGTTTATTAAAAGATATGCAACCGTTATCCAAATTATTATTATGGCAATTGCTTTTAACGTACTTAAAATATGGTTTTCCGAACTTAAAATATGGCTTTTTTGGGTATTACCGGCAATTTTGGGGACTCTCCAATTATTTTATTTTGGCACTTATAAAACACATAAATACCCGCATACAACGGATATGGAGCCCCATAATGCACGTACATTAAAACGAAATCACGTTTGGGCAATGTTAAGTTGTTATTTTTTCGGATATCACCACGAACATCATTCATTACCTCATGTTCCATGGTGGAAACTATACTTAACAAAAAAATCATAAGGATTTTTCGTTTTTTTTTCGTATTTTTGGCATTAGTTATTCTAAAATAATAACAACTAAATACCGTATTTAAGTCCGCTTTTACGGGATAAATTACTTTTTTTGCTATCACTACGTTCGGAGAAAAGTGGCGTGTTTAGTTTCATTAATCTTTTAATCCCAAATCGAAAATTAAAATTAGCTGATGTCATTATTTTGGCAACCATGATGGTTTTGCTTTATTTTGGCATTTCGTTAATTACGGGTGATCATACGCTACATTCTGAAAACGGCGTTAAAATTAATCTTAATAGCTCCGAACTTCCAATTTACGCTTTCTTTTCTGTGTTAAGAATGTTGGCAGCTTATACTTTATCTGTTATTTTTTCTTTAGCCTATGGCAAATATGCGGCAAAAAACAAAAAAGCAGAAAAAATAATGCTCCCTCTTTTAGATATATTACAATCTGTACCGATTCTATCCTTTTTACCTGTTGTTGTTTTAAGCTTACGTGTAGTTTTCCCTCAGGGTATAGCAGCAGAAATAGGGAGTGTTATTTTGATATTTACAAGTCAAGCTTGGAATATGACTTTCTCCTGGTATCAATCATTAACAACTATACCAAAAGACTTAAAAGAAGCGGCTAAAATTTTTAGATTAAATAGCTGGACAAGATTCAAAACTTTAGAATTTCCGTTTGGTGTTATTAGCTTTATTTGGAATAGCATGATGAGTTGGGCTGGGGGATGGTTCTTTTTAATGGCTGCCGAAATATTTACCGTAGGAGATAAAGATTTTAGACTACCCGGTTTAGGTTCATATTTACAGGAGGCGGCTAACCAAAATAATTTTTCCGCAATTTTTTCCGGTCTTGCAACATTAATTTTTATTATTATAGTATTAGACCAATTAGTATGGCGACCGTTATTAGCTTGGAGCGATAAATTTAAACTTGAAATGACTGAAAGTGATAATCCTCCTACATCATGGTTTTATGACGCGCTTCAAGAAGCACGGTTAACAAATTTTTTTACGGATAAAATTATCCGCCCTCTATGGAATATTATTGATAGAATATTTGCAAAATCATCCCCAGAAGAAACTATCGCTGCGAACGAGAAGGGGATAATTAAATTTTTTGGCAAAATAATAAAACTTATCTTTTACGGAACATTAATTTATGGGTTATATCAAATTTTATTCATGTTGGGAAGTTTAACTTTTACCGAAATTTCAAAAATAGGTTTGGGTGTTTTAGCAACTTTATTAAGAGTTTCTATAGCTCTGGCGATTGCTTTTTGTTGGACGGTTGTAGTGGGAGTAGGAATTGCAACAAACAAAAAATTTGCAACTTTTATGCAGCCGATTATTCAAATTTTGGCTTCTATTCCGGCAACTGCACTTTTCCCGGTTATTTTGATTTTTATTATAAAACTTCCAAACGGAATTAATATTGCTGCTGTTTTATTAATGTTATTAGGAACACAGTGGTATTTATTATTTAATATAATTGCCGGCGCAAGTTCTATTCCGCAAGAATTAAAATACACAAGTAAATTATTACAATTTAATACTTTTAGACGTTGGAAAGTATTAATTTTGCCCGCAATATTTCCGTATATAATAACCGGTGCAATTGCAGCAAGCGGCGGAGCTTGGAACGCAAGCATTGTATCGGAATATGTAAATTTTGGCGGTAAAACATTACAAACAATAGGAATCGGCTCTTTAATTGCAGATTCTACCGCAAAAGGAAATTATCCTTTATTATTGGCTTCAACATTAGCAATGATTGTTGCAGTTGTAACTATAAATAGACTTGTTTGGCGAAAGCTTTATGCAATTGCCGAAGAGAAATACAAGATGGATTAACAGGGGTTAAAATGAAAGACAGTAGATTGGTTACGTTAAATTCCATTACACAGGCTTACGGAAAAGACGAAAATAAATTTTATGCCGTAGAAAACGTTAATTTAGAAATTAATCCGGGCGAGTTTGTTGCTTTATTGGGTCCCTCGGGTTGTGGTAAAAGCACCCTTTTAAGAATAATGACCGGATTACAACAACCAAGTCGCGGGGTAGTACTTTATAAAAATAAGGAATTGCAAGGTGTAAATCCTCATTCTACTATTGTTTTCCAAACTTTCGCACTTTTCCCCTGGTTAACTGTTTTACAAAACGTTGAGCTTGCTTTACAAACAAAAGGAGTACCCGCTTCAATAAGAGTTAGCAGGGCTATTGATGCAATTGACCGTGTAGGCTTGGACGGATTTGAAACCGCATATCCGCGCGAGTTAAGCGGCGGAATGCGTCAAAAAGTTGGTTTTGCTCGTGCAATAGTTAATGAACCGGAATTATTATGTTTAGACGAACCTTTTTCTGCTCTTGATGTTTTAAGTGCCGAATCTTTACGAAGCGAACTATTAGAGTTATGGACTGAAGGAAAGATACCTACAAAAGCAATTTTAATGGTTACACATAACATTGAAGAAGCTATTTATATGGCGAGTAGAGTAGTGGTAATGGATAAAAACCCGGGCAGAATAATTGCCGATTTACCAATCACATTACCTTACCCTCGAGATCGAAAGTCCGTAGAATTTCAAACTATTGTAGATAAAGTTTATTCGCTGCTTGCCGGTCAAACATTGCCCGATCACCTTGAACTTGGTAGTGCCCCCGGTGAACCCGGTTATACACGTAAGTTACCTAATGTTGCTATTGCAAATCTAAACGGTTTATTAGAGTTTATTTACGAAAGCGATAAAGAAAAATTTGATATATATATGCTTGCGGATGAACTTGGACTTGATAGTGATCAGTTACTACACGTAACTGAATTTGCAGAGATTTTGGGTTTTGTAAAAATTGATAGCGGTGATATAAGTATTACTCCGCTGGGCGAAACATACACAGAAGCTAGTATTACTGCACGTAAAGAAATTTTTGCAAGCCGAGTAAAACGTATTCCGTTATTAAAGTGGTTATTATCGTTATTAAATGCTTCTGCACATAAACAGCTTGATAGAAGTGTTGTTCAAACCGCATTGGAATTAGAATTTCCTTCTGAAGTTGCAGAAGAACAAATAGATATTATTATGACTTGGGGAAGATATGCCGAGTTAATTGTTTACGATGACAACGAAGAACTCATCTACCTTGAACCCGGCACATAACAAAAAAATTTAAGCAATTAGATCAATATCGCTTAACCTGCAAAATACTTTTAACTTTTCAAGTATATTTCCGTAAACAATAACTTGATGATTACCTAAGCTATTATCTAACCAAGAAGCAACATCTCCGTCTAGTTTAATTATAGCTTGAGTGCGGCATAAGTTCGCATCTCCCATATTAGATGCAATTATTTTACCTGTAATTGCCAACATTTTATCAAAATTTCCACCGGTTCTAAATACTGTTACTTCCATTTTTTGTAACTTTCCGCTTACCGCTACACTTAAATCACTTTCCATATGTGTATGTAATTCTATTGTTTTTGGTACAAGCATTTTTATTGGTGTGGAACAATGTGCAACGGTGATGCAATTTTCATCGAAATCTATGGATGAAGGATTTGCCATCCATGCAGGTTCTCCCGTAATTAAGTTTGCGATCATCATACTAAATGTTGCATGTAAATCTCCTTCACAACCACCCGTAATCCCTTCGTCATTAAGAAAACTTAAACCCATGCACGCAGTATATTTATAAGGAAGTAGATCAAAACATCTAATTGTAACGGCTTGTAGGTTCAGATTATTGCTTATTTTCTTTAATGCACTATAAACTCTTCCCGATTGAATAATATCATCTTCAGAAACTTTTCCGTTTTGAGAATACTCATTAAGTTTATCTGAAAATTCTTTAACTACTTCTTCGTCCGGCTTAATTTCATCAACAAGTTCAATTAATCTTTCAGTAGGGATGTATTTAAGCTCGGTATCAAAATCTCCGAAAGAGTCTAAATCTTTTGAAGTTAATAACCAATCTGAAGCCGAACCGATTGCCCCTATTTTTGCTTTATTGATTTTATATATCGCATTTGCAGCATCAATAAAATCATTTAACACTATATCTAACTGTAAAGGACTATTCACATATTTTAATAATATGTTTTTTTTATGTTTAAATACAGAGTATATTTCTAACGATGCCGCAACAGCATTTTTTTGATTAGGAGCAATCATTAATACCGGCAAAGTAAAATTTTTAATAATTTCCGCAACAGCCTGTTCTGTTCCGCCGGTTGCAACTAAAATAACTAATGGTTTTTCTGACCATTTTGTAAAGGCAAGGTTTGAAGGCATATCACATACAAATTGACAATCAGATGTTAACTTATGAGATTTTACTATTTCAATATAACTATTTAGTCTTTCTTTTATTCCATTTTCAGATTCAAATTTTGAGTGTACAATAATAAAATTAATCATGTTTTTCCTCTATATTTTGCTTTTCGGCTTTAAATGTATCTTTAATTGTATACCAGGGACGAATTTCGGCAACTAATCTACCCGAAATAATCGCAGGATCTTGGTTACATAAATTTTCGGCTTCTTCGTATGTCTCAGTTTTTAAGATAAATATTCCACCCCCTTTTTCATCTCCGAAAGGACCCGCTACCATTAATATTCCTTTTTCTGCCATATTATTTATATGAGCCATATGACCTTCTTGTATTTTCATAAGTTTAACACTATCGGTCTCTGTTCTATTGGGTCCGTGCTTTAGTAATACAAAATAGTATTTAACCAATTTTGGCGTTGTATCAACATTTGTTGAATCATTTTCGGCAAAAATCGGAAAGGCGATAGCCAAAAGCATAATTAATAATATTTTTTTCATTCTTCTCCTAAATTTTACTTATAATATTACAATTTTGATGATTATTAATATTTTTCCCTTCCGGAGTAAACAAATAATCTATTCTGTTTTTATAATATTTAATTATTTTTCCTCGCACCGGTTTTAATGTACTATTTAAAAATTTATTTTGTTCACTAAATGCTTCTCCTAAAAGTGCAAAAGTTGTAGGAACCCACCTTTGAGGGAATAGTGTTTGGAATTCACCGCCTAATTTAAATTTTGCAATTTCTTCATCAATTGCCTTTATTAATAATTTACACCCTTCTTCATCTTGCCGATTAATATTATACTTTGTGCAGTGTTTTTTTAATGCATCAAAATTAGGTACAACCAATGCAACGGTATAAGGGGATTGGTTGTTATAAAGTATTACTTGATCAATTAGTTTTGAATGCTCGCAAATTGCTTCCTCAATGCTTTCCGGGCTATATTTTTCGCCGTCATTACTTATTAATAAACTTTTGAACCTTCCAAGTACATATAAAAAACCGTCATCATCAATGTAACCCAAATCTCCTGTATATAACCACCCGTCTTTAAGAGTTTCAGCAGTCGCCTTTTCATTTTTCCAATATCCGAACATAACGTTTTCGCCTTTTACAACAATTTCTCCTTTTTCACCTTTTTTTACTTCTTTGCCGTTATCATCACAAATTTTACATTGTAAATTTTTTACGATTGAACCGCTAGAGCCTAATTTATGCTTAGCAGGAACGTTTGCCGAAATAATAGGAGCCGCTTCAGATAAACCGTATCCTTGTAACATCGGAATTCCTAATGCATAAAAATACTTTTGTAATTCAATATCCAACAAAGCACCGCCTCCGATAAAAAACTCAAGCCGTCCCCCAAAATTTTCTCGTATTTTACTAAATATTAATTTATCAAAAAGAGAAACTAACGGTTTATATATAAAAGCAAATCCTTTCCCTTTGTTATATCCTTCTCTGTTGAATTTATATGCAATTTTTAACCCGGTTTCATATAACTTTTCAACTTTTTCGCCTTTTTCTTTAATACCTTTCTCTATATTTTTCTTAAAATTTTTTGCCAATGCAGGAACACTTAATAAAAAATGAGGCTTAATTTCTTTGATATTTATAGGAATATTTTTTAGTGTTTCTAAAGGAGTACCACCTAATTTAATGCTTGCCATAGAAGCACCGTTTTTTAGTAAAGTGTAAATACCTGCCGTGTGGGCAAAAGAGTGATCCCAAGGCAAAATTAATAAAGAAACATAATACTCCGGAACCGGAAGTAATGAACTTGCTTGCTCTACATTTGCAGTATAGTTTCGATGAGTTAATATTATTCCTTTAGGATCTGCTGTCGTACCGCTTGTATAACAAATATTAGCAAAATCATTTTCTTTTATCGATTGAAATCTATCACTAAATAATTTTTGACTTTCTCGAAGATAGTTAATTCCCATAGAAACAAGAGTTGCTTTATCTGTTTCATCAATATCATATTGTGTTTGTTGATCTAATACAATTATTTTTTCTAAATCCGGCAAATCATTTTTTATTTTTTTTATTTTTGGTAATTGTGCTCCCGAGACTATAACAAATCGGCATTCACTATGCAATAATCTAAATTTCAAATCGTTAAGCTCATCAATTTTAACCGAAATAGGAACATCTACCGCTCCACAGTATAAAATGGCAAGTTCGGAAATAACCCAATCCTTTCTTCCTTCGCTAATTAATCCGATTCTGTCTCCTTTATTTAAGCCAAGAGCCAGTAATCCTCCGGCAAAATCATATATTTCTGCCTTTAGCTTCGAATATGTCGTTCCTTCATATTTGTCAGTTAATTTTTCCCATACGGCAATATTCTCCGGATATTTTGTGCAGCTTTTTTCAAATAAGTTTGGGATAGTTCTTTCTTCCAATTTTTCTCCAAAATTTATAATGAATATTTAATATAATAATTTAGCCAAGAAATCTCAATTAGTTTTCCATAAAATTTCTTATGACGAAACTATTATAGAGTAATTATTAAACGGAATTGTTTTTTTAACTGTTCAGCAATCTAAGCCCTGTCCCCTTAGCGAAAATTACATAGTTTATGGCTAAAACAAAAATAAGGGTTTCTACTTCAGATTGAAGAAAGAAACCCCTAAAATCATTAAGAATACCGACTGTAATAAAATGCTTAAGCCGCAACCTCAAACCAAACAAGTTTCAATTAAGCCGAGTATTTATTATTATTCCTCTACTTTAATAGCATAATTTTCTTTGTTTCACTAAATGTTTTGCTACCATCAACTGTTTTTGCATTAACCCTTACAAAATAAACACCGCTTGCATTATTGTTCATTTCAACAAATAATTCGTGATAACCTTCATTTATTTTATCATTTAATAATACTTTTACAACACGTCCCAATGCATCGTATACCGTAATATTTACAAAACACTCATTTGGTAAGCTATATCTTATTACCGTACCTGCATTAAACGGATTAGGATAGTTTTGATAAAGTTTAAATTCAGTCGGAGTCAATGAATTCTTAACCGATTCAATAAATCCTTCATTTCCAATTAAAATCTTGTAAACATTTTCTTTATAATATTTTGGAATAGTTATATTAGAAATTTCTTTCAAATTATAAAGTTTGCTTATTCTCCCGTCTAACAAATAGACTTCTAAATTTTCATATTTATTTAAGGCATTTAAACAATTTACAATTAAGTCTTTACCGGTTAAATTTTTTGTTCTCAATTCAAACTGCATTCCGTTTTCGTCAACCGGTCTGCTTTCACTGAATAGATATTTATAACTTATTCCCAAATCGTTGTTGTATAACCTAATATCGGCATTTGCAAAATCACTAGGCGGTGCTAAAATGTCTTCATCGTCATAGGTAGTTAAAGCTTTATCATTTAAACTAACACCAATTTTACCCATAACTATTTCATTATCTTGCAAAAGCAATAATAAATCACTATCACCTTGTTTTAATAAACTTCCCGAAATAGCTCCGGAGGGACTATAAGGTATTTTCATTTCGGTTTTATTAGTGGCATTATAAAATGCGTATCCTTCATAAGGTTGCATTAAGGAATTTGGATAAGTCCAACTTCCCGAATACGAATAAATAATCGCATTACTTGTAAAACCGTTTATTTGGGTTATTTTACTCCAACTTGAAGCTTTTTCAAACGGATTTGAAATTAAATTCCAACCCGGTCTTATTGGAATTTTTGCATAATTTGTATCATTAATAGAAGTAGGTGCAATATTACTATTAACAGTAAAATTATTGCGTGAAATTACCCAAAATGCATTACCCGGTTTAAAGTTAAATTTATCACTACCGTCATATTCAATAAAATAATCTTTATCACTGCCGTTATCGTAAAAGGCTTTCCAATCATCTCTGTAAGATCCAGGGATAATTTGTCCGAGAGGAAGATTATTATCACCCGGTAAAGAAATTATTTTGTAAGAAGCAATATCTTCGGCATCTTCAAAAGTAAATGTTTTTTCAAGTTTGATTATTTCGGGATATTTAAATATTGTAAATTTAGTATCACTAATATCATAAACAGTTGCATCAAGCGATGCACTTATACGAACTTTACAAAGAACTGATGCATTACCTGTAGTTAACCAACTATATTTCTTTAATGCTGCGGAAGTATTTCCCGTAATCGAGTTCCAAGTTGAACCATTATTAGTGGTCATCTCTATTTTAACGTTTTCAATATCGTTGCTTTCCCACTCAACATCATTAAGAACACCTATTTGATATTCTTCTCCTCCGTTAGGTTTAAGTAATTTAACATTCGGTTGATAAATAGTGAAAACGGAATCACTTTCATCAAGAGCAGTAATAAAGTTAGCATCAATTACTCGTACTTTACATTGTGTTGAAGGTACTGCCCCGGGTACTGTCCAATTGTATGATTTTGAGCTTGCAGTTACATTTGAGGTTATTGTATTCCACCCTACTCCTCCGTCAACAGAATACTCAATTTTAACTACGGCAATATCGCTACACTGCCAAGTAATAAAATGATTTGTACCTGCACGCCAATATTCGCTACCGTTAGGGCTAAGTAATTTAATTCCCGAAGTAGAAATTATGAATTTTTCTGGACTCACGGAATTAACATTAGGATCTTCAAAATCGCTTACTCTAACTCTACAATTTTCCGAAACTGTATTAGGAACGTTCCAAACATATGTTCCTGAAACCGCAGATACCTCGCTAGCAATTCTTATCCAATTTACTCCGTCATTAGTGGAATAGTCAATATTAACCGCTTGCAAATTGTTGCCTTGCCAAGCAATATAATGATTTGTCAATACTCTCCAGTTTTCGCCACCTAAAGGAGCTGATATTTGTATAGTAGCCCTATTAATCGAAAATACCGAATTACTAACATCATAAACGTTTGCTGCAATTGAATTACTAATTTTAATTTTGCAACTTGAAGAAGATAAATCCGAAGGGATTACCCATTCATAAGATTTATCTGTTGCAGGCAATCCGCTTACAACATTATTCCAAGTTCCTCCGTTATTTGTACTATAATCAATTGTTACGTTTTCAATATTGGTGCTTTCCCAAGTTATTGTTTTTTTAGTGCCCGCTCTCCAATTTTCGCCGCCGTTCGGAGATTTTACCGTAATATTGGAATTGTATATTTTAAACAATTCACTTATTCCATAAACTTTAGAGGTCGAGGCATCACTTACCTTTATTCTACATGTGTTTGAAGGCGTATTCGGAACAACTACCGCATATTTCCCTTCTGCGGCATTTAGTCCTGTAATTAACTGAGTCCAGTTTGTAGAATCATTGGTAGTTATTTCAACTTTTACTTTATTAACATTGTTGCTTGTCCAAGTAATGGTTTCAAGTTCACCCACACGCCAAGATGAATTAACCGTAGGATAAGTAACTTTTATATTAGAAGCATAAATAGTAAAATTATCGTCACTTACATCACTCAATTGCTGTTCGTTAACATCACTAATTCTAATTCTGCAATTTTCTGATTCCTTGTTCGGAACAGTCCACAAATATGAACCGGTAGCAGCAGAAATAGTCGGTACAATTGTTTCCCATTCAACACCGCTGTTTACCGAGAGCTCAATTTTTACATTTGTTATATCGTTTGATTTCCAAGTAATAGCTTGTTGTGTTCCTATTCTCCAGTATTCTCCTCCGTCCGGAGTTTTAACCTTAATGTTCGGTTCATAAATTGTGAATGTATTTTCACTATAACCAATTACAGTTCCGTCATCCAAATCTGTAATTTTTACTCTGCACGAGTCAGATACCGAATTTGGAATGTAAGGTATCAACCAATTATATTTACCTGTTGCGGCAACTAATGAATTTTCAACAGGATCCCAACTCTCGCCGTTATCCGAAGTGTATTCTATTTTAATAGTTGTTACATCATTACTTGTCCAAGTAATTTCATGTCTCGATCCGCTTCTCCAATAATCTTCTTTAACCGGTGAAGTTACCGTTATTTTCGGGTTGTAAATTGTAAATACTGCATTACACGAGTCGTTTAAGGTAGCCTCGGTTACATCACTTATTCTAATTAAACAGTTTGTAGAAGGAAAATCTTCAACAGTCCACTGGTATGTTTGAGCAGCCGCAGCAGTGTTCGCATTATTAATTTTCCAATTCACTCCTCCGTTTGTAGAATATTCAAGTTTTACGTTTTGAATTGATGAATATTCCCATGTAATATTTTTCTTTGTTCCTACTTTCCACCTTTCACCACCGTTAGGAGAAAGGAGTGTTATTGTAGGGTTATATATTACAAAAGTATTATCACTTTCATCAAATATTGCTTCATCAATCACATTAGAAATCCTTACTCTACAATTATTTGCAGGGGTAACAGGAACAACCCATTTAAAACTGCTTGCAGCAGCAGGTGTACTTGGTGTAATAGGCAACCATGTTAACCCATTGTTTGTAGTATAATCTAATTTAACATTAACAATATTTTCACTTGTCCACTTAATAACTTGTTCTGTTTTAGTTCTCCATGTTTCATTTCCGTTAGGAGATATTAACGCTAAAACAGGCTTAAATATTGTAAAAACTGCATCAGATACATCAGTTAAAATATCTTCACTGGCACTTGTTATTCTTACTTTACATTGTGTCGATGAAATAGTAACCGGAATTTCCCAATTATAATAACCTGAATCCGCTATTGCAGAACCTGTAATAAGCAGCCAGTTAACACCGTTATTTGTCGAAAATTCAATTTTTAATTTATCAATATCGTTACTTGTCCATTTTATTTCTTTTGTAGAACCGGCTTGCCAAATTTCTCCGCCATTAGGGGAAACAACAGCAATTTGAGGCTGAAATATCTCAAAAGTATTATCGCTAATATCATAAAAAGTGGTTTCGGTAACATCGGTAATTTTTATTCTACATTGCGTAGAAACAGTATTTGGAATAGTCCATCCGTAAGCTCCCGAATTTCCGTTTGTTATAGCGGTGATTAATGACCAATTTATTCCGTTATCTGTTGAGTATTCAATTTTAACATTTGGAACGCTGCTAGAAGTCCATCTAATAATTTGTGAGCTACCAACCCTATATTTTTCTCCGCCGTTAGGTTCAGTTACGGCTAATTTTGGAGAATACATTGCAAATCTTTGGTCACTTGAATCTGCGTAATCGCTAGATAATGCATCACTAATTCTAATTTTACAGTTTTCATAATCAATTGTATCCAGAGGTACAGTCCAAGCATAAGTTCTTGTTGAAGCTGCCGTACTTTGTGTAATTGTTACCGGATAAGTTAATCCGTCATCTTTGGATAATTCAATTTTTACATTGTCTATATCATTGCTTGTCCATGTAATATTTTGAACCGTTCCCATTCTCCATCTTTCACCGCCGTTTGGAGAAACAACGGTTACTTTTGGTTTATAGATTTCGAATACCGCATCGCTTGCGTCAAAAATTGTAGGTTCGTTTGCATCTTTAATTAAGATTTTACAGTTTGTCGAAATTTTATTAGGTACCGTCCAACCATATGAACCCGCAGAACCTAAGCTATTAATTATTGGCTCCCATGTCAATCCGTTATCGGTGCTATATGATATGGTTACGGCATTTACGCGTTTTGAATTCCATCTAATAGTATCTACCGTTCCTACTTTAAATCTTTCTCCGCCGTTTGGTCTTACTACAGTTATAAACGGTAAATAAATAGCAAAATTATTTGTACTTGTATCTCCAATTGCCGGAGCAGTATTATCATATATTCTAAGTTTACAATTATCTGATTCGGTATTTGGAATAGTCCATGAATAAGTAGTATCCGTTGCAACAATATTACTTGCGATAGGCAACCAATCAGTTCCGCTATTAGTGCTATATTCAATATTCAAACTATTAGTATAACCTGCTTTCCATTTAATAGTTTCTTGTCTTCCTACGCGCCAAGCTTCTCCGCCGTTAGGTGAAATTAAATTTACATAAGGATAATAAACCGTAAACGGAGCGTTACTTTCATCGTAAATTCCTGTTTCGGTCATTTTGCTAATTTTAATTTTACAATTTGTACTTAATGTATTTTGCGGAACAATCCAATCATATTGACCGAGAGAACCAATAACGTTCTCTTCAATAATTGACCATGAACTTCCGTTAAAAAATTCAATTTTTACGCTGTCTCCCGAAACGAAGTAACTTGTCCATCTAATTGTTTGGGTTGTACCTCCCCGCCATAATTCACCGCCGTTAGGTGTTATTATACTAATAAAAGGATTATAAATTTCAAAAACAGCATTACTAATATCATTAATTGCCGGTTCTAAAACATCACTTATTCTAACTTTGCAATTTTGGGATACAGTATTAGGAATTGTCCATTCATAACTTTGAGTTGACCCCAACACCGAAGCATTAACCAACAACCAATCTGAACCGTTATTAGTGCTATATTCAATTTTTACATTGTTTACGAAATTATTTTGCCAAGTAACATTATATTTTGTTCCTACTCTCCACTTTTCACCACCGTTTGGCGAAGTAACTATTAAACTTGGATTATAAATTGTAAATGACGCACTGCTTGTATCTCTTACAGTCGGAAAATCATTACTACTAATTCTAATATAACAATTTGCCGAAGCTGTGTTAGGAATTGTCCATTCATAATTGCCTAAACTTGCCGCTACAGACGAAATTACTTCGACCCAATTATTTCCGCTATCAGTAGAATAATCAATTCTAACATTTCCCGTAATATAAGTTTGAGTCCATGTAATCGATTTTTGAGTTCCTATTCTCCAAGTTTGACCACCATTTGGTGTAACAATATTAATAGTACGCTTAAATATTGTAAAAGGATTATTACTTGTCTGAGTAATACTTAATTCATTATTATCACTTATTCTTATTTTTGCATTTGTCGTTACATCATTCGGAACAGTCCAAGCATAACTTCCGCCGATAGCATTAACGGTATCTAATAGAACCCAATCTGCCCCGTTATTTTTTGTGTATTCAATTTTAACTTTGTTTATATATTGGCTATTCCAAGTAATGTTTTCTACTTTTCCGACTTCAAACTCCTCTCCGCCTACCGGTCTAGTTAAAGTAAGTACTTTTTGATAGATTGTAAAAACACTACTGCTGCTATCTTTTAAAGTAGGCTCGTCAGATTTACTGATTCTAACCCTGCAATTAGTCGAAACTTTATTCGGAATTAACCAAGTATAACTATTTTCTTTAGCAAATGCAGGATAGTTATTTTCAAGAATTATCCATTCACTTCCGTTATTTGTAGTATATTCAATTTTTATATTACTTATAAAACTCTGTGTCCAAGATATATTTTGGGTTGTGCCTACTCGCCATTCTTCACCCCCATCAGGACTAACTAAGCTTATATTCGGTTCATATATTGTAAATACCGCGTTACTTTCGTCATTTATTGTCGGTTCGCCGACCTTACTAATTCTTACTTTACAGGTTAGTGAACTTACATTCGGAATTTTCCAAGTATAAGCTAGCAAATTAGCATTTACGGAATCTTTTATAACCCACCAGTCAGCCCCGTTGTTTGTAGTATATTCCAATTTCATCAAATCAATATAATTTTTAGTCCAAGTAATTTGTTGGTTGGAATTAACACGCCATAACTCACCGCCATTTGGTGTAGATAGAGTTAACGAAGGTTGATAAACAACAAACGGTAAATCACTAACATCATTAAGAGTAGGTTCTCCTGTTTTGCTAATTTTAACTTTTATATTATTTGATGGTTGAATATTTATATTCCAAGTATACTTTTGAGAAAGTGCAGGTGCGTTTGCAATTATAGTTTCCCAGTTGGCACCTTCATTAGTAGTATATTCAATTGTTATGTTAGAAATATCAGTGCTAGACCAAGTTATATCGTGTGTTGTACCTACTCTCCACTCTTCACCTCCGTTTGGGCTGTTTAATACCAATGTCGGTTTGTAAATTCTAAATGCAACATCACTTACATCATTTATTGAAGGATCATCAACATTGCTTATCCTAACTTTAACATTATTCGAAACATCATCCGGAATTTGCCAAGCATATTTTTTAGAAACATCCGGTTCAGAAAATGATATTGTAGTCCAGTTAAGTCCGTCATCCTTAGTATATTCCAATTTAACATTTGATACATCAAAACTTATCCATTTTAAAGTATCTGTTGTTCCGAACCGCCAGCTTTCTCCGCCGTTTGGCGAAACAACTTGAATTGAGGGTTTATAAATCCTAAATGCAGTATCACTAACATCATTTATAGACGTTTCATCTGACTTTGATATTCTTATTAAACAATTAGCACTTAAAGTATTTGGTACTAACCATGTGTAATTTCCCGATGCTGCAGCATAATTACTTACGATTGAAGGAAGCCAATTTGTACCGCTATCGGTTGAGTACTCAATATTTACATTAGTAACATCATTACTTATCCAAGTTATTTGATAATTAGCTCCTGCCAATAAATTTACATCTGTATTTGGTGCCGTAACCGTTATTGAAGGCACAAATATTCTAAAATCGGAATCGCTTATATCGTTAATTGTGTTTTCGTCATGTTTACTTACTCTAACCTTTACAGTAGAATTAGTAATTTCGGGTACTGTCCAAGTATATTTTTTACCGGCATCCGAAGTTGAATCTATTACAGTTTCCCAATTTAAACCGTTATTAGTCGTATATTCAATTTTAACTTTGGTAATGTCATTACTTGTCCAAGTAATATCATGTGAAGTTCCGCCTCGCAAATTTTCTAAACCGTTTGGACTTGTTAAAGTAATAACAGGAGTATATATCCTAAAATTTGCGTTGCTTAAATCCGATACATCATTATAATCATTATCGGTTACTTTAATTTTGACTGTTGAAGATACAACATTCGGAACTGTCCAAGTATATTTATTTTCCGAAGCATTAACGCTATTTATTACGGTATTCCAATTAATATCATCGGTAGTATATTCAATTTTTACGGTTGTTACATCGGTACTTGTCCAAGTAATATCGTGTTCTGTACCGCTTCTCCAGCTTTCTCCGCCGTTCGGAGCCGTTAATGTAATACTCGGAATTAAGAAACTAAAATTAGCTGCACTTATATCATTTACATCATTAAAATCATTATCAGTTATTCTTACCTTTACACTTCCCGAACTTAAATTCGGAATTGTCCATGTATATTTATTGTCTGCCGCATTTACGCTATTTGTTACGGTATTCCAATTAATATCATCAGTTGTGTATTCAATTTTTACGGTTGTTACATCGGCACTTGTCCAAGTAATATCATGCTGCGTACCGCTTCTCCAGCTTTCTCCTCCGTTTGGAGCCGTTAATGTAACACTTGGAATTATTAAACTGAAATTTGCCGCACTTATATCAGTAACATCATTATAATCATTATCGGTTATTCTTACTTTAACACTTCCCGAACTTAAATTTGGAATTGTCCAAGTATATTTATTTTCCGAAGCATTAACACTATTTATTACTGTATTCCAGTTAATATCGTCTGTGGTATATTCAATTTTTACGGTTGTAACATCGGTACTTGTCCATGTAATATCGTGCTGTGTACCGCTTCTCCAACTTTCTCCGCCGTTCGGAGATGTTAGAGTAAGACCGGGTTGAATTATCCTAAAATTTGCATTTGATAAATCATTTATTGCGGCATCAGATAAATCAGATACTCTTATTTTTACCGTTGAGGAACTAATATTAGGAACATTCCATGAATATGCTCCTTTTGCAGCAGAGCTATCCACAAAATTCCAATTTATATCATCTGTAGTATATTCTATCTTTACTTTTGTTATACCAACACTAACCCAAGTAATAGAATGAGTTGTACCTGATCTAATAATCTCTGTACCATTCGGGCTTGTCAAGGTAATTGGCTGAACAATACTAAATACGTTATCCGAAACAGCATAATCAGCCGAATTAGCTTCGTCTGAAACCCTTACCTTGGCAAGAGTCGTTGGGGTTGTCGTTGCAGGAATATGCCATATATATTTTCTGGCATTGGCGGGATAATAACCATTGAGAGTAATCCAATTTACTCCATTATCAACAGAGTATTCGATTTTTAAGAAGGCAGGCCCAGCAAAATTCCATTTAATCGTGTCGGTTTTACCGATATAAAAGGATTCTCCTCCGTTAGGACGAGAAAGTGTTATAAATGCAAATGTATTTACTGATAAAAATGTAAATAACAAGACAACTAAAAGTAAAAATTTTTTCATATGCTTTTTCTCATAAAAAGTAAAAATTATTTATCTTTTATACTAAAAAGGTCTTTTGGGGGGATTTGGTATTGCATCCTCTTCGGCTTCCTCATCCGCAGGTCTAAATACGGTAAGCACTAATGCCACAACCACCACAACGGCGCCACCGACATAATAGTACCAGGTACTGCCCCCCGAAGATTTGCTTTCATCCTTCTTTTGCGTTCGATCAAACGGTTGATTTGTTGTTGCAATAGGTTCGGCAACAAACAAAAACTCATAATCCGTAGTATTTGGAACAAAGCTAATATCATCCTGATAATTCCATGTAAAGCTATTATTATAACCGGATGAAATATCGGCTCCTAACATACCTTCATAACTATTAACGGAATACTCGGAAAGCGTATCAACTTTTGACCTAAATTTTGCAGTCACTCTATACTTTTGGTCCGATAATCCGGACAAATCATAATAAACACTTACTTTTTGACTATCAACATTGAAAACAACATTGGAAATTAGGTTTTCCTGTGCCCATAATCGATTTGCAGTAAAGCTTACTAAAAGCGCTAAAAAAATCGTAACAGGTAACATTTTCATAAAACACCCGTCTTTTAATTACACTAAATATTATATTTTAAATATTAACAAAAAAAAAGACAATATCAAATAAAATAATAATATTATTATATTAAATTATATTATTAATTTTGAAAACCCTTATAATGTGACATATATCACTTATGTCTAAAATGCATTTTTTAAATGATTAATTATAGGTTTTTCATTAGTGAATGTAACTCCTATAAAATCTAACCTAATTAATAAATTAATATATGGATTTTGCATTAAATACATTTCTGCGGCTTTCCTAACTTGTTTTCTTTTCCCAACACTCAAACTTTCTTCAGGTTTACCGTATCCGGTTCCTGATTTACTTCTTACTTCAACAAAAACCAAATAATTACCTTCTTTTGCAATTATATCAATTTCATTGTGAGATATTGTATAATTTCGAGCTACTATTTCATACCCCAAATTACGAAGATACTCTTCTGCCAAATCTTCTGCATTATTTCCTCTCTCTTTTTTCTCCATTTACTCTCCGAATTCAATAGGAATTAAATCTGTATATTTCCTTAAAAACGACTTACGGTGCAAAGGGGATAACCCAAGTTTAAATACCGATTCAAAATGTTCTTTTGTAGGATAACCTTTATTTTTTCCCCAATTATACTGCGGATATTTTTCGGATTCTTTTAACATTATTTCATCCCTTACTACTTTTGCAATTATTGAAGCAGCCGCTATAACAAACGACTTTGCATCTCCCTTAACAATTGCTTCTGTTTTTATATCCGAGTGAAATTTTTTATTTCCGTCTATTAATATCAAATCCGGCTTTACAATCAGGTTTTCACATGCAATGCTCATCGCTTTTAATGATGCTTGAAGAATATTGATTTTATCAATTTCATTATTATCCAATATGGCATAACCATAAGATAAAGCCTTGTTAATAATTTCTTTAAATAGCGTCTCCCTCTTCTTTTCACTCAGTTTTTTACTGTCATTAATTTCGTCAATAAAATCACTTTGTTTGAAAACTACTGCCGCCGCTACTACGGGACCGGCTATAGGACCACGTCCAGCTTCGTCTACGCCTGCCAAATAATTTATTCCGTTATTATAAAATTGTAAATCAAATCTTTTCAATTCATTCATTGTTAATATCCGAAATAAATAGCAACTATACCTATTATCATTAATATTTTTAATTGAAAACTAACTTTGCTATATGTTTTTATATCAGAATTTTGAGTAAACAACCTTATCGAATAAATAAAAAGGGGATTAAAAACAGTCATTATTATTATAAAATATTCTATTTTATATATTCCAAAAACATAGGGTAACACCGAACAAACAGATAATAATACGGAAAATGCTACAACTAAATTTCTTGTTGACTTTAATCCGTATAAAACAGGAAACGTAACTACATCGTTTGCATAATCACCCTCTGCATCCTCAGCGTCTTTTACAACTTCTCTAATAAAATTTATTAAAAAAGCAAAAACTGCAGGAATTACTGCCTCTTTTGCATTACCTATTGAAGCTCCGCCAAATATAAATGCCATCCCGGTAAAAAAAGAAACCACAAAATTACCGACTAGAATAACTCCCTTAAGTTTATATGAGTAAAAAAATATTACAACATTAGCAACAATAACAATTACTATAGAAATAAAATTTAGATTTACGGTTAAAAATGTTATTATAAAAAGTAAAAAAAAATAAAACGTTAGCGCATTAAATTTCTTTAATTTTCCGGAAGGTAATACTCTATTTGGTCTGTTTATTTTATCAATATCGTAATCAAAATAATCATTAATTACGTTCCCCGCCGAACCGGTTAATGCCCCCGCCAAAGCAGCAATTAATAATGAAGCCCAATTAAACAAAATTCCTTTGCAAATTAGCCCGGCAACTATTATCGAAATAAATGAAATAATAAAATTTACCGGGCGTATTAATTTTATATAAAGCCCTATTTGCCTAATCATTAATTTTAATTAAGATTTATAATATAATCTGTAATTTTGCCAAGTTCTTTAACATCAATATTATCGTAAGCAGGCATTACGCTTCTATATTCTTCTTTATATTTTGCAATTCTTTCGTTATTGCCGTAAGATGAAGGATTGCGTAAATAATTTATTAATTCATCACGTTTCCAATAATCTTTAACTGCAACTAAAGACGGAGCCATTCCGCTCCCTCTAAGTTCGGCTCCGTGACAGTTAGTACATCCAATTTTATTTGCTAATGCCAAACCTTCGTTACTTGTATTATTACCCATTGCTTCAGTTTGGGAATAATTTTCGGGGATATTTGGCTCGTCATCATATGTTACCCATGTAATTATCGAAAGAATTACAAATATCGATAAAAAAGCCAATATCCATTTTTGTGCGTTTGTCATATATTTTTCCTTGTTTTTTTCTGTTAATTAGTTTAATTCTTCAGCCATCGTTTTTTGATAATACTCTTTGTATTTTTTAATTGAATTAAAAATTGTTTTAGCAATCTCGTTTTGACCGGCTTCGCTTTTTAAATATGCTTCATCTTTGCGATTACTTAAAAATCCTGCTTCAACCAGTACATTTGGCATAGAGGCACCTACTAAAACATAAAATCCTGCTTGTTTAATTCCGCGTGAAGGAATATTAAGTTCGTTTTTCCAAGTTGAGTTTAATATATCACTAAATTGCTCGCTGTATCGCATATAAGAGGACTGCGCCATACTTACTAAAATAAAATTTTCATCGGTTAATTTTTGATATCTATTAGGATCTTCTTCATATTTGATTACGCTATTTTCAAATTCGGCAATGTTTATTGCTTCTTGCGTTCTACCCGGTCTTAACAAATATACTTCAAAACCTCGGGCGTCTTCCGTTTTTTGGGGAGTAGAATTACAATGCACCGAAATAAACAATTTACCGTTATTCTCGTTTGCTATCTTACCGCGTTTATAAATTTCAACAAATTTATCTGTTTTGCGTGTATATACAACTTTTACGGTAGGAAGTTCTTCTTCAATTAATTTACCTATTTTAAGAACTATTCCCAAGTTGACATCTTTTTCTCTAACTCCTGTTACGCCAATTGCACCGGCATCTTTACCGCCATGTCCGGCATCTAAAACCACAACATCAAAATTCCATTTATCCTTAAGTTTACCGTTATCTTTTTTAACTTGTTTTAACTTTTTATTATGAATAGTCAAAATAATATTATTGCTTTCTGAATCTTTAAAAATATCGTGGGCAGAGTAACTACCGGCTTCCAGTTCAAATAATAACTCGCCTCCGTTTTCAAGAGCCTTAAAATCAGTTTTTTCAATAATTCCCGTTTCAGCCTGATGAATTGTAATTTCGGGATTAACGGCAACATTTTCCAATGTAACTTTTAATAAATCTTTTTGATATTTTGCCGAGTACTTAACCCCTTTTTTATCTGTTTTGATTGTTACCAAAGTTCCGTTTGCTTTAATTTTGTATTCAAGCTCATTCAGTTCATAATTAGTTTTAGAATCTTTTTTAGTTTCCGGTTTTGGTTCTTCTTCAACTGTTTTGGTAATTACATCAAGTTTTTCTGCGTTCCCTACTATAATTGTGCCGCTATTTTTATCAAATGTTACGGTTTTACCACCTGCATAGGATATATATTCTAATGTATAATCTAAAGGAATGAATAAATCATCATTTACTATTTTTATGGATTGAGCCAATTGATAAACTTTTTGATTATTATCTCTTCTATCGGTAATTATTATAAAGTGATTATTGGCAGTAAATTTAACATTAAAATTATTAAACTTAATTTCAAGCTTTCCGGCTTCCTTATTATAAAAGTAATTTGAATTAAGCCCCATTGCAATATTTTTTGCAGAACAATAAAGCAAATTATTTGATTCAAAAGAAGAAATAGGAAATGCTTTATTTTCACCTTCCACCACCAATGTCACTTTATTTTGAGCACTTACTATAATACTTATAAATATAAAAATAATTACTAATGCATTTTTAATCATTACTTACCCCATTTAGGCAATAAAAAACCTGCCTTACTTTTATAAACTTCAAATTCGCTCGAAAAATGTTTTAACAATAAACTTTCTTCAAGTTTTGCTCGTAAAACAAATAAAGGAATTTCCATAAAAACAACAATCGGTAAAACTAAATAAGAACCTAATGCTACTGCAGCACCAAAATCGCTTATAACTTGAAATAAATACTGCGGATGCCGAATAAAACGATATATACCGCCGGTAACAAGTTTATGTTTATTAAAGATAATCACTTCCTGCGAGTAACTATCCCCCATTGCCTTAAATGAATAAACCTGTAAATACGAACCCAATCCAAACAACACTAAGCCGATAATTCTATAGATATCATATTTAGCCTCAGGCGTAATTGTCCCAATATTAAATATTCCTAATACTATTAACATTAAAATTAATGCCGAAATATTTGGCGGTAGTTTTTGAAGATAAGACTTCGGTTTTTCTTTATATTGACTTACTGCTGCTTTTAATCCTTTTTTGGCACCGGTCATATTGCCGGCTAAAGATAAAAATAGTATTATTCCGCTTAGTATCCTAATTGCATCCATACAACAAATATTTTATTTAATTCTTAATAATAAAACTTTATTTCATTATATTCAAGCTAAAGCGAAATAACTTAGAAAAAGCCTTTATTTTTTAATGCTAAGTTCCTTAAAATACTCCAAATGGGTTATAACCGTTTTAGTCCAAAACTCCCAATTATGGTTACCGGGAGATGTATTATATGTTATTTTTACTTTATGTTTTTTTGCTGCTTTATTAAATTCTTTATTTGCTTTAAATGCAAAATCTTCGGTTCCGCAATCAACTATTATCATAGTCTTACTTGTTCCGAATTTTCTTAATAATTCAACAGCACTATAATTATCCCAAGTTTTTTTATTCTTTTTATATTCGCCGAGTAAATTTTTCATTTCCCATTTATCCGGAAATAATCTTATATCTAAAATACCGCTCATTGAGCCGGCTGCTTTAAACTTCTTTTGATTCTGTAAATATAATAACATTGACCCATGACCCCCCATACTTAAGCCGGTGATAAAGATATTACTTTTATCTACTTTATACTTTGTATTTAGTAATGGGTATAAATCACTCCAAAAAAACTTTTCGTATTGGTTATTTTTTCTTTCAGGACTATTAACATACCACGAATTATAATATCCTTCGGGACAAACAATTATAAATTGGTATTTATCTGCCAATTCTTGCAAATTTACATTATTACTCCAATCTTTATACGAACCGCTATAACCATGTAATAAATACATTAAAGGGAATTCTGAGTTTTCCTTGTAGTTAACAGGCACATAAACAAGCGTTTTGCTTTCTCCCGGCAAATAAAGCTTAGAAAAAACCAAAGTATCTTGTGCAAATAGCGATATTGTAACAAAAAACAATATCATAAAAAACTTATATTTCATTAAAACCTCATACTTTTCTTAATATTTGACCACTCGTCACTCTTGTATGTACTCCTTTATTTACGGTAAGTTTACCGTTAACAAATACATATTCTATTCCGCTTGCAAACTGTTTGGGATCAACAAAAGTTGCATTATCTTTAATAGTATCGGGATTAAAAACTACAATATCGGCATAAAAATTATTTTCTAACAAACCCCTATTTTTTAGGTTAATTTTTTTTGCCGGCATAGATGTCATTTTACTAATTGCGGTCTCCCAATCAAAAATCTTTTCTTCTCTACAATATTTTCCTAATACACGAGCAAATGTGCCATAATATCTTGGGTGTGGTTTGCCTTCCCCAAGTTTCCCTAAAGGAGATGTAGCGTTACCGTCAGACCCAATCATTACTAATCTATTCTGCAATATTCTGCGTAAATTATCTTCATTCATTGCAAAACCAACCATCCCGACCGAAAGATTTTCATCCAAAAGCAATTCAATAATAAAATCCAACGGTTCAATTCCGTTAATTTCGGCACATTCTACAATATTTTTACCTTCATATTGTTTGTTTATTTCGTTATTAACATTACTAATAACTACATTTTTCCAACCGCCTATTCTACTACCTCTACTATCTGCATATTCTTTAATTTTTAGTAATTGAGCAGGATCGTTTAATCTTGCAATAATTTCTTTCCCTGTCCCCTGTCTACTCCACAAAGGTAAAAAAGTACTTAAGCCCGTTCCGTAAGCAATATAAGGATATCTATCTGCATTTATAGGAAGACCGTTTACATAAGCTTGCTCAATCTTTTCAATAACTTTATCAATTTTATGCCAATTTGCAGGATTACAAGTTTTTAGATGAGCAATTTCAAGATTCACTTCAGCCTTTTGACATATAGTTATCGCTTCATCAATGGCTTCTAACAATGTATCGTCTTCGTTTCGCATATGCGTATTATACAAACCACCGTATTTTGCGACCACTTTACTAAGTTCAATCAACTCATCAGTTTTTGCATAACTTCCGGGTGCGTATTCCAATCCGGTCGATAAACCGAAACTTCCCATCTCCATATTTTCTGCAAGCACTTTTTTAAGTTGTTCAAGTTGTTGAGGTGAAGGGGGGATATCATTTCGTCCCATAACAAATGCTCTTAAATCACCATGTCCGGTAAAAGAAGCATAATTAATTGATATTTTATTATTAAGTGCTTCATAAAAACCGTCCATTGTTTCCCAATAAACATCCAAGCCGTATTTTTTCTTTAAATGTTCTGCATTTGATTTTGCATCTTCAGGTAAATAAGGGAAAGGAGATGACCCGCAGTTACCGCTTATTTCTGTAGTAACACCTTGCATTATTTTACTATCGCCGCCTCCGTTAACCAATAACTCAATATCTGTATGAGTATGAATATCAATAAATCCCGGAGAAACATACATATTCTTTGCATCTATAACTAAATCCGCAGTAGCAGAAGATAAATCTCCAATTGCAGTTATTTTATCTCCCTTTATGCCTATATCCGCCTTAATCATCTTTTTTCCGCTTCCGTCAATAACAGAACCGTTTTTAATAATTGTATCAAATCCGTTGGTAATCTTGAAACCAAATGATAACCCCATTGCAGCCAAAGATGTTACTTTTACAAAATCACGTCTCGATATTTCCATAATTAATCTCCGCTTAAACATTCAAACAAAAATAAGATTTAAATTACGGATAAATTTTCAAAGTTCCAAGCAATTGAATTTATTTTGAATAATCCAAAATACAATTTGCCCACAGGAAACCCATCAATTTTGAATGTTGAATTTTTAATGTTGAATTCCCTATTTCCAAAACGGAAAGGTTTATTTTATTTATTTAGCACTAAACATTTAACATTTAGCACTTAATTCAGCTCCGTAGGAGTGACATTTTTGTAACACACATAAACACCGAAAAGTTTTTAGCCTCGTAGAGGCGACATTGTTTTTTTAATGTATATATTTCCCGCACCGTAGCCACTATTTAAAAATAGTGGTAATTAATAAGGGAATTAATAATAATTGCTATAATAAATATGTGTTTTATTCCCCATGAATGAATTCATGGGCTGGGTTTTTACCTCGCCCCCATGAATGAATTCATGGGTTGCGAGTTTTTCATATTCAACATTTAACCCTCAACATTAAACATTTCATTTGAACCAGGATTTTCAGGATGAAATCAGTTTGAATTAATTTTTGTCTAACATCTATTGTCTGAATTCTATCATCTATATTTTAACGTTTTTCAGCTCCGTAGGAGTGGCATTATTGTAACACACACAAACACCGAAAGGTTGTTAGCCTCGTAGAGGCGACATTGGTTTTTATTCCCCTCAGATGAATTAATTGGTTTCGAGTTATTTATTGGGCATATGTTGTTGCGTGTCAGTTTTTAATAAAATATTAATTTGGTTTCAAATACAGCCAATTCCTTCAGGGATTGGCTACCGGTTGAATTGTTTTTTTGAACCAGGATTTTCAGGATGAAAGAAGGATTTTCAGGATAAAACCCAGTTTTGTCTAACGTCTATCATCTACAGTCTTTAGTCTAACGTTTTTCAGCTCCGTAGGAGTGGCATTATTGTAACACACATAAATACGAACGACATTGTTTTTGAATGTATATACTCCTCGCTCCGAAGCCACTATTTGAAAATAGTGGTAATTAATAAGGGGAATTAATAATAATAGCTATAATAAATATGTGTTCATTCAATTACCGCTATCTTTAGATATTGGGCATTATTATTACCCATGAATAAATTCATGGGTTGCGAATTCTTTTTATTCAACACTAAACCTTTAACACTCAACATTATTTTTGTGGGTTGCGAGTATTATTTTTCTTTCTTTTTACTTAACACTAAACCTTTAACATTTAACCTTATTTATTCAACATTTAACCTTACTTCACCAAAACCATTTTCTTCAAATCATTAAATACGGGTATTTTCCATTTGCCCGTTACTTCCAATCTGTACAAATATATGCCGCTTGCCATATTACTTAAATCTATTTGGGTTTCGTTATACCCTTTGCTTTTGGTTCCTTCAATTATTGTTTTTATTAACTCACCTGTTATTGCGTATATCTTTATTCTAACTTCGCTATCATCCTTTAAACTGTAACTTATGGTTGTTGATGGGTTAAAAGGATTTGGGTAATTTTGGTATAGTGCATATTCGTAATTCTCTGTTATGTTAACTTCGTTTATATCTGTAACTCTAACTACTACTTCCCCACTCGGATAACCTTGATTGCCGGTATTATCTACAGCAGTTACTCTGTAATATGCCTTTTGTTCTATTGTATCATACAATAACGTATCGGTTAATATTGCTATTCTTTTCGTACTATCTAAAGTTAATAGAGGAGCAGTACCTTTATATACATAATACTCTTTTAAATCTGCTTCGGTATTCGGTACCCATGTAAGTTTTACTCTATTATTAGTATCAGGTTCATAACTTGCCGTTAGCTTTTTAACTACTTTCGGAGCTAAATCCTGATATTCGTAACTAATACCGCCCGGTCCGCCAAACATCCCTATATCACTCCTCGAACCGTCAACATCCAATATACTTGGGTCTCCCGTATCTATTGCAGGGCTAAATTTTTGCAACCTAAAATTATCTATGGCATCAATCGAAAACGTTGTATCTTTGTTAAACATAGGGTCTGCCACTATATTATGCTCACCTATAGGGGGCATGTTGGTTACACGGGTTACGTTATAACATAAATTATAATCAGCATTAGTATTAACATGCTGAAACGCTATTCCTATTTTAAAACCGACAATAAGATTATTTTTAATTATAATAGGTGCAGGCATATTACCTGTTGTTATTCCTGCAAAAACTTTTTTGTTATCTATTATTGTATTATTAACTATTTCAACTGTATCAGGTTGGTCTCCAAATGTTGATGCCACTATTCCGTTTTGAAATCCATATATTAAGTTATTCTTAATTGAGATGCCCGTACTCGTGGTCAAATATATACAATAGAAACAATTATATTCATGCCCCCAAATAATATTGTTATAAATCTTAAAACTGCCGCTCCATACTGAATTTTTAATTGCTGATTGATTGCCATCCCACATTTTTAAAGACATTAAAGAATTACTAATTGTAATTTTATAATCCCCTGAGGCATCTACTGCCGTATTTACATTTCGATATATGCAGTTGCTAGCTTCTGTATCTCCGGTAGGAATTAGTGCTCTCGAGGTTGTATCGAAGATACAGTTTTTTATGTCAACATCGCCATCCAAGTTCCAATATTCATAACTATAATTATCGTTATTACTCTTTTTACGTTTAAGGGTAAAATTGTAAAGCTTTATTTTCCCGAAATTTTGTAATATAAGAACCGGACCATATAATGTCCCTATTAAACCCGTTCCGTCAATTATACATTCATCAGTATCTACCCCAATAATTGTCAGAATTTTATGATTAAATCTAATTGTTTCCCTATAAATCCCTCTATCGACATAAACTGTATCACCGTTATTACAATAATCAAAACATTTTTGCAAACTATCGCATGCTGTCGCCCATGTAGCATAGGGAGCAGTGCTGCTCCCCGTTTTACTTACATATCTAACTTCGGCATAAATTGAAAGGGACGTAAATAATAGCAGGACAAAAATAAAATGCTTTTTCATTTGGTTTTCACAAATTAATTAAACTTTTATTCAGAAAAACCAGACCGCCAAACCTATGTTGCAACCAAAAAAGCCGTCTTTTGTTTTCCTTCTATTGCAAATTAATAAAAATATTTATGTTATACAAACCAATAACATTGTTTGTTAAAGTATCGAAAAAGATCCTCATAAAAAGAGATATAAATTTCTACCCAAAATATTATTATTTAAGATTAAAACCGCCTAACAGAATTAAAGCGGGAAGAAAAATGATATAATTTTGCTTTAAATTAGTGATAATATAAAAAATTCTTGTTCTGTTAAATAGTTTGAATATTAAAAACTTAAAACATCGCAATTAAAAATCTACACCCTTTTGCAAATCATTTATAATTTAAAAAAGTAAGTTTTCCACTTAAAATTCTATACCAAAATATTAATTCTATAGATTTTGATAATAACAAAAAATGTTATATTTTTTCATGTTTTATTTATTTTTTCTTGTATTTATGTAAAAAATCACTAACTATAACTACATAAAGTTGAATACTATTAAAAGCTTAAAAGTAGCCTTAACATATAACATAAAACCCGATGTCACTAATTGTACAAACTGTGAATGTGACGAATTTGCAGAATGGGATACGGAAGAGACTATATTTGCCGTAAGAGACTCTCTTTCTACTTATCATAATGTTATTCTAATTGAAGCAGATATTAATTGCTATAATAAGCTATTGGAAATAAGACCCGATATAGTGTTTAACATAGCCGAAGGTAAAAAAGGAATTAACAGAGAAGCTTTCATTCCTTCAATATGCGAATTTTTAGAAATCCCATATACGGGAAGCGATCCTTTAACTTTATCTTCTACTCTACATAAAGCACGAACTAAAGAGATTCTTTCATATAATAAAATAGCTACATCGGAGTATAAACTTGTTGATGAACTCAGTCAGCTTAAATCGATTGATTATTTACTCCCCGCAATTGTAAAACCTTTAGCCGAAGGGAGTAGTAAAGGAATATACAATTCCTGTTTAGTATATGATAACGAACAACTATTTAAAAAAGTTGAATCCACTTTATTAACCTATAAACAACCCTGTATTATCGAACACTTTTTAAGCGGACGGGAATTTACGGTTGCAATATTAGGAAATAAATACGATTTACAAGTTTTACCTATAATTGAAATCAACTTTACCGCATTACCTATGGATTTAGCACCTATTTACTCTTTTGAAGCTAAATGGGTTGCAGATACAAAAGATCATCCGTTAGATATTTTTACTTGTCCTGCATCACTTACACTTGATTTAGAAGAAAAGATTAAACAGACTGCAATTAATGCATTCAATGCACTTGAATGCAAGGATTGGGCAAGAATAGATATTCGTTTAGACGAAAACAATATACCCCACATTATCGAAATTAATCCGTTACCGGGAATTTTACCCGATCCTACATCAAACTCATGTTTCCCTAAAGCAGCTCGTGCGGCGGGCTTAAGTTATAGTGAAATGATTAACAGTGTATTAAATGCCGGGTGTAAAAGACACAACTTACAATGAAAAACCCCGATAAAATTCTAATTTGTTATAATAAACCTTTGGTTAATTATTCCGATTACACAGGTAAAAATTCGGGAAACGAAAACTATGCTTCCGAAACTGAAATTAAAGACAATTTAAATTTAATCCTCAATTATTTATGCGAAAATTATTCATCAGTTGAAACTTTAGAGATTGATTCCGATATATTAAAAAAATTGAGTGAAATAAAAACAATAGCACCGGATATCTGTTTTAATTTGGTTGAGAGTATAAACGGTAATTCAACATTTGAAAGTAATTTTGCGGGTATGCTTGAATTATTGGGAATAAATTACACCGGAAATAACTTACTAACTTTAGCCGCTTGTTTAGATAAAATAATAACAAAACAATTATTAATTTCAAGTAATATCCCAACACCAAATTATAGTATAAAAAAACACGATTCTGATATAGTTAATATTGAACATTTAACTTTCCCTTGTATTATTAAGCCATCAAAAGAAGATGCGGGGATAGGTATAAGTGAAAATTCGATTGTTGGTTCCATTAATGAACTTAATAAGCAAATCGACTATTTATCAAATATTTATAAACAAGACTTATTGATTGAAGAATATGTTGACGGCAGAGAATTTAATATAAGTCTATTGGATGATAAAATTTTACCGATTAGCGAAATATGTTTTTCGCTACCGTATAGTATGCCAAATATAGTTTCATATGAAGCAAAGTGGAACGAGGATAGTATTTATTATAAAGGTACAATACCAAAAGTACCCGCCGATATTCCTAAAGAAACTGAAGATTTATTAATTACCACTGCAATTAGTGCTTTTAAGGCTTTGAACTGCTCAAGCTATGCACGTGTAGATATTAGACTTAGCAAAAACAACATACCATATGTTATTGATATAAATCCAAATCCGGATATTATGCCCGATAGCGGGTTTGCAAAATCTGCATTAGCAGCGGGGATAAGTTACTCGGAACTTTTACATTACATTTTAACATTAGCAAAACAAAGAGAGAAAAATGATTAGAAAAATCAATAAAAACGATAAACAAATTTTAGAAAATATTACTTATGCAATTGATATTTTTAGTGATGAAGAAAAAGCTGTAGCAATGGAACTTATTAACGAATCAATTAATAATATAAATAGCGATTATAATTCTTTTGTTTACGAAGAAAATAATATTATTTCAGGATATTACATTATCGGTAAACGACCTTTGACGGATGCTGTTTATGACTTATATTGGATTGTAGTTAATCCTAATGAACAGAATAAAGGAATCGGACAAAAACTATTGAACAATGCCGAAGATTTTGTAAAAAATAATAACGGAAGATGGATGATTGCCGAAACGTCATCCAAAACGCAGTATGAAGCAACACGTAAGTTTTATTTCAGGAATAGCTATTCCATTGTAAGCGAGATTAGAGACTTTTACTCAGCAGGCGATAGTTTAATAGTATTCGGAAAATATTTTCAGAAAGGGTAAATAAAATGGAACTATGGCAACAAATGATTAGAGAGTCTATCCACTCTGTAGATCAATTGGTTGAAAGATTTAACTTAAAAAAAGAGGTTGCCGAAAAGCTGGATAATTTTTTTCAAGCCAGAATTAACTCATATTATTTAGGGCTTATCAGGTATCCCGGAGATCCTATATGGGTGCAGTGTGTACCGGATGAAAAAGAGCTTGATGATTTTAATGGTTACGAAGACCCCTTAAATGAAGACGGAATGAGTCCCGTACCAAATATAACACATAGATACCCGGATAGATGTTTATTTTTAGTAACTAGTCAATGCGGTATGTATTGTCGTTTTTGTACAAGGAAGCGTAAAGTTGGTGATAGTGATAAGATTTCAATGAAAGATTTGGAATCCGCATTTAATTATATTGAACAACACAATGAAATAAGGGACATAATTTTAAGCGGTGGCGATCCCCTAATGCTTACAGATACAATGCTGGAAAAAATATTAAGCAGATTGCGAGCCATTCCTCATGTTGAAATTATAAGAATAGGGACAAGAATGCCATGTGTTTTACCACAACGTATTACTCCCAAATTATGTTCTATGATAAAAAAATATCATCCGGTTTATATAAACACTCATTTCAACCACCCTTGGGAAATAACCCCCGAAAGCAGCAAAGCTTGTACTATGCTTGCCGATGCCGGTTGTCCTGTTAACAATCAAGCCGTTTTGATGAAAGACGTAAACGACGACCCGGCAGTAATGAAAGAATTAATGCAAAAATTACTTAAAATAAGAGTTCGACCTTATTATTTATTTATGGCTGATGAAACTAAAGGATCTATGCACTTTAGAACTTCTGCGGAAAAAGGAATTGAGATAATTGAAAATTTGCGAGGTCACACAAGCGGAATGGCAGTTCCTCATTTTATGATTGACGCCCCCGGCGGAGGGGGAAAAATTCCAATTCTACCTAAATATGTCCTACACAAAGATGATAAAAAGGTAATAATGCGTAACTATAAGAACAATATTTACGCTTATAACAATCAGAAAGATGAAGAGAAAAAATCAATTATAGACACATCATACACAAGTACGGAAAAAGAAAATATAGATTTGGCTAACGATGAACAATTAACTATCTCTTTTTACGATTTTTAACCTTCTGTTGATAAAAGCAATGCAGATAAATCTTTTTCTAAAGTTACGGAAGGAGTTTCGATAATCCTTCCTATCTCTTTCCCCTGTTTATAAAAAATAAACGTTGGTACAAAATTAATGTTCAAATTATCAGTTTCTGCTTCTAATCCCTTCTTCTCTCTATTAACTCCGATAATTCTTACGTTTTCCGAAGGATAAGAAACATAATCCAATATTTTAAAGAATCTCGGCAGTTCACGCCTGCTATCACTACACCAAGTGCCCATTACAATAACAATCTCTAACGATAACATTTCTTTTTTAATATTAGAAATTTCTTCGGAATCAATTTCGTAATTATCATATTCTTCATCAAACCATGCCGCATACAATGTATCATAAAATGCAGCACGATTACAATCACCTATTATACAATCTTTACCGGACTTATCATCAAAATATGTAAAAAAATCCCTTTCCTGAGCAAACATCGAAATTCCCCCAAGTAGCAATACAAACATTAAAGTTTTCATTTATTCCTCTTAGTTGTTGTTCCTAACATCAAACCCCCACATTAATTTATTACGCAGGGTTTCAAAATAGTTCGCATTTACCGGTCTAACAAGTTTTAAGTATTTTTCGCTTTTCTTAAATGTAAATTCAATCGGCGTAGGATAATTTTCTACTCGCTGACCGTCTGAATTTATTTGAATTGAAGTGTGAAGCGATTTAGCAATTACTTTTATTTGCTGTTTTGCCGAAAGGACCAAAGGTCTCATAGTTAAAGAATGAGGCGAGATTGGACTGATTGTTATAGCATCTGCAACAGGACTAACTATTGGACCCCCGACTGATAATGAATAAGCCGTAGAACCGGTAGGGCTTGCAATAATCAATCCGTCAGCCAAAAAATAAGTAACAAAATTATTGTCAAAGTATAATTCAATCTCAATCATCTTAGGCCAAGGACCTTTCTCTACAACAAAATCGTTTATGGCATAATAAGTCTTCGATTTATCAGAAGTACATTCCCCTTCTAATATCATTCTCTCATCAATAACATAATTCCCGTTAATAATATCACAAATTGCCGTATCTATATTTTGAAGATCATACTCTGCCAAAAAACCAAGTTTACCGAAATTTACTCCTAATAACGGAACATCATAATTAATAGTACGGTATGCCGTATTTAACATTGTACCGTCTCCGCCAATAGAAATAATAAAATCACAAATTTTTAACAATTCATCATCATCAGAAAACTTTTGTAATTTAATAAAATCCGTAAAATTTTCCTCAATATCCTTGAATGAATTACTAATCACAACTTCGGCATTGTTGTTTTTAATTTTCTTAACTACTTCCGAAACTATCTCAATAATATTTGCTTTTGTAGTATTTGGAAAAAGTCCGAATCTCATTAAATCCTCTTAATCTTTTAAGTTTTTTAACTCCCAAAGTTTTGCATACTTAGTAAACACATAATTTGCAGAAAAAACGGATAATATTAATCCTGCTAATCCGTCCAAAAATCCTAACCTTATAATATACATTTTAATAAACAAAAACAACGGACGCAGTAATAAATCACTTACGCCTACATTTTTTTCTTTACGATTTAGCTCAATTGCCGCAAGAGTTGTATAGTTGTTGAATTTATAATAATAATGCTTAATGTTTGGATCTGTATAATGTTCTAAGTCATTTTTCAATTTACCCGTTACACCGTTTATAACCAAATGTTCATGAACTTCAATTTCTTTAAATTTACATAAACTCTTATTAAATAATCGTGTAACATACCCGGGATACCAGCCGCAATGTTTAATTTGTCTATTTAAGAAAAATGCTCTTCTGGCAATATCATATGCAGCAAATTCGGTTTCCGTATTTTTTAATAAAATAAGCTCTTCTTTTAACTCACTTGTTAAACACTCGTCTGCATCAATCCATAAAACCCAATTATATTTTGTGTTTTCAACCGCTAAAGTTTTTGTTTTTGCATAACCCAACCAATCAGAACGTAAACAATTTACATTATAATTTTTTACCAAATTTAATGTATTATCCGAACTACTGTTATCAACTATCACCACAATATCATCAATACATCCCAATAAACTGTTAATACATCGTTCTATATTTTTTTCTTCGTTTTTCGCAATAATTATTGCAGATAGTTTTTCGATTTTACTAAGCATTACTATTCTCTTTTTGCTTTTTCATTAATTTTCCGCAAGCAATATTTAATCCCGTTAAGAACCAAACAAATGTTATAATTTCGTGATCTCCGAAATTCCATTCAGCTAATCCCGAAAATAGAAACCCTATAAAAGCACCCGTTACACCCAAGGCAACCGAAGAAATAAAAGGAACATTTTTATTTTCAGAATAAATATTATAATTAATAATTGCAACTTTATAAAATAAATACATAACAACTACAAATCCGAATATGCCGAGAATAGCAAGTAAGTGAACATAATTATTGTGCAAGTGTCCAAATTCTTCTTTTTCGTAAGTTGTTTTATATTTACGATAATATGGAATTAAATCAACATCTCCGACACCGAAAACAGGATTATCTAATAAAATTTTTGCACCTATTCGCCATAAATTCATCCGGGCATAATTTGAAATATGATAAGGATCAATCATTGAATATAATCTGTTTCGTTTATGAGAAGCTATGTAAATTGTATCGTTTATAACTTCTATACCGGAATAAATCAAAGGTATTGTTCCGACCGGAATAGTATTTATTCTTCCGTTAAGTAACTCTGCTTTATTTGTAGCAACGTCAATTAAATAAACATTCCCTAATGCCGTTAATCCGTAAATATAATTTTCAATATTAAAAAAGTTAATTATTCCTTTTACGTTTTTGTTAATTTTTGTGTCTAAAACTTTTGCACTGTCAAGAAAATAAATCCGTAATCCGCTATCTTCCTGCAACACAATATTATTCTCTTTAATAAAAATGGCGGCACCCATTGAACTAAGTTTTTCGCTTAATATAGTATCGGCGGGAATCCCGTTTTTATTAATTAATATAACAATTTCTTTGTTTTGAGCATTAAAATAGGCAAAATAATTAGTATCAACATCAAAAACCGAAAAATTAATCAACCCCTTTAATTCAATTCTATCACTCAAATTATTAGGATTAGATAATATTGTAACACCGCTATCAACATCCGCAATGTAAAGTTTATTATTAAACCCTTTTATATTTCTAGTTAATCCTTTTGTAACAAATTCCCCAAGAATTTTTACTTTGTTTTTTTCATCTATTTTATATACACAATTATTTGAATTAATTAAATGTGCGGAAAATATTGAATCTGTCCATTTATCCACTCTAAAAACAGGAGCAGAAGTACCGATGTTTTTATTTTTGCTAATATTAAATAATCCATTTTCATAATCTGCAACAATAATTTCTTTTTGCAAAGCGGCAAAAGTTCCTGCTCTTCCCTCTGTTTCAATAGTTTCAATTTCTTTTATAAGCTTATTACTTATTACGTATTTAGAAACAACGCTTGAATTTTTACTTAAGAATAAATAACCTATAATTATTATCATTGGGAATAATAACAACACCCATTTGCGTTTTATTAAAGTAACGGCTACAATTCCGAATAATGCCCCAAGCCAAGCAGCTCTGGAGTAATTTGCAGTTAATGCCAAACCGGACAAAACAAAAGCTAATAGATATAATATTTTATATTTTAACTTGCCGTTTTCATTTATAAAATACGCATATAAAACAATTGTAATAAAACTTAATATTCCCCCCGTAGTCATAACTATTTTAAGAAATGTAGGACCAACACCGTTTACGGCATACATATTATTTATGTAATACTGATAAACAATCCCCAAATACCCTATTATCATTACTAAAGCCGTACCTATAAATATTTTGAAAATAAGCTTCCCTTTATTTACGGAATCTATTACTGCAGGTAAAACATATAATATCGGTAATAAAAGTACTCTTTTTAAAACATTTGTAAATGCAGCAGAATTATAATCTGATAAAATTGCAGAAATAATTTCAGCAGCAATAAATAATAATATCGGTAATTCCAATCCGTTCTTTTCAAAAGGGTTTTGTTTAGTTTTATAGTACTTAACAAGCAATAAAACTAATGCACCGTAATAACCTATTTGATTTAAAAAGATTGAATTTGTTAATGTAACTAAAAATATAACAATAAAAACAAATATTGTTTTATCCAATATATTGTTTTGCTTTAATTTATCCATTATAATAAAGCCTATTTCTTAAACTGAAGTTCATACAATTTTTTATATATTCCCCCTTCTTCTTTTATTAATTCTTCATGTACCCCCATTTGCACAATTTCGCCTTCATCAATTACAATAATTTTATTTGCATGTTTAATAGTACTCAAACGATGTGCAATTACAAACGTAGTTCTATCCTTCATTAATCTTTCTATTGCTACTTGAACTAAAGCTTCCGATTCGTTATCTAACGCAGAAGTAGCTTCGTCTAAAATCATAATAGGAGGATTTTTTAATAATGCACGTGCAATGGATAATCTTTGCCTTTGACCGCCGCTTATCTTTGTACCACGTTCGCCTATTATCGTATCATAACCTTTTGGAAGTTCTAAAATAAAATCATGTGCGTTAGCTGCTTTAGCAGCAGCAAAAAGCTCGTCTTCAGTGCAACTATTAACCCCATAAGTAATATTGTTTTTAATAGTATCGTTAAATAATACGGTTTCTTGCGTAACAATACCCATAAGTTTTCTTAAACCGGCAATTTTAATTTTTCGGATATCAACTCCGTCTATCATAATTCTTCCGGATAAAGGATCATAAAAGCGAGGTATCAAATCAACCAAAGTAGTTTTCCCGCCTCCGCTACTTCCCACTAAAGCAACAACTTCCCCCTTTTTTACGGTAAAGTTTATGTTTTTTAAAGTTAATTCTTCCGCATCTTCATATTTAAAACATAACTCATCAAACTTTATTTCTTTACTAAAAGAATCTAATTCTTTTGAATCCTCCGAATCGGTTATCTGAGGAGGAACATCCATAATTTCAAAAATCCTATCACCGGCAGCGCTAGATTCTTGTATTCTGTTATTAACACCGCTTAATTCTTTAATCGGAGGCATTAATTGAAATATTGCAAATAAAAATCCCAAGAACTCGCTTGCATTAATAAGTTTATCTTCAAGAACAAGTAAACCGCCGTAATAAATTATTACACCCCCAACAACTACACTTAAAAATTCCGTTAAGGGACTTGCGGCATTTCTAATTCTTGTTAATCTAATAACTAATTTGAAGTAATTGTTCGTTTCTTTTTTAAATTTTGTACTTTCATGCTCTTCTCTACCAAATGCTTTAACTATTTTAACGCCGCTAATTGTCTCATGTAAAATAGTGGTTATATCAGCCATTTTGTCTTGAATAATAGCACTATGTTTGCGTAAATGAAGACCTATATAACCGATAATAAACAGCGAAAAGGGTAAGACTATTAACGAAAATGCCGTAAGTTTCCAACTAATGGAAATCGCAATTCCCAAAAATACAATAATAGATAAAGGTTCACGGAGTAAATTTAAAAATACAGTCGAAACGCTATTTTGAATTAAATTAACATCGTTTGTTATTCTGCTTATTAAATTACCGGTTCTTTCGTTTTTAAAAAAACTCATGGGTAAATTATGCAGTTTTTCGTAAGCCTCGTTTCTAATATCTTTTACAACCCCTTGCTCAACATAAGCAAGATAATATGATTGTAAAAAGCCAAACATGTTTTTTCCGAAAAAAGCTAAAATTACAATAACGGCTATTTTAAGCAATACATCTTTTGTTGAACCTGCAAAAATAAATTGTTTTGCTTTTGTAGATACAAAATTCATTACTTCTTCAACAATAGTAGGATTTGCGTTTATTTCGATCTGTTTTGTGTTTTCGGTTGTTTCAACATTATTGGTTTTAAATAATGTGTCTAATAACGGAATAGTTAAATAAACAGACGCACCGTTTAATAATGCATATAAAATTGTACAAAGCATTGATAAAGCCAAATGTTTTTTATATGGCTTTACATATCTTAATATTCTAAAATAAGTATCCACTACTACTCAACAATCTTTAATGTTTTTAATCCGCAGCCGTTACCCGTAACTATTTCGTGATAAACAGCTCTTTTATTTAAATCCCAAACCACTATTTTTTTTGTCCCGTTTTGATCAACTTCATAAAACAAATAATCACCACGCAAAATATAACTAATTGCGTATGGATTTTCTATAACATTAATCATCTCCTCAATTTTTGTATCATAAACAACCATCATCGAAGATAATCTATTTGATATCATATCGTTATTAAGCTTCTCGAGATAAATTACACAATACCTATCTTCATAAGTCCAATCAATACTTTTTACTTTAAAATCGGTTGATGTTATGTATTTTCTTTCTTTAGTTTTTAAATTTTTATGGAAAATTTTTGTTTCGTTATTAAGAAAAGTATAATCAATAAAATGTTTATCTAAATTAGATTTAACTTTAATTAAAATTGTAGTTAATTGCGGAAAATCGGAATTTAGAAGATTAAATGTTTCAAATTTTGATTCTACCTTAACCCCTTCCGGAGTATAAAGGTTTGTGATTTTATCAATTTTATATACATCGTTTTCATTAAATTTTTGATAAATAACTTTTAGCGAATTATTTGATTCAATATCTGTAAATATTTGAGCAAACTTGCCGATCTCGTCAATTTTTTTAACAGAATTGTTTTCCGGAATAAATTTAAACAGTTTTGCATCGGAAAACATCGGATATCCGGTAGCGGAAGCATCTTTTTTTCCTGTTAAAAAGTAAATATTTTGATATGAATCATCTCCGTTTAAGCTAATTATATTCATAGATTTATCATTCCATTTTAAGGAATAACTTTTTTTAGAAATATCGAATTCAAAAATGGAACCGCGATTTTTATAATACGCTAAAAAGGGAACTAACTGAAATTGATCAGAAACCAAAGAGTCCCCTTTAAAGATTTCATGACCTATTATAATAGAATCATTCGTTAATTCGTATGCTCTTTGTCCCGCAAAATAGTTAGATTCGTAACTCCCGACGAAAACTCCAAACGTAGTTTTATCCTTTTTTTGAATCTCGCGAACATAAATTGAATCTTTAATCTTCCTGCTTAATTCGATTTTATAACCTTGTGCAGATTCAATATCGTTAAACGATTTGGTAAAAATTGTATAATTATCGTCCTTCGAATCTAGTTGAGGCTTATTACAGCCAAACGCCAGTATTAGCGTCAAAAATATTAATATTATTTTATTTCCCACGTGGATGGTATTCCCTATGCATTTGTTTAACATAATCTCTATCTATATGTGTATAAATTTGTGTTGTAGAAATATCAGCATGTCCTAACATTTCTTGTACGGCACGCAAATCAGCACCCCCTTCAACTAAATGTGTGGCGAACGAATGTCGAAAAGTATGCGGATGTACTTCTTTATTAATTTTTGCTTCTCTTGTATAATAAATTATTATTTTCCATACACCCATTCTCGTTAAACCCGTACCTCTATTGTTTAAAAAAACAAAATTTTTACTTTTTTCTTTCTTCTCTAAAAAAATTCGAGCATTCAAAAAGTAATTATTTAACCAACTTATAGCACTGCTTCCAATCGGAACAATTCTCTGTTTATTTCCTTTTCCTATTACTCTTATAACTTCATCAGTTAAAAAAAGATCGCTAATTTTTAAATTTATTAATTCGGATACTCTTAAGCCGGAAGAATACAAAACCTCCAACATTGCTCTATCACGCAAACCAAGCTTAGTATTTATATCCGGAACTGCAAACATTTCATCAATTTCATCAATTGTTAAAACTACCGGTAGCTTTCTATATCTTCTGTTTGATTTAAGCCTTTCACTTGGGTTAGCTTGTATATATCTATTCTGATGGAGATAATTAAAAAAACTTTTAAACGCCGATATATATCTTGCTGTTGTGGAATTGCTAATGCCTAGCTCCTTTTGTTTTACCAAATAAGCAGTAATATCAGAATAATCAATTTCGTTAAGGTCATTAATTCCTAACTCAACACAAAATGTTAATAGTTTGCTAATATCGGTTTTATACGAATTAACCGTATTATCCGAAAGGTTTAGTTCTAATTTTAGTACGGTTAAAAATTCAATTAAAAACTGTTCCATCAATTTTCGGATTTTGGATTATTTTCCAATTCGTCTTGTTTGGGATAACGTATTCGTTTGTGGTGTTGACTTAACAAAATACTTACAAACGATTCTTTAATTATTTTAATTTCTTTGAATGTAAGAGGAGATTCGTCCAACTGTCCGTCATTAATTCGTTGCTCAATAAGATTGTTAACCATATTTTCCATTTTTAGAGGATCAGGTTCAATCATTGCACGCGCCGCAGATTCGCACGCATCTGCCAACATTAATAAAGCAGTTTCTTTTGAATTTGGTTTCGGTCCGTTATATCTATAATCTTCGATATTAACAGTCCCATCAGGATAATACTGTTTAGCTTTATCATAAAAATAACTAATAACCATTGTACCGTGATGCATCGGAATAAAGTCAATTATTTCATCCGGTAAGCCACTTTTTTTAGCTAATTCTATACCTCTGGTTACATGGTTTTTAATTAACTCTACACTCTTTAAGGGTTCTAAATTTTCGTGAATATTTATATTGTTCAATTGATTTTCGACAAAATTTTCCGGTTCTAAACATTTTCCTATATCATGATAATATGCACCGACTCTTGCCAATGTAGGTCTTCCTCCTATTAAATCAGCGGCTTTTTCAACCATACTACCCATAGTAATTGAATGTGTAAATGTACCCGGAGCTTGTTGGGCAAGTTCTTTTAACAAGGGATTATTAAAATCCGTTAATTCAAAAAGTGTTAAATCAGTTGTTGCTTTAAATGCTTTTTCTATAAAGATGATTAATCCAAAGGTTAACGAAGGACTAATTATGGCGTTACTTAATGCAAAAATCGAGTTAGTTAAAATTGTTTCAAAAGAATCGAACCTTTCAAACCCAAAGGCAATTATTCCGGTTAAATACGCACCTAAAATATAATAGAACGATTTATAAATTTGAGTTCTATTTTTAATATCTCTAACGGTATATGCCGATAACGCACCGGCAACTAAATGCATAACCGAAAATATGTAATCATTTCCTCTTAATCCGCCACATATTAAAGAGACAACAATTGTTCCGTAAAAACCCATGCGAGAATCGAATATTATAGTTAACAACATAGATACTACAGGAATAAAAATTAAATACTCAATAGGAGCACTGGTATCAATTTGCATAACCAAAAATGTTATCAAGCTAATAAACACTATAAAAAACATTATTAAAAGAATTTTTGAGTTATCCCAAAATATCTTTTTACGGAACAAATATATATAAATACCGAATACGGTTAAAATAATTACAACGTGTAAAAACTTGCCGATTCCCTGAATAATTATTCCGCCTAAGCCTAACTCATTTGCTTTGGCAATCTTATAGGAATCAATTTTTTGTTTAATTTCGGGAGTAATACGTTCATGTTTTCCGATAATGCGTTCTTTTTCATTTACAAGCCCGATATTTCGACTTATTTTGTTTTCGGTTATTGATCTGGCAAGTTCTGTTTCTTTTTCGCTAAAGATTATATTAGGAATGATAAAATTATAAATATAATTTGTAGCGGCTTCAATTATATTTATATTATTCGTAAATTTATTCTTAATGTATAATTTAATAAAATTTTTAAGACTTTTTCTATCGAAGTAACCTGTTTTTTTAACTATCGACTCAAATTTACCGACTCTTACGCTAATTTCAGTAAAATCAATTTTATTTAATTCTGTATCAATTACGCCGCGCTCATAAATATCGTCTATTAAAGATTGATACAATAAAAAAAGCGAATTTAGCCCTCTATTGCCTCTTGAGGTTATATTTTTATCATTCTTACGTAAATTTCGTAAGATTTCATAATCATTATTTTTAATGTCAAGCTTACCTAAAATAGGCAAAACACCGTTATTTAGCTCATTATCTATTGTAGCGGCTAAAAATTTGAATGCAAATTTGGTTGTGTCTAGTACTCTATCCTTAATGTTTTGGTTAAGAATAAAAACGGGTAAAACCTTACTAATAGCTTTATTCTTTTCAGCTTCAAAAATTTTCGGATCCTTTAAAATTTCGAACGGTATTGAAGCAATTAAATCTTCTTTTATCCAAACAGATCCGACATTTACTTCCGAATCCAATGTTTCTCCTTTTGGAAACATAAGTATAATTAACAATACCGATATTAACATAATCAGTATTTTAATTCTCTTACTTTCTTTCAGATGCTTGTAAGTACTTGGAGAAATCATTTATATGTAAATAAAATTGTTATTAAAACTATTTATTACATCGCACAAAAAAAATAAACCTAACCGTTTTTAGCTTTAAGTACAAGCTCTAAAAACTCAGCTACTCCGTCTTCATTATTTGTACGAGTTGTTACATAATCTGCCAATCTTATTAATTCAGGAACCGCATTTTTAACAGCAACTTTAAACGCCCCGGTATCAAACAACGAACGGTCGTTATACCAATCACCTATTACTGCAGTCTCATTAATTCTAATACCTAACAGTTTTGCCAATCGTACAAGACCTGTCCCTTTACTACACCCCTGTTTTCTAACTTCAAGATAGTATTGTCCGTGTATTCTTTGCGATTTATATTGAGCGGTATTCAACCCCCAAGAGTAAGGAAATGTAAGTTTACTTCCTACATAACGTAAAGATTCTCTCATATCACCGGTCATTACTATCTCTAAAACATTAGTCGTATATCCCCTAAAAGAACTAACTTCTTTATATTCTGCACCAAATTTATCCAAAAGTTTTGGTATAAGTGCATCATGCTCTGTATAATAAATAGCTTCATCGTGGCATATAGCAATTTTTAGCAGATATTTATCTGCTAAAGCAATAGCTTTTAACACATGTTTTTCTTTAACATATGCATGGAACAATATTTTTCCGTCAGGATGAGTTTTTAGCAAAGCTCCGTCTAACGAAATAAGGGGCGCTTTCAGTTTAAGTGTTTCCGCATGGTCTGTAATAGCACTATGCAATCTTCCGCTTGCAAATGAAAACGTTACCCCTTTAGCCTTCAACTTTTCTACTAAACCAATTGTATCTTTTCCGACTTCGTTGTAATCGTTTAATAAAGTTCCGTCTAAATCAAATAAAACTAATTTAAGGTTCTTAAGTCTGTTTAAATCCATCTTTCACTACACTTTGTTTCTTAATATTTAAATAAATTATAAATCCGCTAATAATTGATATTGCAAGTGATATAAGCCCCTGTAAATAATCCTTAAAAATTATTCTACCGGTAGCAAATAATGTCATATATACAACTATTACTCCTAAAATCCAGTTTACAAATAATAAACCGTATCCCGAATCCGGAATAATATCCTTATGTTTTTTTGCAACACTTTTCCATCCGATACCACCGGGATGAATTTTTATATAAAATTTATGTAAAGTTTCATCCGATTCGGGTTTAGTTACAAATGTAACAATTAACCATACTAAAGTCGTTCCTATTACAATAGGAAATAAAGTAATCGGAGATTCCATTCCAAAACCAAATTTGGCAATTGGGTAAATTATTAAAGGAGCAATCATTGCCGTAATTTCGCTCCATGCATTTATTCTCCACCAGTACCAGCGTAAAATTAATACTGCACCCAAACCGGCACTTGCATTAATTATGAACTCCCATGCACCGCTAATTGTATTTAAAAAGTATTTAGTTATTAGTAAAGAAGTAATAATTAATATAACTATTGATAATCTGCTAATTAATATCAAATGCTTTTCGGTGGCATCGGGTCTTATAAAACGTTTATAAAAATCATTGATTATATAAGAAGTACCCCAATTTAACTGTGAAGAAATAGTTGACATATAAGCTGCAATAAAAACGGCAATCATTAAACCCAATAATCCGGCAGGTAAGTATCTAACCATAAGTTTTGGGTACATTTTACCGGGGTCAACATAATTCTCAAAACTTTCATAAAACTCTTTATCTTCAAAACGTTTTACTTTTTCCAATAAAACAGGATCTTTTACTTTTTCTTCCAAGGCTATATTTCTTGATTTTGCCTCATTAAACTGCACAAAAGCGGTTTTGTATACTTCTACTTCTTGTTTGCTTAAATTATATTTCCCTAATTGCGGAAAAACAACCAAAGCGCCTAAAGCAACAATTATCCACGGCCAAGGACGTAAGCAATAATGGGCAATAGTAAACCATAAAGTAGCAAACAAAGAATGTGATTCGTTTTTGGCAGACATCATTCTTTGTGCAATATATCCACCGCCACCCGGATCAGAACCCGGATACCAAGAAGCCCACCATTGTACACCTATATAAGCAATAAAAGCCCCAACAGTAATTGCAAGCGTTCCGCCATATATAGGTTCGGCTAAACTTGTTCCGATATTCGGCGTAAAATCAAAAATCCAATTATCTAAATTACTTTTTATACCTTCAATTCCGTTTACTGCAGGTATACTTACAACAATAAATGCCAAAAGTATAGAACCGGCAATTGCTATTACAAATTGAATTGCATCAATTCTTGCACTTCCAAGTAATCCTGAGCTGGAAGCATAAATCGAAATAACAACCATACAAACAATTACTAAAATAAAAGCATCGTATTGCGGAATAGTAACTTGGAAAATTTTTTCCATAGCTTTATTTACCCAAGCCAATACAATACTATTCATAAATAAGCCTAAGTAAATTGCTCTAAAGCCCCTTAATGCGGCTGCAGGTTTTCCGCTATATCTTAATTCAACAAATTCAACATCTGTTAATATCCCGGCTCTTCGCCATAATTTAGCAAAAAAGAAAACTGTTAAAGTGCTTCCTATTGCAAGGTTCCACCACAACCAATTACCTGCGATACCGTTTTTTGCAACCAACTCAGTAACGGCTAAAGGAGTATCTGCTGCAAAAGTTGTAGCAACCATTGCCGTACCGGCAAGCCACCAAGGCATATTTCTTCCGCTTAAGAAGAACTCCTGAGTAGTATTAGACGACTTTTTATAATAATAATAAGCTATTCCAAAGATTATAATAAAATATACGGCTATAACAGACCAATCTAAAAATACCATTTATATTCTCGCATTATATCAAATTTTGTTTTCTTTATTTAAGGATGCTAAAATAGAACCAATAAGTACGGTAGTTAACACACCGACCAAGGTAAACCAAGTCCATGCAACAAGCTTTAACGAAATAACTGTAATCATCACAAAAATACCGGCAGTAAACCCTGCTAATGCATCCTCTTGTTTGGCTTTCTTGTTAATTAATCCTAAAATAAAAGTACCAAGCAATCCGCCATAAGTAAAACTGGCTATACTTAAAGCTAATTCAACAACGGCAGCAGGAGAATTCATAAAAAATACAGCAGCAAAAATTAATAAAACAGCCCAGCCCAAAGTCATAAATCTTGAGAGCTTCAGTTCCTTTTCCGGCTTTAAGTTCTTTCCAAACATAGGTTTATACAAATCAAGCATTGTTGAAGATGCTAAAGAGCTTATTGACCCCGCTAATGTTGATAAGGCTGCTGCAAATAAACCGGCAACAATAAAACCCGAAAGCCCAACCGGCAATTGTTCGATAATAAACTTTGGAAAAATTTCATCAGATTTAACAGGCAGTGAACCATAATAAGCGTATAAAGCAACACCGACAACTAAAAATATAAAAAACTGAAATATCACAACTACACCGCTGGTAATAATTGCTTTTTTTGCAGATACCAAACTTTTAGTAGTTAATAACCTTTGGACAATTAATTGATCTGTACCGTGCGATGCCATTGAAAGGAAAGCACCGCCGAGCAACCCGCCCAACAACGTATACGGTTGTGCAAAAAATCCTTTTATCCCGTTATCAAAACCTAAGTTAATAATATTAAATTTGTTTCCTTCTGCAGCAGCTGCAAATAAACTATTAAAACCATCGGGTAATAAACCAATTAATATAAATCCGGCAACTATTGCACCCGCTAAATATGTGAACATCTGAATTACATCAACCCAAATTATACCTTTTACCCCGCCTACCATAGTATATAACAACGCAATTACCGCAATAATAAATATTGCAAGTGTATAATCAATATCAAGTAGCAGTTTTAAAGGAATAGCAGTAGCAAAAAGTCTAACTCCGTCTGCAGCAGTTCTAGTAAATAAGAACACAATAGAAGCAAAACGTCTTGTTTTAACTCCAAATCTTTCTTCTAAAAATGCATATGCGGTATTTAGTTCACCTTTGAAATAAGATGGTAAAAAGAAAACTGCGATTAAAATTCTACCAATTAAATAACCCAAGGTAACTTGTAAAAAGTTAAGATTGGTTAAGTAAGCCAATCCGGGAATAGAAATGAAGGTTAAAGTACTTGTTTCTGCAGCTACAATTGAAAAACAAACAGCCCACCAAGGGACGGAATCTGAACCTAAAAAATAATCTTTAACTGATTTTTGTTTACCTCCGGAAATAACTCCAAATATCGCAATACCTACCAAATACGCAACAATAATAACATAATCCAATATCCTTTCCAATACAAAATCCTCTATTCATTAGTTAAAAATTTTCCAACGCTAAGTCAACAGAATCATACATAGGTAAAACACGATTAAGCTGCGATATTTCGATAAGAGTTCTCACATTTTTTTGGGGTGAAGCAAGTCTAATTTTACCTTCATTTGCCTGTAAAATTCTAAACGCAAGCAAAATGGCACTTAAACCGCTGCTATCACAGTATTCTATTTCCGATAAATCTACAATCAATTTCTGTACTTCGTCTGTATGAAGTAATATTGTAAATTCACCCTTAACCAATCCGGCAATCGACGAATCAAAACGTTTTTCGTTTAACTTAAAAATCGTTATCTCGCCGCTTTTTTTAATTTCATAATTAATATTAGCACTCATATTTTCTCAATCTTTTTTCGTTATTTAACAAAAAATTAAAACAACTTAAGCGAATTTAATAAATTTTTATATGATATTTCACTATTTATTTTATCCGGCTCAACAATAAAATTATAATACATATCAGAATGATTCTTTTTAAAGCCAATTCTGAATTTACTTTTTACATTATTTATAATAAACGGAGTAAAAATATTATCTTCGGGACTTAGATCAATTGCTATATCATAAGTCTGCTCGTTTACTTTTTGCAATATACTTAATTTTGGTAAATTAAACCAATTTTTATCTTCTTTTTGATAATAAATTAGTTTATAATTTTTATTATCAGCAAATAAATTATATTGAAAATCTACAAGAAACAGTGTAATATTTTTATTTTTCGCAAATAGATAATCCACAATTTGCATTGCATGTTTAAACTCGTTATCCGTATCGGGCATAATAATAAAAAAATCATAAGCGTTAGACAAGAATTTATTAAAAGTAACCTTATCATTCTCTTTCAATTTTTTATGCAGATAATATCTGCCGATATTTAATTTTATCCAATTTAACATAATTTAATCGGGATTAACCAGCTTAAAGAACTCATCTTCCGTAATAATCTTTATACCGAGCTTAACGGCTTTATCCAACTTAGAACCGGCAGACTCTCCGGCTAAAACATAATCTGTGTTTTTACTAACCGAAGTAACAACTTTTCCCCCGTTCTTTTCTATTATGGATGCAGCTTCTTCTCTTTTTATACTTAAAGTGCCTGTTAACACAAATGATTTACCGGTAATTTTACTTTCTTTTGTTTCTACTATATCGGAATAAAAATTTAATCCGTGTTTTTTTAACTTTTCAATATTATCCAAATTGTAATCAGTTTTAAAATATGATACTATACTTTTACTAATACTTGTACCTATTTCATGTATAGCCGAAATTTCTTCCTCAGTTGCTAAAATTAATCTATCAATTGATTTAAATTCCCCGGTAATTTTTTTTGCAGCTCCCGCACCCACATATCGAATTCCTAG
>JAEXOD010000136.1 GCA_023447335.1 Bacteroidota bacterium
AGTCTCCCCTCTAAAATAATAAGATTCAATCGAGAACAAGTTTACGTCTTCTGCAGTAATTTTTTCTTGCTCGTCATGTATATAATATTTTGCACCCAACACAAAATCATCAGAAAATTTATATGCCGCCCCACCGACAAATGCAACATCCCTGTAAACTGTCTGGGTAAAAGAATAAATCTTTTTTAAGCCGGCAAGAATTTGATAATCTATTTGGGCACCAATAAATAAATTTTCAATAGGCTCAATACTATGCGTAAAAGAAAAAATTGGACCACTAAATCTAACGTCTCCAGATGTTGTATCTGCATAAAAGAAAGCTTCTCCGGCATAGGGATATTTTTTCATACTTCTATACATTTTACGCATATACTCATAATCGTAATAAGCCGATGCACTAAATGTTCCGCTTCTTCCTAATGGTTTAACTCCTGTAGCTCCCGTACGGAAATCATAAGTTCCTTCTGGCGAATATTTTCTTCTATAATTCCCCCAACTATTAGAAACGCTAGGGTCAATATCTAACCACATTTCTTTCTCGCTTTCAACTAACCAGGCAGGATTTTTACCGAAGTCATATAAATCCATGCTAATATCCTTATCGGGAACAGCAAATAGTAAGCCTCCCATAAAATCCGTTCTATATTTCTGTCCGTAATTAATAGTAGAAAACAAAATCAATAATAAAAATATTTTTATACAATTTTTCATAATATCCTCTTATCACCATCTATGTACTTTTGGGGTAGGAGCAGATAGTATTTCCCAATCTAATTGACCGTCATTGGTATCAACTCCGGGTTCGCGTCTCTGCATTGATTTTCCGCTATAAGTCGGGGGACTTTTTACCCATCCTCTATCAATTCTGCTATCTAATGTTTTTAACGTATTTCCGGAAGTTTGATATTCCACACCGTCTATCACCGTATTAATATCAATCCCGTCACTCCAAACAGAATCAACACCGCTTGAAACAACAATAACGTCATTTATTAAACTAATTAAAAAATCAACCGTCCTGTCACTTCTAATATTTATCAAATTTGGTACAGCCGGATTATCAATATCCGTAGCAGAATATTGATTATAAAATTCCCAATCTGCATGACTTAAATCTACGGCATTCGGCATGCTGTTTTTATGATTTACGCCGTCACTTGCAAGTATTATAAATGTTTTAGGATAAAAAGGATAATTCTTCTCTCCGGGGCTTCCGGGAAATTTAAATACATATGTAACCCCGTCAATATCACCGTCATCCCCTTCATCGGCTCCCGGTCCTTTTTGTTCCCCCTCGCCATTACCGCTTACTCGCATAACCATCATGCCGTCCAAATATTTAGTACTATCACTGCTATTATATAATTCAATGTATTGGTCATAGAAAAAATAAATATTATTTTGAGGACCGCATGCATAAATTTCGTTAATAGATATACCGCTGCTGCTAACTGCCATCCCCTTAATCGTATCAATTACACTACTATTCGGTGATACCTTTACGTTTTTAACATTACCCACAATAATAATATTTTGATCTAAAGGATGAGGCATTCTTACCGCAATGTCATACGTTGAAGCAGGTATTTTATCAATTGATATCTTACCCTCATTATCTAAATATCGAACGAAAGTACCGTACTCGCTGTTTAATATTACTTTAGCACCTTGCAACGGAACGTTTTTTATTACTCCCTCAACCGTTGAAGTATCCCACAAAGCCACAAGACGTATTGTGCTGTTGCCGTCAACATTAACGGGAATATCCTCCCTACATGCAAATAAACCCAATAAAGAAATTAAGACTAATATTATTTTTAAAGTTTTCATTCTACACCACACTATTTAAATAAATAGTCAAAAATCATACTAAATTCCAATCCGTAAAACAATTCCGAATTACGAGATTCTTCAACAACTAATGTAGGTGTTGAATTATATTTATTAATTGCCGGATCATCCAAAAAATTATTTACATAAAAAGATACTTCGGCACCTTTGAATAACGACTTACTTATATTAATTGTGAATAACCATTTGCTCGGTTTTGTTTTAATTGATTCGCTAAATCTTCTGGTTATAAGTTGAGATTCATTTAACCTCGCATAATCTACCGGCTCTAAATTTAAAGATTGTCTCCTTTCTTGCAATACTTGTTCTGCACGCAATGTAATCCATAATCCCAATGTAGGATGTGTATATTTTAAAAAGTAATTTAATACAATTTCATCTCTCCAATTTCCCGAACTTGGATAAGTCCAACCGATTATAGTATCAATCGGTGCGTTTGGCACATGATAGTTTGCGTATTGACCAAGCGAATTATCCGGATATTGATCAAAAACGAGATATCCTCCCGGATTTTTTGTGTAATTATAACTTCCGGTTAATTTAAATGTCATATTTAAAAAATCAATCTTAGTCGTCTTTAATGTCGCTTCAATCCCTTTACTATAATATTTGCCCACATTTTCTTTGTACGGTACATCATCTAAATAATTAAACTGATAACTATTCGATAACTGCTGGATATAAAAAAACGGTTGATTCAAATCAATAGGCGAACCGGTTCGTTCTTTATAATATGCTGATAAAGATACACTTAATTTATTGATTATTTTTTGATCAAAAGATGCCTCAAATTGTGTTTCTTTATATCCGTCTAATTCCGGCTGGCAAATATTAAATACAAAATAGCTTACTTTGTTTGAACTCGGATCTCTCCATTTAAGAATTTTATCTTGCGGATATAATGTACTCATCGGAGGAGATTTTGAGGTTCGCCCCGCACTAAAACGCATCTGAGTATCTTCGCTAAAATACACCATAAAATTTATACGGGGATTAAAAAATGATCCTTGGTGAGATTGAACTAAATCCCCTTTACCAAACAATCCTTTTATTGAAATATCGGTTGGTCTATACATCTCGTACCTAAAACCAAACATTAACGAAAAATCAAATAATAATTTCCCCGTTAACTTATTTTCAGCATATAAACTCACCAATGCCTGTCCCGGTAATGCGTCAAATCGTCTTGGTCTTCTCGGACTATCCGCACCATAATAATTAAATAAAGTATCAATAATAATCCCTTCGCCCGTATTAGCATCAAATTCTAATTCGGCTCCGATTAAATATTTATTTATATAATTACCTGTATAAAATAAATCTGAATATTCCAATCTACTTCCCGCATTCCATTCTATCCCCTTGTTTTCTAAAACACCCGTATAAATTGAAACCGTATCACCGTTGGGTAATACTCGTAAATCAGATTGTACCAATGATGATTTACGTAAATTTATTCTATTTAACTTTACATAAACCGAATATTCAATATTAGATTCGTCCTGGTATTTATAATTTCCCCAAGTATTAAATCCGAATGAAAAACCTCTGTTATAATTTTTGGTTTGGGAATAATCATTTTTCGGTTCTTCTTCATCATGTATCCACTGGGATGAAAGTTTGTAATTACTTGTAAGTTTACCGTCCCAAGATTTATCCGAATAAACAATTTGCCCCGTATATCTTGTATATTCGTCCCCTTCTAATCGTAAATCTCTTTCACTTCTTGCTATATTAAAATTATAACTTAATGCGTTCTCTTTACCAAGTTTGAACCCTCCGCCTAAGTTAGCTTCGTTTGTGGTAGGATTATTTTTAATTTTTAATCGATGAGGAGAGGCACCTATTTTAGTTTTAATATCAATAATACCGCTTGTAAAATCTCCATATCTTACAGACGGCAACCCGCTGATTACTTCAATTGATTCAATATTATCTGCGGGTATTTGTCGTAAATCTAAACCCCTTCCCATAGTTAAACCGCCATACTTTGCACCTGCCAAACCTTCGAATTGCAAATTTGCATTATTAGATTCACGTGCCCCGTCAATCATAATTAATGTACCAAAAGCCGAAAGAGCATCGGTTTCATCACCACGTATCGTTACTTGAGTTGTTTTATTTAAGCCCGGGTTATCGCTACGTTGTATTCCGGGAACTAAATTTAAAACATCTTTTAAATTTGTGGCTTGAAAGTGTTCAATTTCTCCGCTTGAAATAGTGGTTCTTGTATTAATTTCCGTGGGCATAAGCTCACTTGTCCCCACTACTTTAATACCACCTATTTCAAAAGATTCGGATTCTAATTTAGCATCCAATTCAGTAATCCTACCGGCTACTACAGAAACTTTTAATACGTTGCTTTTATATCCAATAAACGAAAATTTTACCGTATAGTTACCGGGATTTATATTCTTAATTTCGTATTTTCCGCTACTCCCGGTAGCAGTACCTAGTTTATTTTCTAAAATAATTATATTAGCACCGACTAAAACTTCACCTTTTTCATCAGTTACTTTTCCAATTAATCCGCCTTTTCTATCATCAATGTTTTTGTAACTATTATCGGTTAATCCGCCCGGCATACTATTTTGGGCGGATATAACTTCAACTAACAACAAAATTAACAAACTAAATATCCAATATCTGATATTCATAAAATTTCCGTTTATTTAGTTTTATCAAATGGTATAAAAATAATGATTGCAATTAATCCGTATATACCCGTTACACCAACAAATATAAAATCAGGAATATTTCTAACCAAATCATATCCCTTCATTTTGTACATAATCACACTTAATATCAACAATACAAAATTAAGAATAAATGCTCCTACTCCCGTCATTCGGAAATATAAATCTATATAATATGTCGAAAAGCTTTCTTCTTCAATTACAAACGGGAATAAATAACCTTCGGTGATTCCGGCTCCGGCTTTTTTAATGTTCTTTATTGGTTCGGAATATCTATCAATCTGTTTATATTTTTTATTATACATAAAGATTTCAACACTATCATCGTTTACCAACTGTATTGATCTAAAGAATATATCACCTCTAAATATTAATGTAGTATTTTTGGAGTTATACCCTTTCATAGGAACGTTAATCAGTTTATAATTATTATAAGAAATTAGATATAATTCATCATTCTCGCTAATAATAACACCGTAAAATTCTCTTAAAGGACTTTCTACAATATTCATACTTTTTACCCTAAAATCCTTTGGAACATTAATATTTTTACAAAACGGCATCCCTTTTACCATTTTTAAATGAAATATTTTATCTTCACTATCAACAATAAAATATCCTTCGTCGAAAGGTTTTCTTGTTGTCGGATTTCCAAAAATTAATTTATTTGGGAATACAAATCCTTCTTTTTTAAGCGCTTCCGTAAAATACTCGCTTTTTTCTTCGTCAATTGTATTACTATAACAATCTATAAATTCAATTGATTTATCTGTAATTCTAAACACATCTTCCGGCATAGAAAGACTTGCTCTACCCGAACGAGATTCAATCATAGGCAATAAATCTATTGTAGGCGGATTTAATTGATTTGGTGTTAACCTAATTCTAAAATTATTGTGCCTTATTTCCGTATAATCTAATGCAATTCCTCTTAAGGAATCAGGCATTCTATTTTCCGTAACTAATTGTCTGAAATAAAAAACCGGTTCCATTGCTTCAAATTTGGCACGAGTATAATTCTTTCCGTCTTCATCTTGATATCTATTCTCTGAGTCGAGTCTAAATATCATGAATTTTTCGTTTATCGGACTGTATAATATCAACGGAACTCTTACAGATTCATTAAATAATTTCCAATAAATCTTCGGTAAATAAATTGAACAAACTATTACCGCAATAATAAGCATAAAGTATCTTGTAATTTTAACAATCATTTTGTAGCTCCTCTCTTAAATCTATAACCGGTAATTAATACGCCAAAGAAAAAGAATATTGCAATAAATGCAAATTTAACTATTGACTTATCATATAAATTATAAAATTTATCTTCAGTTAATAATGAGACAAAACCCAAAACAATGGGAGTGTACAACAATCTTCTTTTCCAAATAGGCTCAAGAATTATCATTGAAGCTGAGAAATACAATATCAGCCCTGCAAGATACCATGGGATAATTGTAGCCAGCATACTATATGTAATTTCTTTAGCGTAATAATGAGAGCTTACAAGTACCAACAAAATTAAAGAGAATGCATAAATTGCTATAAGCATTATACTTCCGACACCTGACATTACAAGAAGCATTTTACTTTCATTTACAGGTAAATGCAACGTTAATTTCAGTCTCTTCTCGGTTATTTCAGGAACATATTGCGTTATTCCTAAAATTAAACCGGTTAATAAGGGGATATAATATAAAACATAATAAAACTGCATTCCTAAAACTGTAATATTATACCAAATAATTGAAGCTTCAAAAAATTTAAGTTGATAAGCAATATCAAAATAGATGTAAACAACTACAATCAACCACAAACCCAATAATCCCCAAAAAGCCGATTTCATTTTCAGCCATTCTTTAAATAGTACTGATTTTATCATAAATTTCTCCTAATATTTACCTGTTATTCCAATAAATGCATCTTCCAATGTCATCGGAACTTCTTTCATATCCGAATACGAAATACCTAAACCGCTTAAATATCCTTCAACAGCTTCTAAATCCTTAAAAGTATATATCGTTGCATTGTTTTTAACTATTTCATAATTATTAACTATTTCAGTTTTATTTAACTCTATATTACTATTTTCGTTTATTTTAAATTTAAACTGCTTATATGTTGACATAAATTCTTTAACCGGCATCGATAATAAAACACTATTATATCCTAAAATTAAACAATCATCAATTAAGAGTTCCATGTCTTGAATAATGTGAGAAGTTACAAAAATAGTTTTATTTTCTGCTTTTGCATATTCTTGCAAATAGTCAATAAATAATCGTCTGTAACCCGGATCTAAACCCATAGAGTAATCATCTAAAATCATCAAATCCGGATCCTGAGCTAGTATTAAACCCAAAGCTACTTGGCTCCGCTGCCCGCACGACATTTTGGATAATTTTTGATTAGGTAATACTTTCAGTTTACTCATCAATTCATAGTAAGGTTCTTTTTTCCATTTCGGATAAAACGAAGAATAATACTTTTCGATTTGATAAATATTCATAAAACTATATTGAATATGCCCTTCCATTAAAAAGCCTACCCTTGCCTTAGTTTCAGGCGATAAATTATGCGAATCCTCTCCATATATAAAACATTTTCCTGCATATGGCTCTAAGTATCCGTTCAAAATGTTGATAGTAGTAGTTTTACCGGTACCGTTTTTACCTAAAAGCCCTAATATACTACCATGCTTAATGTTAAAATTCATGTTTTCGTAAATTAATCTGCTTCCGTAATAGTGAGTAAGGTTTACACATTCAACCGCATATTCCATAACATTCCTCAATTTATAAATATAATTAATTATTCATATATTTTACAATTTTATTTATTCAAAATCAATATATTTTTTATATAACCGCATAAATATTCAAATTTTACCAAAATATGGTTAATTAATTATTGTTAATTTTACCCAATATTGGTTATTGGTATTAACAATTTATTTTTTGAACATTTTAAATATCTTTGCTAATAATTACCTCTGCTATTTCTATTATTCCCTTTTATTTATTTTGCTGCATTTTATTTTAACAATAAAGATTTACTTAATATAGTTTTGTTATATCATTCTTTAATAGCGTTTTAATATAAATTTAATTACATTTCTTTTAAATTTTATTTAATTTTAATAGAATCGAGAGTTAATGACAATTCAAGTAGAGTTAATCTTAATAGTTCTATCTGTTTTATTCTTTTTTAGCATACTTGCAGGAAAGGTTAGTTCAAAATTTGGAATTCCGGCATTATTACTATTTCTTGCTGTGGGGATGATTTCCGGAAGTGACGGTTTAGGAATTCAATTTGAAAATATTCATATTGCTCAAACTATCGGAACTCTTGCTTTATGCATAATTTTGTTTTCCGGTGGGCTTGATACAAAGATAAATGAAATTCGCCCAATTATTGCACAAGGAGTTGTATTAGCTACATTCGGGGTTTTATTAACTGCTTTAATTGCAGGTTTAATTATTTGGTTTATTTTGGGTTTTACTAACGAGACTTTAGAAATAAGTTTTATTACTTCTTTGTTATTGGCAGCTACAATGTCTTCTACGGATTCAGCTTCGGTTTTCTCAATCTTACGTTCAAAAAGTTTAAGTTTAAAAAATAACCTTAGACCAATGTTGGAATTAGAAAGCGGAAGTAATGATCCAATGGCATTTATTTTGGTTATTACATTTATTGATGTTATTAAAATTGGGAATAACCTTAATTATTTTTGGGTCGGTATTCAACTTATTTTTCAACTTTTAATAGGTGCATTAATTGGATATGTAGTCGGTAAATTTGCAATTTTTATTATAAATAGAATTAAAATCGGGAATGATTCATTATACCCAATATTAGTTTTTACATTTTGTATTTTTATTTTTTCTATTACTTACTATGCTAAAGGGAACGGTTATTTAGCGGTTTATATTGGAGGTTTGGTATTAGGGAACGCTAAATTCGTTCATAAAAGATCATCGTTAAATTTTTTTGACGGCTTAGCTTGGATGAGCCAATTACTAATGTTTTTAACATTGGGGTTATTAGTTAATCCCCGCGAGCTATTACCTATATTAATACCCGGGATTATTATTAGTTTATCAATAATTTTTATTGCACGCCCTCTTTCGGTTTTTATAAGTCTGTCTCCTTTTAGAAAAATGTCTTTTAAAGATAAAAGTTATATATCATGGGTAGGTTTAAGAGGAGCTGTTCCTATTATTTTTGCAATAATTCCTTTAGCTGAAGAAATTCCTAATGCTCGGATAATTTTTAATATAGTTTTTTTATCAACACTTGTTTCTTTAATAATACAAGGTACGTCTCTTTCTATATTAGCTAATTGGCTTGGTTTGGCAAAAGAATCACCAAAAATAAAAAAAATGCAAAATTTTGATGTGGATTTTTCCAATGACATAAAATCTATTACAACTGAAATAGAAATTACCGAAGCAATTTTGAGCAAGGGGAATAAATTAATGGACTTGGCATTACCTATGGGAACGCTTGCCGTTTTAGTTAAACGAGATGAAAATTATTTTATTCCCAAAGGGAATACTATTTTAGAACCGAATGATAAACTGTTAATTATTACTGATAACACTGATACTCTTTTAGAAACTTATAAAGGCTTAGGAATAGAAGAAAGTTAATCTTTAACAAATATAATTTGTGTTATTAAGTAATTATTTACTTTTATTTAAGTTAATTTTTACAGACTTTAATTGAACCAATAATGCTCCTGCTACCGCTATTAACATTCCTATCAGTTCTTTTAATGTAATTGTTTCTCCTAAAAAAAAGTATGCTAGAACTGCTATTTGAACAAGCATCGTTCCGTTTATAATACTTGATTCAACTGCGTTTAAATATACTAAAGAGTAATTCCACAACGTGAAAGCTAAAGCCGTATTTACTAATGCCAACCATAATAGATATATTATTCCCGTGCTGCTAATTGAAGGAAATTCATATACACTTACTCCGGTAATAAGCATTATTATAGAACCGATTCCCATGCTTATAATTGTTGTAACAACGGGTGATATATGCCCCCTTTTATTAATATACCTACCTAATATCGAGGATAAAGAATTAAATATTGTCCCAAATCCCATTATTATAATCCCGACAAAAGCCGTTCCGCCAAAGTTTAGAGGCAGAAAATAAACTATAATTCCTAATATAAACAGAACAACTCCAACCCACTGACTAATTAAAGGTTTTTCGTTCAAGAATAAAAAACCAAATATAGCAACAATTAAAGGTGTGAAATTTAGAATCAAACTAACCCATACTGCCGGTAAATAAGAAAGTCCTAAAAACTGAGCCCCCTGAGTAAGTGAATAAAAAACTACTCCCAATGCCATCAACTCAAGCCACTCCTTTTTAGATAGGCTTATGATTTGATTTTTGTATTTTTTATTAAATAATAAAAATATTAAAGCCGTGAATGCTATGAAGTATCTTAATCCCGCATAAAGAATCGGCGGAATTTCACTTAAACCTTTTTTTATTATTATAAAAGAAGTTGACCACAAAAAAGTTACGAATAGAGCAAAAATTATTGCAATAAGGCGTTTATTTTCTAATATCTTGTTCATTTTAACCTATCAAATTTCCGTGTATAAATACATGTTTAACATCAAATTGTTCATCAAATAATATCAAATCAGCATCCTTTCCAACTTCCAAACTTCCTTTAGAATTAGTAATCCCCAAAACTTTTGCAGGATTATATGAAGCAGCCGTAATTGCTTCGGATAATGAACAGCCGGTAAATTCAATAAATTTTTTAACAATTTTAATTAAAGGAAACGAAGAACCAATTAAAGTACCGTCATCATATTTTGCCGCTCCCTCTAGAGAAGTATACTCTCTTCCGTTGTAGACGTATCGCCCGTCCGGTAAACCCATTGCTTGAATTCCGTCTGTAATTAATACAATATTATCTATGCCCAAAGTTTTATAGAGGAATTTAATCATTCCCGGATGTATATGATGCCCGTCACTAATAATTTGGCAAGATACATTTCCATTATTAATAATCGCAGGTATTGGTCCGGGCTCTCTATGTTTTAACGGATTCATTGCGTTACAAAGATGTGTTACGTGATTAACTCCTTTATTAAAACAATCTAAAGTTATATAATAATCTGCATCTGTATGCCCTAAGGAAGGAATAACATTTGCGTTCTTTAATAATTTAATAAGTAAATCGCTTTGCGGTAATTCCGGGGCAATAGTCATCATTTTTAGGGTAATCCCGGAAGCCTCAAGTATTTCATTAAGCCTATCTTCAGTAAATTCGAATATAGAAGCTGCATCAATCCCCCCTTTTTTATCTTTATTTATAAAGGGTCCTTCTAGATGAGTCCCTAATATTGTAGCACCATTTAATTCTTTATTAAATAGATTACTAACTTTTTTTAAGTGTTCGTTATTTATATCCTTTTTAACTACCGTAGTAGCTAGAAATCCGGTCGTCCCTAATTTTGCCAAAGTATTAGACATTAATTTTAATTTATCTTCGTTATTATCTAAAATATCCACACCACCGGCACCTTGTATGTGTACGTCAATTAAGCCGGGTGAAATTATTAATCCCTTACCATCAATTATATCACAATTTTTATCATTAATCTCTCCTACCTCTATAATTTTTCCGTCACTAATAAGCAAATTTATTTTAATATTAAGATTAAAATACGGTTTACAATTTTTTACAAGTACCCTATTTTCCATTTTGTGATTTTCCTTAAATGTTTAATATATAATCAACTATTTGCAAACAATGATATCTTGAATAAGTGCAAATTCCCTTTCTCATTAAGTTTAAATTAAATTTCCTGATTGATAGAATAACTTCCTCAATGTTAATAAATTTTAATGCATTATCAAAATCATGTATATATAAATTTATTTGGTCCTCACCCCCCGGCACATATCGATGTTCAGAGTATTGAATCCCCAAATCTTTAAACTTTTTTATTAGATTCCTATTTAAATTGGGATTTGCCATATGTATCGAAACGCCAATAGTTTCTTCATCTTTAAATATAGTTAACACTTCTTGCCAGTTAATACTTAATCTAACTAGAACCCCAGTTGCACCACTCGGCAAACACGAAACAATCCAATATTTTTTCTCAGTCTTTATTGGAAACGGAATTCCTATATCAATATAACTTTTTAGAAACCTTAATATATCTTCAAAATATTTACTTCGGGAAAAGCGTAAATATTTTTTTTCATATTTTAATTTTTGTTTTTCATCTTCTAATCGTATCCCCTCATACGAATTATAATTTACTTGTCGTAACCATTTTTCTTGTTCTTTTTCAGTAATTTGCTGTATAAGCACTCCGTTATTTGTAGTTTCGCTTGTATACGTTATATTACGCAATAATATCTTATTGCTTTCCAATAACCAAATTACAAATTTTTCTTCTTTATTTAATTCTTTTAATTTAACTTTTTTAATGCTAATAGCATCAATATCTTCAAAATTATTTGAATGTTGGTTGAACCTATTTGCAATGTTTTTTGATTGCCCCACATATTTACTATTATCAGAAAAATGCAAAACATAGATTCCTGGGTTATTGAATTCTTCAAAAAGATGTGCAATTGTTTTTAACCCTTTAACATATACCGGTAACGAGAACCCATTTTCCAACAATAAATCTCTATTCCGTTTTTTGTTCATAATTTACCCCATGCTGTTATAAACTATTCTTAAATTACCATTTTTTGTAATTACAAAATTAACTATTAATGTTTAAATAATACATTGACTATTGACAAATTAAAAATTTTTTTGTAAGTTATCATTGTGATATCAAAATGATATTATTTTAATAACTAAAGAGGTAAAAAAATGGCAACCGAAAAACTGACTAATCAGAGAGGCGGCGGAATAATGTTATTCTTAAACCTTATGTTTTCATTATTAATTATTTTAACTACCGTTTTTGCTGCAATTAATGATATTCCACTATTAATGATACCTGTCGGAATATTTTTTATTATTAATATTATTATTTTTGTTGGTTTTTTCACAATCGAGCCAAATGAAGCTATGGTTTTATTATTATTTGGGAAATACATAGGAACGGAAAAATCAACAGGTTTTAAATGGTGTAACCCATTCTATAGCAAAAAGAAAATTTCGTTACGTGCACGCAATTTTGACGGGCAAAAATTAAAAGTTAATGATAAAAAGGGAAATCCTATTGAAATATCTGCAGTTGTAGTATGGAGAGTAAGAGATACTGCCCAAGCAATGTTTGATGTTGACAATTATGTTGAATATGTTCATGTTCAAGCCGAATCCGCATTACGACACATGGCAACAAGTTTTGCATATGACGATACCGACGGAGAAGAAGTTACTTTACGTGCTTCTCAAGAAGAAGTTTCGGAAGCCTTAAAAAAAGAGATTCAGGAACGTGTTTTAGCTGCCGGCGTGCATGTTGATGAAGCTAAAATAAACCATTTGGCTTATGCACCCGAAATTGCTCACGCAATGTTACAACGTCAGCAGGCAGAAGCTATTATTGCGGCAAGAACTAAAATTGTTGAAGGAGCTGTTAGCATGGTAGAAATGGCTCTTGAAAAATTAAAAGACCATAATATTGTTGATCTAGATGAAGATAAAAAAGCTACTATGGTTAGTAATTTATTAGTGGTATTATGCTCTGACAAATCCACACAACCAATTGTAAACACCGGCTCAATTTACTAAAATCATGGAAAGCAAGAAATCAATTATATTAAGAATTGACCCAAAGTTGTGGGATGAACTTAACCAATGGGCTAAAGACGATCTGCGAAGTTTAAATTCGCAGATCGAGTATATATTGCGTCAATCGGTTAACAAAAGAAAGAAAAGGAAAATTACCGAGGAATAATATTTTTATTTATAGAATTTTATCCCCTTTGAATAACTTATAAGGGGATTTTTAATTTACACAAAACGACTTAATGATAATTCAGATATCTAAAAATATTCAGTATATTAGTCCGCCTAAATAGAATAATTCTTATAATTCACTTAGAAGAAATTATACTGAAGAGATACATTTGTTCTCATTACCGTAGTCTTATTAACACTTGTTCTATCCCAAACAGCAGTAACAGATAAATAAATCTGGTTTTCCAAATAGAATAAGAACCCCGGACGAATTGAGTGAATTACAACAGCTTCTATGTTTGGTTGCTTTAAATATTCTAATGAGTAAGTTGTAACAAAGTTAATTTTATTGCTTAATTCATAAATATACTCAGCAGTACCTCTCATGCTAAACTGCTTAAAAAACGAAGAATCAATTGGGGTTAACACATCTAAACGAGCATTAACCTGATTTCGCCAGGTAATCGGATAAGAATATCTGCCTCCGATGGTTAACGAGGGAGCAGGTCTATCGGCATACTTATCCGAAGTTGTTAAAACATAACTAATACCCATTGTTGCATCCCAGCCATATGAACGATTATTAACTCTTTCGTTAATCCCTTTAAGAACTTGCTGGATACGTAGAATTCCGATAGCACCGACGTGATCACTTACTGCCAAATTCGATTGCATAATAGCGTCTTCAATATCATTATACCATTTAGTTTCATAAGTAGCACCGTAAACACCAATATATTCTTGTTCCCTTTCAATTATATTGGCAATTTTGATCATAGTCTCTTTAGGTAAATTTCCGGCAATTACATTTTCCTTTAATAAATGTTCTTCAATTCTAACTGCTTTAGCTAAAGCAGTAGCATCAATAAAACGTCCGTATCCGTAACCGGCGTAAATATCCGAGTAAATTTGATTATACGTGTTCTTATGCTGAAGGTTTACTTTTGTGAATCCGAACCAATCTCTATCCAACCACAAATACTTTTGTATTCTTGGACTAATAGTAATATCATGTGTATATTTCGAATTTATTTTTTCTCCTGAGGCATCTATATCCAAAAACCAAGCAAAAGGTAATGAGGAGTAGAAATAATTTAATGTTAAATTAGCATTTCCGTTACTATTTCTACCGAATACTTCTCCTTCTCTGTTTGTTTGCTGCCAATTAAAACCTCCGTTAAATCGCAAAATTCTCGCTGAGCTAACAGGTACTTGATAATCCGTAACAGTCACATTTTGAGCAAATAAAAATGTTGGTATAATTAATAAAAACAGCAATCTAAGTATATTCATCTCAACCTCTGTAATTAATATAAATTTAAAATAAAAAACCGCAGAAAATATCTGCGGTTTCAGTTTTATTCGATTTTATTTTACTAAAATCATCTTTTTAATATCTGAGAAGCTTTCCGTTTTTAATTGATAAAAATATGTGCCTGTTGAAAGATTTGAGGCATCAAATATTTGATTATAACTTCCTGATTCCATAAAACCATTAACCAACGTACGAACTTCTTGCCCTAATAAGTTAAATACTTTTAAGGTTACAAATTCCGACTTAGGTAGCGTAAACGAAATAGAAGTTGTTGGGTTAAACGGATTAGGATAATTTTGACTTAAGGAAAATTGTGTCGGAATACCAATATTTACATCAACAATGTTTGAATATGAAAAAGTACCGTCATAATCAACTTGTTTTAAACGATATGAATATTTTCCAATTAAAGTAGTATTATCTGAATATGAATATATCGAAACATTTGTTGTTGTTCCTTTTCCGCTAACAAAACCAATTACTTCCCAATTACCGTTATTATAACTACGTTCAATTTCAAAACCACGGTTATTTAATTCTGTTGCGGTTGACCAGCTCAAATTAACGGTAGTATTAACAACACTTGCACTAAATGAAACTAATTCGACCGGTACTTCAGGATCTCCGTAACCTTGTAAGATAGTTCCGCCGGAACCTACAAAGTATAATTTTTCATTATTCAATGCACCCGAATACAGTCCGTGATCTACGACTTTGTTGGCTTGAGTCCAGGTAAGACCCGCATCTTTTGTAAATGCTATATTACCGTTCAAATCTGCCAACCACCATGTATTTACATCTTTAATAACAGCAGCTCGCAAGTTGGTAACACCCGTAAAACTAGCTAAAGAAGGAACTGCTGTCCAAGTAGCACCGCCGTCTGTTGTTAAAGAAACGATTGCCGAAGGGGAGTTATAACCGGCAGCCAAACCATATAATCCGTTGTAAAACTCTAAGTCATATATTGTACCTACTGTATATCCTAAATTAACAGCAGTCCAAGTAGCGCCGCCGTCTGTTGTTCTATAAGTACTAGTAGCTCCCACGGCTGCAATAACCGTATTAGCATCAATAACTTTGATATCGTTTATTGTAGAAGTTGAAGGGAATGTTAATAGTGCCCAAGTTACTCCGGCATCTGTAGTTTTAATTATTTTACCAGAAGTACCGGCAGCATATCCGGTATTGGCATCGGCAAACTCTATTGCATTAAAATCATGTGTTGTACCGGTTACGGGTTGGGTTAATTGTGAAAAGCTTAAACCCGCGTCCATAGTTTTAAATAATTTATTATCACCTGTTCCGACATACCAAACTGAAGGAGACTGTATACAAAACGAATAAACCTGAAAATTAAAGTTGTAGCTAAGTTTTCCCCAGGTATTTCCGCCATTATCTGATTTTAACATAAACCCGGATAAATCAGCTGTAGTAGTGCTACCGCCGCATGCATAACCAATATTATCACTAAAATAAATTTTCTTTATAGTTTCTCGTGTTACAGAACCACCAATCGGTGTCCAAGTAGCACCTAAATCTGAAGATAGATGTAAATTTCCGTATTTACCAAAAGCCATTAAATTATTACCGGCTGCAGCAATTTGATATATTGGTTCTGAATCAACTTCATTAGCAACCCAAGTAACACCACCGTCAGTAGTTTTAAATATCTGACCATTATTATTATTTGTTACAAACCCGGTAGTACTATTTACAAACATAACAAAATTCGGAACAACTAGAGAAGCGGTTGTAGAGTTTGCCCAAGTTACGCCGCCGTCTGTTGTGTAATAAACTTTACCCAAATTTTGTGTACATGCCCAACCTTTATTTGCATCAATAAAATCAACACCCCTTGTAGTGCCCATATCTGCTACCGATATATCTGACCATGTTGTTCCGCCGTCAGTTGTTTTCATAACCATTTTGGAATAACCCGTTGATGCAGTGCCGGTACGAGCACAGCCAATAAATATATTATCTGACGAAACAATGTCAATTGAATAAATCGCTTGAGCCGTAGGTGCTGGTAACGCTGTCCACGTTGCACCGGCATCTGTAGTTTTTAATACTACTCCGGATGCTCCGACAACATACCCGATATTTGAGTCCAAAAATTCTGTTTGATAAAGAGTTGTTGTAACTCCGGAGTTTAAAGCAGACCATATTGTCCCCATATCTGTAGACTTTAATAAAATACCGCCGGTACCGCATACATACAAATCTGTACCTGCAACTTCAAGGTCATTCAACGTTCTACCTGTGAACCCATCAACATACATATGGGAACCATTTGTTCCGTTATCTGTACTTTTTATAACAATTCCGGCATCCCCTACTCCTATAAGTGTGCTAGGAGGAATAATTGCACCGGAATAAAAAGAATTGCCGAACGGGGTAGGATTTTTCCAACTCCATTCATAGTTTTGGGCAAAAACATAACTTGTTAATACAAGTAATAAGAGAAGAGTAGCTTTTTTAATCATAATTGCCTCTGTATTTATAGTTGTTGATTTTAAAATTAAAATAAAATATAAATATCACAAAGTCAAATTTCAATCATCAATTATTGGTATTTTATTCATTTTTTTAAATAATATTTCTTCTCAGCCGGCACAAAACTGTCAAAAATTTCTTCGTTATGGGAAATTAATAAAATTCCCGCTCCTTGTCTCCGTTTCTTTTCTATCAAATCTATTACCCTTCTGATACTTTCGAAATCCATTCCGTTTACCGGTTCGTCCAAAATAACTAGATCAGTATTTAAAAATAGTCCCCTTAGAATATTTAATTTCTGCTTCTGCCCCCCGCTTAATACGGCTATTTTTTTATTTAAAAAGTTTTCGGTTATTTCGCTCTCGTCAAAAAGATTTTTCAACATTGGTTTTACTGCGTCTTCATTATAACCCTTTAGTCCTTTAAAAACATCCTTTACTCTTGATTTTTGGTTTAAAGCTTCGTCAGCGTGTTGAAATACCATTACAGCTTTTTTACCCCAAATCTGTTTTTGATACAAATTATATTCTGTATTTTCATTAAAAGATAGATTGCACAATGTAAACGAGAATTTTTCTGCTTTCATCAGTCCCATAATAATTTTACAAATAGTCGTTTTCCCTTCACCGCTAGGAGCTTTTAAATATACAATATCTCCTGAATTTATAATCAAGTTCTGTTCGTACAAATATTCCGGGTCTTTATAAATCACAAATGAATTTTCAAATATCTTAAATCGAGAATTAAATAATAATACTCTTTCGGTATTTTCCTTCTTTGTATTTTCTAATCTTACACCTATACTTTTTACCCAGTTAATATAGGTTTCGGGAGTAAATTTTTTAAGACGTAAACTTAGTTCTTCTCTAAATAGCTCAGCATATTCAATTTTATTAGAAAGATGTTTGAAGTGTTTATTTATAAAAGTAACTATCGAGTAATCGTGAGTAATAAAAGTACAAGTAAAGTTTATTTCCGTAAACTTTTGCAATAGAATTGTCAAGAATAAATTTCTATAATAATTATCCAAACTACCTGTCGGTTCGTCAAAAACAAAAAAGGCATTTTCGCTATCTCTATCTCTTTGAATAATAGACATTTTTTTAAGTGCCATTAAACATAATACTCTCTGTTTTTCTCCCCCGCTTGGTCTATAAGGTCTAGGATAGATTTCTAATATTTTTTTTATTTCCTCAGAGCTATTTCCTTTCCATAAGGTTAGTAAATCTTCGATACAACCATCGCAATTTTGTAAATCCCCCTCATCTAATTGATCGCTTAGTTTTAATAGCGGATTAAGATGAGTTGACGGTTCTTGAAATACAAAAAAGCCGTTTTGTATTTCTTGTTTTAGCGAATTTCTTTCAATATGTTCCCCATAGGTCATTCCGTTAATTCTTACGTTAAGATCTTCCGGATCAATTAATCCGAATAGTGCTTTCGATATTAGCGATTTACCAATACCGCTTTCACCGAACAGAAAAGTGATTTTATTTTTTGAGATAGTATAATTATCAATTTTAACAATCTTCCTATCTTCCTTTTTTATCTCGATATTAAATGTTAATTCCATTACTTGCTAATCCTTTTAATTATACCGTCTGATATTTTAAAAACGCATAATAATGTAAATACAATAATAAACGCAGTACTTAACCCCTGTAAGTGTTCGAACGGAAGTTTTATGATGTATAAGGGGTTTGTAATGCTTTTGCCGATAGCTAAAATATCTTGTTTGCTATCCATTTTAGCAAGTAAATTACCCAAGGTGGCAGGGAAATTACTTAAACTAACATCATTTGATAAACCAACACTTATTATAAAATCAATACTGCACTGCAAAAACAATGCAACACCAAATAGCGATACTAATTTATGAACTATGAAACCAACACTATTCTTAAGTAAAATATCGTAATTTATAATTCTATACTCATTTATACCACAAACAAGCATGCTATTATAAAAATCTAATTTTTTGAAATATTTAATTCTATTATTCATTGTCTCATACATCTCGGGAAATATTACTACGCTTAACAGTAAAGAAATTAATAATATTATTACTTCTTCACTTTTTATAGTTTCATTCGTAATTGCTAACGTTATAAAAATATATCCTAACAACACACTAATAATTTGGGGGATAGATTTTAGCATATCAACTAGAAAATCTAGTCCCGTAATAAAAATATCTTTGCCAATATTTTTTAATAATAATTTTAAGTTAATTAATCCCCAAGATAAAACAAAAGTATTAACCAATACTAAACTGCCTATAATAAATGAATTTAAAAACGCCTCCTTCAACATATCGAATGCAGGTTTATTTAAAAACAATTCATTCCACAATAACAAAAACTGAATTCCTACCAACCAAAATAGAAACCATTTTATATCTCTTTGTTTATCAATCTTATATAGTAAATTATTAGCTGTTTTCATATTTTTTCGTCATATTATAATATTCTAAGTCAACAAAAAACTCGGTTGTTTTAACAGTTATAAAAATTAGAATAATAATAAAAATTACCACATCATAATTCTTATATAGTATATTTTGTAACATCTCGTAACATAAATATCCTTGAATATTTAATGCCATTTCAATAATAACTATTCCCGTAATCAATAAAGCTGATAATTCTTTTATATTTAACACATTTTGATATATTGCATTAATGTAAATATGATTAAAAACATGTTCCGGAAATCTTTTATGAAACTTTAAAATATTTTTATAACCAAACATTTTAGTTTTATAATTGTTATCTAACCCCTTAACAATTGCAGTATTTACATATCCTTTTTTGCTTTCGGATTTTAATATAGAATAAAAACGATAAGAATAATTAATTAATAATCCGTTTGTAAAAACAGCAAGAATAATAAAAAATAGCGAGCTATCCGAAATACTACTTCCTTTAACAGAATATGCTACTACATAAGAGGGTGAAAATATTATAAAATACGCCATTGTTTTAATGGTTCCTTTTATAAAAAGCTTTATAGCAATATTCAACTTTCTTTTTCTTATATTTTGAGGTAGTAAATTATTAACATATTCTTTTAAAGTTGTCACAAACTCATCGAAATACGAATTTGTACCTTGCTTAACTTTAACAAACTTCCATATAGCAAAAGTTTTTGCAAAAGAATGTATCAAAAACAGTGAAATAAGATAAATAACCAAAAATTTAAAATACATACCTAACACTTTATAAACAGAATCAACATTAAGCCCTTTATATTCCCCTCCTGATTTCATGTTGATATTTGAAAATTTTTCCGCCTGAAGTTCTTCAATTTGGAAAATAATATTTTTATTACCTTCCGTACTATCAGGATTATATAAATTTAATACATCACTCAACAAAGTTTTTTCGAAATTATCCCCAAAATCAACAATCTGTTTTTGAAACAATTCTGTTGCTAATTTATCCTTATTTATTTCAGTTTCATCCTTTTTTAAGAAAGCATAATATATCAAAATTAAAACAACAGTAAAAAACAAAACGCTAATTATATGCTCAACGGCTTTTTTTAACATAATTCTATTCGGTTATTTCTATATTATTTTTATTTAACCTAACTTTTAGCCCGGTTCCTATTACCACAGTTTCTAGTTTATTAACGAGTAGCTTATTACTTTCGTTAAACTTTTCAAATTCTTTATCTAATGTAGCAGATATCATTTTTTTTGTTACAACTACTTTCCATCTTGGAGCAGTAATTTTTTTATTTTTAATTTTATTAAGCTCCGAAAATATTCTTTCATTAATTTTGTTGGCGTATTCAAACTTTTCTTTAATTTTTGAAATGATTGATTTAGAAAAATGTACGGAGCTTTTTCTTCCGGTTTTTATTAACGTAAAATCTACATCAATTTTTCCGAGTTGTAACCATCCATAACTGTTATCGGATAATTTCACATAAATTAAATTCCTATCTTCAAATACCCGAACAATCAATTCTCCTTCATTTAATATTTTTTTATCTTTTTTATTAACATTATATAAAATATTTCCGCTTGAAGAAATAATTTTCAGTGTATCATAGTAATAACGTTTGTTTAAATATTTTTGAATAACACCCACATTTTGTTCACCGTAATATTCCCCCTTAATTTCTTTTAAGATATAAAACTTATTATTGTTAATTTCAACCTCCGTATACCCACGTACTCCGTCATTTAACAATCCTTCGTGTTTTGTGACAAGAAGAGGTTTGTTTTTTGCAAACACCCCTTTCTCACTATTGTTGATGGGCTGTTTAAATTTATTCAGAATTACAAGCTCCCTAGGATTTTCTACAATTAAAAAATCACCGGGGGATTGTGCAGAAAGAGCAATAACAAATAATAAATTTAAAAAAATAAAGTATTTGGACATTTAAACTTCTCTTTTATTTTTTCTTTTCTTTCCACTTCTCAATCGTACTCAATTGCGAAGCAACACCATATAAATTAATACTTTTATCATCAAATTGCGTGCTAAAATAGGCTAAAGAAGGAACCGAAAACAACCAGCTACCTAAACATAACTCATTTTCCAATCCATCTATTCTTTCTGCAAATGCTTGCTTATCCCCTATTTCTCTAGTTGACATAAACCCGTACAAATAATCAGCGAAAAGTCGTAAAGCTTCAGTTTCGGAATTTTCTGCGGTTAAATTTATTCTACAAAAATTATTATCAGCTCTTAATGAAGTATAATCTAAATATGTTTTTCCGTCTTCGCCGCTTCTTGTGCGTAAATTAATTTTATAAGTTTCCAAGTTTGGTTCTCTTAAAAACACATCGTATAGATCAAAAAGAAAATTACTTCTATAGCCCGTAAAAGCAACCAACACTGCATCATAATTGCCTTTCTTTATATCTTCGTTTTGAACGGCTTTTATTTTAACTTTACCTTTTGTTACTTTGGGATCATTCAATATTTCAATTAACTCGCTATACTCTTCACGATATCCGTAATTAACACAAGCTACTATTCTTAACGTATCAGGGAGTGACGATATACTTACATTGTAATCAACTTCTTTAGGCATTACTATTTTTTCTTCGTAATAATAAGATGAATGAGGGAACACGCTATAATTAAGGTAATCGTAATAATTGTTTTTATTTCCTTTATAGTCAACAATATTTCTTTGTTGTTCAGTACCTATTTTAAAAAATCTATCAACAATTTTACGATTATTAAACAATGATTTTGCAGCTCTTCTTTGTTCAATATTCAAACGCTGTGTATTATAAAGAATCGCAAAAAAAGTTGTACTAATACTTGATTTATAAAAATAATCCTCCTTATCCCCTAATATTGAATTCAAACTGCCAAAAGGAGTATCTAATAACGCATTAATATTTGTGTTGCTTAGTTCAGTTGCAAAAGTACTATTATCAACAAAAGGCGCAAGTTTCACAAAGGGTATTTCCGCAACTCCTACCGGTGATTTATAATATAAAGGTTCGTTTTTAGGATTTGATATACGCAAATAATTACTTGTTCCAACACTATAGTTTAGCGCATTTATGTCACTGTTTTTTGGTAGAATTTTAAAAGATAACACTTCTTTAATATCAGGCTCTGTCCAAATTCTATCCCCCTTAAATTGAAATTTAATAATATTATCCGAATCAGGTCCAATAAAACTTATATCCGCCATTGCTTGTGATACCAGAATATAATCCGGTGATAAACTGCCTAAATTTTGAATACGTCTTAAAGTAAATAATAAATCTTCTGCAGTAAAGTATTCGTTAGCTCCTTCTGATATTTTAACTTCATCTCCGTCTAACTTGGCGGTAAAGCTATTATGCCATTTAACATTTTTCTTAAGCCTGATAGAAACTATGTTATTTTCGTCTATACCTATTAATTCACCAAGTCCGTTTTCATATACTATACCGCTTGCATTTGCAGATATGTTAAACAAACCGTCAAATTGCACTTCGTCAAGCTTATCTGCAATCGGGTTTGCATTTGGTAAATGAGGATCTACTGCCGGTTTTTGATGAGATATATACGGAATAATTATATTTCCGGATAAATCTTTTCGAAGTATAAAATAAAAAATCACAGCCAAAGCAATAACGGCAACACTTGTAATTATATAAACTTTTTTATTTTTCATCATAGCCTCGTAAAATTAATTTTTCTTGATAATTGGTTTTTGAGCCATAACACTAACTTTAAACACTTTATATCCGGGATATTTGAATCTAACCTCAAGTACGTTTCTATCATCTTTATCCATTTGTACGGGAGATACTTGCGCCTCATAGTTGTTACTTAACATAGGAGCCGTTATTTTTACGCGTCCTTCATTTTTAATGAGTTTATTGTTTATAGTTATTTTATCATACCATTGTTTACCCGCAGCATTTTTAGCTACTTCATCAGGTAATTTGATATTTACGTCAAAAACAGGGAATTGAGCATCGGACGGAATTTTTAATAATATTCTAAACATATACTCATTTTCACCTTTAGTGTTTGAAGTAACCGGTGTAACATATACTTCTCTATAATCCATAGGCTTATTTATTAACTTCGGAACATTGACATCACATTCGTTAATAATGGATTTAATCGTTTTATCATTTCCTTTATAATATCTGCCATGTTCAACAATGGCTCTAACCTTTTCAACACCTCTACTATTTATATTTCTTAAAAAATCGTTATAAATTCCTTTAATTGCTCCTTCCGGCAACTCATTATATTTCATATTGTCAAGATAATCCTGAATTTGTGCTTTTTTGTTAGCCAAATCTCCCGAACCTTTTGTAGAAAACGTAAGATCATATGCAGGAACAAAAGAAGAATCTTGGTATAATGCTCTAACATTTGTAATGGTTAATTTATTTCTGGAAACAAATGAATCGACAGCGGTTTTTGATAATCTTTTTACGGATTCAAATAATTCATCTTCAAGTTCTTCAACAATTTGTTGTTTTCTACCGGAAATATTTTTAAGATTCACAAAATCGTTATCGTTATACAAATTTCTTAAAATCGATTCACTTTTTCCAAACCCATACTTATTCATACTGTTTTTAGCAAGGTTTTTTTGTTGATCAACATATAACCTGTCAACATCCGGATATTGATTTAATAAATAGTCCAGTTCTCTGTTTTCGGTTAATATTTTGATAATATCTTTATATCTTTCTTCAGAACGAGCTTGATTTATTCTTGGAACAAGTACTTCGGCAATTTGAAAACCCAATTCAAGCCTAATTGCATTCCTTCTTGCGTTTTCAATTGCATTACTCATATTTTTTGTTACTCGCAAATCTGAAAATTTATTAATATTGGCAGTCTCGTCATTTGGAATTATACTTTTCATCTCTTTAACCAACTTTAACATTTTAGGGTAAAAAGAGTTATTGGGATATGTGGAGGTATTCTTAAATGATGTTTTCATTTCTGCTTCTTTTTCAAAGTATATTCCCATCTTTTCTGCCTGCAAATTAAATTTGGTGATATAATTTACGGCAGCAGTAAAATCAGCGGGTATGTTTTTTGAGGCAAGGCGATACAAGTTATCAATCTTTGTGATATCAGATGATAGGCTAATAGTAGTTAAATCGTTTTTATTTTGAAGCTTGTTATAAACAAATCCCGTCAATCCGGAAAGTTTATTTTCTATTTCTATTTTTACTCTTTCAACAATTCCTGCTGTAAATCTATTCGGATAACTTAATATTTCTGTCATTTCTTCCGTTTTTTCCAAAAAATCGTCTAAATCTCTTTGATTTATTGCATCAAAAACAGTACATACCAAAGAATAATTTTTATTGAATAATAATTCATCTTTAACTTTTTTCTTTAAGTCAACATAATTTTTATATGCTTCATCATTCGAATTTAACAGCTCATCCGGAAAAATATTTTCAAGTTCTTCTAATTCATTGTTCATTTCGGCAATTGCTTTCTTTTTTTCTTCAAGAACTTTGATCTCAGAATTAAAATTAAAGCCTCCGAAATTATAGTTTAGATCTATTGAGTTATATATATTTCTTTTCGAACTATTTTCAATTAAAATATTTTTATATTCTTCATATTTTACTTCAAATTTAAATCTCCAAATCGGAGCATACCGATAATTCAATATCAAAGGGATTTCATCTTGATCAACTTTTTCAATAACCCAATAATATTTTTCTTTTTCTTTGCCAATTCTATATACCCAAAGGCTATCGATATTTTGATTTTCGTTTTTTGCTTTTACCATTTCCCCTTCACCGTCATCAAAAAAATCGGTAAAGTAGGTATTAAATAATGATTTATTTGGAGAACTTAGAATTAAATAAAAATTCCCGATTTCAGATTTAGGAAACTCAATAAAATATTTTTTATCCCCTTTCAATACAAAATTTTCATCATCATCTTTAACTGGCAAAAATCCTTGTTCTTTAGATTGCAACTCAGGATCAGGGCTTAATTGCTTATAAGTAGAACATGCCATCAGTAATAAAACTATTGGTATTAGATACTTAAAATGTTTCATCGCTACTATCCTTAATATTTAGATTGGTTTATTTAAAATATTAAATAAATATCAAATAATAAAGGGATTATTTTTTTTAGTTTTTCTTATTATTAAATTTTCATTAAATTAAAGGTTTAATTATTATTTTAAATAATAAGTCGATCAACGAATATGGGAACGTGGAATCATCCATGATAAAAGATGAAAACGAAAATAAAAATAAGGTTGGAAAGGGAAAATACCAAAAGCTTTTTGAATTTCTACCGGAAGCCATTATTTTGCTGGATGAGACGCTCAAGGTTATTGATTTAAATAAAAAGGTTTCAAATTGGCTTGGTTTAAGAAAAAAAGAGACCAAAGGAAAGTATTTATCTGAAATTACTATTTTTAATTTTGAGACCCATCAAGTTTTAAAAGAAAAATTAGTAGCAGTAAAAAACGGAGAAAAACATCTTCCATACGAGGGCATCATAAAACTAAGATCCGATATTGAATATCCGACCTTAATAACCATAACTCCTATTTCTACAAAAAACAAACTGTTCTTTTTCATTATCAGTATATCAGACTTAACTGAAATAAAGGCTGCACAAAAAGCTTATTTAGAATCCGAAGAAAAATTTAGAATGGTTAGCGAAAGTAGCGGTGATATTATTTATCGTTTACGGTACGATACAATGCAATATGATTACTTAAACGCAGCATTTGAAAAAATTACGGGATATTCTCAATCTGAGATCAATCAAATCGGATTTAAATCAGTTGTACGACAAATTGAATCATATACTGATTCTAATGTCGAAGAATTGATCAAACATCGTGAAAATCGCGACGTAAGCGATTATAATGCCGACTATCTAATAGAAGACAAATTTGGCAATTATAAATGGCTTAGAGATCACTCAAATCCTTGGTATAATTCTGAGGGAGTTATTATCGGATCTATAGGGATACTTAGCGATATAACTACTCGAAAAAAACTTGAAGAGGAACATAGACGATATATTGAAGAAGTTGCCCTTAGTAGAGATATGCTTGAACAGCATGCCTACGAAATGGTTGAATTAAATCTTAAACTAGAAGAAAGTGAGGAAAAACTTAGAGATCTAAATGCAAGCAAAGATCGTTTTTTTTCAATAATTGCACATGATTTACGATCTCCTTTTACGACTTTAATTGGATATACCGAAATAATTAAAGAAGATTTTGAAAATATTTCAAGAGAAGAATTAAAAGAATCTATTGACACAATTCATACTACTTCAAGAAGAATTTATAATCTTTTGGAAAACTTATTAAGTTGGGCACGCATGCAAACAGGCAGAATGCCGTTTCAGCCATTAAAACTTGATCTACATTATGTATGCAAAGATATTATCAACTTATTTCAAGAAAATGCAAATGTAAAGAATATTGATCTATCATTTGAATTAGATAAAAATTTATTTGTTTTTGCAGATAAAAACATGCTTGATACAGTAATTCGCAATTTAATTTCTAACGCTCTAAAGTTTACACCCAACGGAAGAACTATCGTTTTAAGTGCTCAGCGTATTGATAATTTTATTGAAGTCTCTGTTTCTGACACCGGGTTGGGGATGTCTCCCGAAGTTATGTCAAAACTTTTTAGAATTGATCAACATGTTACAACTTTGGGAACAACAGGCGAAAAAGGGAGTGGATTAGGCTTAATTCTTTGCAAAGAATTAGTGGAGAAAAACGGCGGAAAAATTGGTGTTGAAAGTAAAATAAATTTTGGCAGTAGATTTTATTTTACTCTTCCTGTTTATTCGGAAGAGGAGTAGTTTCGCTATTTTTGGGTTCAGTACCTTTATTGATTAGTTCTTTTATCGATAAATTAAAATCAAATTCTTCTTCTTTGGTTTTATTTATTTCTAAAATATTTTCCTCTTTCCGTTTTGGAGCATATAATACTTGCTCCTTATCTTTATCCTTATCCAAAAGCTGCTTTAATTGCAAAAAAGATACAAGCATATAAATAACGTCCCGCATACTTCTACCGGTTTTAGATTCACCGTCAAGACTCATCATTTCTTCTAAATCTTCTTTATCTAAAACTATTCCCGCAATTAATGATTTATCTTCCCTATTAATTTCTATAACTCTATCAACAATTCTTTTTATAAAATCTACAATGCTTTCTTTATTCTTTTTTGTTTCGGCGGATTTTTCATCTTTTATCGTATACCCCATTTCCATTTTAACTTCATAAGTTTTATTAGTTTTAACTCCGTTTTCAATTATTTCCTTGTGAAAAGTAAAGTTAAACATAGTTTTAATCTGTTTCTTTTTGGAATAATAAATACCGTTTGCTGATAGATTAAGAATTGTTTCGTCATTATAATTAAATGAAAATTTATAATTATCCGAAGCCCCTATTCTTTCTGCATTAATTCCAAAAGGATATGTAGCCATTTCTTTGGCTATTTCGGAAATTTCTAAGCTGTCACTTAGTTTATTTTCCCCTAACTTTTGAGCATCTATACTTTTAGAGGATGAATAAACACTTGTTAAACTTGTGTTAGGTATTTTGCTTTTTATCTCTGTAATCATAATTTTTTCTATTTACTACTTCTATTATCGAATTTTTTTTGTATTTTGTTTAATCATAATTTTCAAAATCTAAAAGTTGAACAGAAGGCATTTTATGAGTCAATCTATCAATTCAAAAATTAAGTATGAATATTATCCTATCAAGTATCTAAGATTTTTTTTCCCTATAGCCGGTGTTCTTGCCTTTTTAGGATTCCTGTTTTACATTATTTTTCAAAATAAACCATCAACCGGCGTAAATAGTTATACAATAATATTAGCTCCTTTTGCATTAATGGTTATTTTTGTTGGTTTAGGTTTTCTTTTAAATATACAAGAAAAAAAGTTGTTAAAATGTAGTGATATTCTAAATCATACTACTCCCTTAAAAAAATGGCTAAACTCAACAAACATAATTAACTTTAAAGGTAGCGTTTATGTTATGACAGATAGCGAAACTCAAAACCCCGGTGAAGGGGAGTTTGTTGTTGTCGAAGTATCAAAAAACAAAAGACTGCCTAAAGCACCTATTCATCTGGATTATTATTTTAATGTTAATTATGATAGCAAACTATTGATTTTTGATGACGGCAAGAATGTTTTTTCCGGCTTTAAATTAGAAAAAAACCAAGCAAAACAACAATTAGAAAAGTCCATTAAACTAACCCCTATTCTTGCCGCAGTAGGCGGATTAATTCCTCTTATTATTACTATATTTCTTTTTTTTCAAATCAATAATTTAACAAAATTAATTGATTATTATTCCTCAACTTTGAAATGGAATACACTCCAAGCGGAAATTGTAAAATCTAATATAATCGAAACACAGATAAAAAAAGGGAAAAGTACCGTAACCGGTTATAAAAACATTGTAGAATATAAGTATTATGTGGATAATAATGAGTTTTTTTCGAATGTTATAAGTTTTGATTATTCCCCTTATTACAGTTATAAAGATGCGGACAAATTGAGGAATTATCTTGCGTATCGTAAAAACATAAATATTTTTTACAATCCTTCAAATCCCGAACAAGCATATATTATTCAGCCAAACATAAAAGCAGTAATTAATAAAAAAACCACACTGATTTATGTTACAATTATCGCTTTTATTTTAGGAATATTTTTAGTTGTGTTTTTAGTGTTTTTTATACAAAGAATTAAGTCAAAACAATTAAACTTACAAAAGAGTGTTTGATTGATTAAATAAAAAATTTTATATGATTAAAAATCGATTTAAATTTTACTTTAGTTTCGTTACTAAAATAAACAGAACATCGGCTTAATTACAATAAAAGCATTGTAATTTCTAAGTGAAGTATTTAAGAATATCTTATTTAGTTTTTTAACGATATGATATTGATAATTTATCTAAACTTTTAAATCAATAATTTTATTAAAAAATTAATAGATTCTTTTTGGTATGTAAATTGAATTCTTTCTTGCTTATATTAGCTAAATTCTGTAAATTTTTGAAACAATGAACCGATATTTTAGCCATTTTGTATGAGTTGTAGAATATATCTTTATAAAAAAAATTAAAGTCTTAATTAAAATTCATACCCTTTTCCGAAGTTTTTCGCCTCAGAATAGTGATCTTAAACAAATAAATTTTTATCTAGACTTCTAAAGTACTATTAAACCAATTCTAAAATTTTTCGATAATAGATTAGATAAACTATTAATTTTGAATGACTCATTATGATACACTTTAATAGATTTGATACATATATAATCTGTAAAATAGATAATAATCATGCATTTTCGTTTATATTTCATGGCACAAATTATGCTTATTTAAATAATATTATATAAATAATAGAGGAATAAAAATGACAAAAAATCTTTTCCGTTTAGGTTTCGTCTTTTTATGGGTTTTCGTAGTTCTTGGATTAACCGAACTTAAAGCTCAAAAAATTGGCGATTACCAAATAGATTATCTGGGAGTTACTTATAACTACCAAGCAAACACAACTACATTCAGCTATAAAGTAACCGGTGACGGAAGCGGGAAAGATCTTTCCCACTGGGTTGTTGCTTTATGTTCCGGTCACCAGGTAGTTTCATCAAATTACAATTACGAAGTTAATACTGACCCTACACTCGGTATATATGGTATTAAATGGGATGTGTCAGTTAATATTAACGGCTCAAAAACATTTACTTTTACACTTAGAGGAATTTATCCTGTTGCAACTGTTTCGGCAGGAGTAAAAGCCGGACAAGGCTTATACTACGGTAATATTCCCGGACCCGATTGTGACCCTATGACTCCGGCTGCTTTAGGTGATAAAGTATTTTTAGATTTAAATAAAAACGGTATTCAAGATGTAAATGAACCGGGTGTTGCAAATGTTACCGTAAAGCTTTACGACGGCAACAATCAATTATTAGGAACCACCCAAACATCTAATACCGGAATTTATGCATTTACGAATTTATCAACAGGAAATTATTACGTAAAATTTGAACTTCCTTCCGGTTATGCTTTTACATTAAAAGATCAAGGCACTGATAATTCTAAAGATAGTGATGTTAACCCCTCCACAGGCTTAACTAGTGTAATTACTCTTCCAAACGGTGTAACAGATAACAGTTGGGATGCAGGTATCTACATACTTACAGCCAAAATGGGAAATTATGTTTGGAATGATATAAACCAAGACGGTATTCAAAACAATAATGAAAGCGGTATAAGTAATGTTACCGTTCAGCTTTATACTTGTAACAATGTTTTATCTGCCACCACTTTAACTGATGATTTCGGTGCATATTATTTTGAAAATATTACACCCGGCGAGTACTATGTTAAATTCACATTACCTAACGGTTATGTATTTTCACCTAAAAATAGCGGAGCCAATTCCGAAGTTGATTCGGATGCAGATGTTAATACGGGTAAAACCGCTTGCACAAATTTAGAAGCAAATGAAACTGATTTAACTTGGGATGCCGGAATGTATATACCTACTCCTCAAATAGCAAATATCGGGGATCATGTTTGGTATGATACAAATAAAAACGGTATTCAAGAAGCAGGTGAATCCGGAATTTCGGGCGTTACCGTAAAACTATATACATGTAATAACTCTTTGGTTTCAACAACAACTACGGATAATTTAGGCAAATATTTATTTGAAGAAGTAGCGGTTGGTGAATATTACGTAAAATTCTTACTACCGGAAAATTATACTTTTACTACAAAAGATTCGGGTCTTAATGATGCTATTGATAGCGACGCCGACTTAACAACAGGTAAAACTACTTGTTTTAACTTAACTGCCGGAAATAATAACTTAACTTTAGATGCAGGAATGTATGAAGTACCTCAAAACTTGCAGGCAGATTTAAGTATTACGAAAACTGTAAATAATAACACTCCGGAACCCGGAGATGAAATAACCTACTTAATTACAGTTACAAATAACGGACCTTCTGCTACTACCGGCGTTACTGTTTCTGATGTAATTCCGAGTAGTGTAGAATTTATTTCCGCAACTCCTTCAGTAGGAACATACAGCAACTTAACAGGCATTTGGAATATCGGAAATTTAGCGAATAGTGCCAATGCAACTTTGAGCATTACGGTTAAAGTTAAAAGCACAACAAGTGCAGGTAATAGTATTGTAGATTTTGGTGCAGCTACAGGATTTAATCTTTTTGTTTTAGGAAACATTAATCAACCTTCTTCTGATACCGAAGGTAAAGCTGCAATTGGCGGTAATGCCTTTTTCTCTAATTATAGTGTAGGAGATAAATTACCTCTTTCAAACGGTACGGTAGATGTTTTGATTGTTAACGGTAATTTGACATTTATTTCCGGTAACATTGACGGCGGAAACGTTGTTTATGGAGAAAACACAAACTTACCTCAAATGGTTGTAGGAATACCTGACGGTACACTAAGAAAAGATACTCCGATAGATTTTACGGCTGCAAAAACACATTTAATAAATCTTTCTGAACAATTAAGCACTTATGATGAAAACGGTGTTGATAGCGTGCAATGGGGTTGTATTTATCTACACGGAAATAATCCGTTTATAAACGTGTTTAATATAACAGCAGAAACACTTAGCGATGCTAACGATATGAGAATTTTAGTTCCAAACGGTAGCGTTGCATTGGTAAACATAAGCGGTAATAATATAGATTGGAACGGCGGTCTTGTATTAACCGGCACAACATCAAACAATGTATTATTTAATTTTTATGAAGCTACTTCATTAAATATCCACAATATTGCGGTTTTGGGTTCTGTTTTAGCTCCTTTAGCTGATTTAGCTTTTGAAGGAGTGATAAACGGTCAAGTTATTGTTAATTCCGTAACCGGAACCGGTCAATTTAACAACGTTTTATTTGTAGGTAACATTCCCGGTGAAGTAAATATAGTTAACGTTGCCGAAATTAAATCTTCCGATATTTTAGACCCCGATTCGACACCAAATAATGGCGTATTAACCGAAGATGATTATGCAAAAGTAGTTTCGGTAGTAAATTACGCTACTAATCCAAATAACGGAACTATTCCGCCAACAGGTGCAACATGGCAGCAAGTATCGTCATTTTCAAGCAATGAAATAATTTGGACTATGAAATACGATATGGAAGGTGCTTTAATAGCCGGTACTTGGGGCGGTAAAGTTTACAGCTCTGTTAACGGAGGCACAAATTGGACTCGCATAAATGAAGGTATGAATACAGGTTATATCTGGGGTATTGCAATTGATAGTTTGACAAATGATTACTACATTGCAACAAGTGAAGGTGTATTTGTTTCTAAGGATCATACAACTTGGACAGCATTAAACTTAAATTATGATGTAAGAGCTATAACCTTTGATAGGAACAATAATCTTTATGCAGGAACTTGGGGTAACGGTGTATTCAAATCAACTGATTTTGGTACAACTTGGAATGAAATAAACACGGGTTTAACTAACCTTGCAGTTCATGCCTTATTAGTGAATAGTGCAAATAATTTATTTGTTGGTACATTCGGCGGCGGTGTTTATAAATCAATAGACCATGGCAACAATTGGAATTCATTAAATGGTCCTTACGACCACATTTGGTCATTAGGTGTAAATTCTAATGATATGTTATTTGTTGGTACTTATAGCAGCGGATTGTTTACTTCATCAGATAACGGTTTAACTTGGACTTATGAAAGCGGTGTTGCTTCTAATTATATTTACGGTGTATCTGTTGATACTTCAGATAACGTATTTGTTAGTGCTTGGGAAGGCGGTGTTTATTACTTCTCGAAACTATTAACAGAATCAACGTGGCAAAATTACGGTATGGTTGGTTTCAGAGTAAGTTCAATTGTTATTTCACCCGATACAAGATCTTTAATAGCCGGAACTTCTGACGGTAAAGTATTTGTAATGGATAATCCTTTAACATCTGTTGAAGAAGATAATGCAATTCCTACAAACTTTGAGTTAAGTCAAAATTATCCTAACCCGTTTAACCCGACAACTACAATTAATGTATCAATTGCAAAAACAGGCAATTATAGTTTACAGGTTTATAACATACTTGGACAGTTGGTTACTACACTATTTAACGGAGAAATGAATCCGGGCAATTATAAAGTGACATTCAGTGCAGGTAATTTTGCTAGCGGTATCTATATTTATAGATTACACGGTGATAACATAAATATTAGCAAGAAAATGATGCTTTTGAAGTAATTTAGAATTATTCAATTCTATTTCAATCCCCGCCGAAATACCGGCGGGGATTTTTTTTGCATAAGAGAGCAACTTAAAATATCACAAGGTTGATATGTAGAAAACGAGATTGAAAATTAAGTTTAAAGTACTACTTCTAAAAATGGATAGTCGGTTGTTCTACTTATTTTGCCTTTCAGATGCTGTGTGAATAGAATTGATTGATTTAAATTGTAAAATAACACTTCGTATAATTGAGCTACAACCGGTATTACAAATAAGCTATTTCCCTAAATTATTATTCATTCAGTTTATAACATCTGTTATAAGTGAACTCATCTTATAAAATAAAATTGTTCCGTAAAAATCTTTAGAAATATATAAATTAGATCCTTTTAATGTAGAGATTTATAACAGAGGATTTGGAACAAGTAGCTGTGTCATGAATAATCTGACAAGTTTAAACGTCTTCTTCCTTAGTGCCGGTACCAATTATATTAGGACATGTTATATGTCATTTTTTCTGTGGATAATATTATAATCTAACTCTATTGTTTTTTGGGAGACTTTTTTAAGACCTTATAATTTTACTTACTATTATTTTTAAATGATGGCTAAAAATAAAACTTTAATTATTTTACGTTTCACCCAGGAATAAAAAAAGGATTTCTCGGAAACTAAGCTTTTGAAAAGCGGCTATCCTTAAAATCCTTTTTTATAATTTTTATGTGATATATAATGTTTATTTATTACTTAAGATGTAATAAATAACTAACTTTAGATTACATCTCTTTTTCGGCAATTAATACTTTACCTTCAACAAATTGAGCACTTGCCAAATGTTCTTTGCTAATATATACTTTTCCGTCTTCAAAGTGAGGTTTGCCATAAATAGAGTGAACTGATTTTAATCCTCCTAATATTTTGCGGGCATCACTTAAATATACTAAATCACCTTCATTGGCAGCCATTTTTTCCATATCGGATTGTGAGAAGTACATAACATCATCTTCATTGTCTAAAACTTCATAATGTACTTTTACTTTTTCTCCTTCAGTTTCGTTTGGTTTACTACCTTTAAACATTTCTTTAGCTCTAGCAACCGACCAAATAGTTAAACCGTCTGTATGTTTTTCTTCGTCATATTTTACATAGTATGTTGAAGTTAAAGCAACCGTAATAAAAAGAATAACATTCAAAAACAACGCTAAATATAAATTAATAGGAATAAAAAGAATTGCTAAAAACAAAATTGCAGCTACAACATCCATAGCAATAATCGGTTTTTTAATATCACCGTGAGTTTTCAAATAATCTATTGCCTTTCTTAATTTACCTTGCAACAAAGTAACTATTACCCCTATAACAACGCAAGAAAGAGTGTTATATAATGCTCCGATATAGATAAAAGGATGAGCCGGATCTTTAACGGTTCCGTGTGCCAAAGGTGCAATTAATGTGTCCGGGAATTTTGCTCCTAAAATCATTAATGCAACACCGCCTATAAGCGAAGAAACGACAGCCGCAGGAGTAAACTTTTTCCAAAGTACTCCAAAGAATATAGCAACAACTAAAGGAGGCGTTAAAGTTGAATGAAAAAAGCCGTGTGCTTCGTAAACAGTAGGAAATTGGCTAAACGGAATAACTGTTAAAGCGCCTAATGTTGTCATTACAATCGAGGCATAACGGGCTGCACCAAGTTCTTGTTTCGCTTCCATCTTTTCATTGCTCTTACGCTTGTGCAAGAACTCTTTAATTGGGTGATGAATATCATATATATAAATTGCTGCCGTTGCGTTCACAAACGTACTCACTGTTGACATTAATGCCGAAAGTAATGCAGCTATAATAAATCCGAACACTCCGGGTTTTGCAATTAAATTAGATAACACGATAAATACTTGATCCGGATTAACACTAGGGCTAATTAAATTAGGGTTCATCTCTGAAATCGCTTTTGCTAACCACCCCGCATTACCAACCACAAGAGCAGAAAGCGGAAGCATAAAAAAGATATTAAACGTTGCAGCTTTACGACCTTCATCAACACTTTTTGTTGCCATAAAACGCATCATCAAGCCCATATTCATAAACAAGAAAGCAATTGAACCGTCTACACCGTCTTGCCAAAATATTCCGACGAAATTAAAATTTGGCGGACTATTAAAATCTGCGAAAGGCAGACGCCAACTCGGAGGTAAAAGGTGCCAAAATACGTCCAAGCCCCCAATATAACTTACTCCTAATACAAATAATAAAACACCTGCAAAAAGCAAAATAAATCCTTGTACCAAATCGGTAAAAATAACGGCTGTTTGACCGCCTACGGTAATGTAAATACCGGTGAATAACGCAGTAACAAGCACAATACCCATTAAGGTTACTTTTATTTCAAAGCCAAAGATATTAAGATGTTCGGGTAAAAGAGGCATAACAGCTTTCGCTAATGTTAAAAATCCGATACCTATATATCCGATAATATAAGCCAACATAAAAATCGTAGCAAAACCACGAGCCGTTTTGCTAAATCTACGTTCAAAATACTCAGGAATAGATTTTATTTTGGAATAGATAACTATCGGAAGCCACCCGAAAAAGAACAATGGCACAAAAAACCAATCATTCATGTAGGTCATTGTTGAAGAAATACCGTTTTCAAATCCTTTTGCCGAATACTTTACAAAACTATGACTACTAACCCCGGTAGCCACAATTGAAAAAGCGATTAGCCACCAACTAAATCTACGACCACCGAAAAAGAAATCGTTTGTTGATCGGTTGTACTTACTAAAATAAGTACCAAATGCGGTAACTGCTAAAAAATAGACTATAATTATTGCCCAGTCTAACCCTGTTCCTATAC